>NZ_JBHYJW010000004.1:23931-216043 GCF_042741125.1 Amycolatopsis sp. NPDC058986 | reverse complement strand
CGGGAGCCGGGAGCCGGGAGCCGGGAGCCGGGAGCCGGGAGCCGGGAGCCGGGAGCCGGGAGCCGGGAGCCGGGAGCCGGGAGCCGGGAGCCGGGAGCCGGGCCTGGCCGCGCGATGCACTGAAGGCGCCCTTCACCGCGCTGGATGCACCGAAGGCGCCCTTCAACTCGTCCAACGCACTGAAAGCGTCCTTCAGCACCCCGCCGGTCGATCACACACTGCGATCAACGCCCGCCGCAGGGTGACTTCGATGCCACAGCGAGACCTCCTGAGCCCCGCCAGCACCCGCGAACGCCGCCCCGCGCACTACCCGGCGCCGCGTCAAGACTCCGTATGTGGGACTGGTCATGTCTCCTACCTGTGACTTTGTGCCTGCGTTCACAAGTGGACTACCGTAGGCACATCGCCTCCGCGCGGCCCGGCATCAAACCGGACTCCCGCCGCCGGGTCAAGAGCCAGTTTCGTACGGTTGTGGCGATGGCCGGAGCGGTACCGGACGCGCGGTCGGGAATTCGCGGTGAACAGGAGTGCCAGCGTGGTGACACAGCGGGGGCGTGGTGACGGGTCTACGCCACCCCGGGCGTCCCGCCGCCGGGACAGCCGCAACGGCCGGGCCACCCCCGACGCCGACAACGCGCCCACCGCCGAAATGCCCGCCGTACCCGGCGACGACGGCGCCAATGGCACCAACGGCAACGGTGGTGAAGGCGGCGAGGCCAGGGCGAAGTCGATCCCCGAGGCCGCGGTCGCGCGGCTCGCGGTGTACCTGCGGGTCCTTTCCGGACTGGCCGAGCAGGGCGCGACGACGGTGTCCAGTGAAGAACTCTCGCAGGCCGCCGGGGTCAACTCGGCGAAGCTGCGCAAGGATCTCTCCTACCTCGGCTCCTACGGCACCCGCGGCGTCGGCTACGACGTGCAGGTCCTGGTGAGCCAGATCGAGCGCATCCTCGGCCTGACGCGCAAGCACCGCGTCGCCGTGGTCGGGATCGGTAACCTCGGCCACGCGCTGGCCAACTACGGCGGGTTCCCCGGCCGCGGTTTCCCGGTGGAAGCGCTGTTCGACCTCGACCCGGACCTGATCGGCGTGCCGGTCGGCGGGCTGCCGGTGTCGCATCTGGACGAGATCCCGCAGGTCTGCGCCGAGCGGCAGATCTCGATCGGCGTGATCGCGACGCCGCCGACCGCCGCGCAGTCGGTGTGCGATCTGCTGGTCGCGGGCGGCGTCCAGTGCATCCTGAACTTCGCGCCGGTGGTGCTGCAGGTGCCGCCGCACATCGAGGTCCGCAAGGTCGATCTGGCGGTCGAGTTGCAGATCCTCTCCTTCCACGTCGCCCGGCGAGCCGACCTCGCCCCGGGCAACGGCACGGCGGGCGGTGACGGCCGTAACGGAGAACCGGGGGCTCGCCCCAGTGCCGACAATGGCAAGGCTGGTGCACTCTCAAGGGGGAAGAGTGCTTCGGGTAATGGGCGCGCCGGGACGGACGGCGGGCGGGGAATGGTGGTGCGCTGATGAGCGTGTTGGCAGTCGGGCTTTCCCATCGCAGCGCGGAGCTGAGCACGCTCGAGCGGGCCGCGGTGCCCGCGCACGAGGTGGTCAAGGTCCTGCACGAGCTGCAGCAGGCCGACCACGTCAGTGAGGCGATGCTGGTTTCGACCTGCAACCGGATCGAGGTCTACGCGGTCGTCGAGACGTTCCACGGTGGCCTCAACGACATCTCCGACGTCCTGGCCCGCCAGGCCGGGATGGAGCCAGCCGACCTGTACGACAGCCTGTACGTGCACTACGCGGGCGCCGCGATCGAGCACATCTTCTCGGTGGCCTCGGGGCTGGACTCGATGGTCGTCGGCGAGACGCAGATCCTCGGCCAGGTCCGTTCGTCCTACGCCACTGCGCGTGAGGCGGGTACGGTCGGCCGCACCCTGCACGAATTGGTCCAGACCACGCTGCGGGTCGGGAAGCGCGTGCACTCCGAGACCGGCCTGGACGCGCTCGGCGCGTCGGTGGTCTCCGAGGCGCTGGCCGCCGCGGGCGAGATCGAGGGCAAGCACGCGCTGATCGTCGGCGCCGGTTCGATGGGCGCGCTCACCGCGTCCCAGCTGCGCAAGGGCGGCATCGGCGAGATCACCGTGGCCAACCGCACCGAGGCCAACGCCCAGCGCCTCGCCGCGTCCGTCACCGAGGCCGGTGTGCAAGCCCGCTCGGTGCCGCTGGCCGACGTCCGGCGCGCGGTCGAGCTGGCCGACGTCGTGATCTGCTGCACCGGCGCGCAGGACGCCGTGTTCACGCCCGAGCACGTCACGCCCCGGGACGGCCGTGTGCTGGTCGTCTGCGATCTCGGCCTGCCGAGGGACGTCGACGCCGCGGTGGGTGAGCTGGCCTCGGTCACCGTGGTGGACCTGGAGACCATCCAGCGCCGCATGCGGGAAGCGGGCACCCCGACCACCGAGAAGCAGACCGCGAAGGCCACCGGCATCGTGCTCGACGAGGTGCGCGACTACCTCGCCGGACAGCGCAGTGCCGAGGTCACCCCGACCGTGACCGCGCTGCGCCGCCGCGCGGCCGAGGTCGTCGACGCGGAGCTGCTGCGGCTGGACAACCGGCTGCCCGACCTCGATTCGGGTGTCCGCGAGGAGGTCGGCCGCACGGTCCGCCGGGTGGTCGACAAGCTGCTGCACGCGCCGACGGTGCGGGTCAAGCAGCTGGCCGCCGAGACGGCCGACACCGACTACGCCAACGCGTTGCGCGAGCTGTTCTGCCTCGACCCGCAGGCCCCTGCGGCGGTGGCACGCCCGACCGCGCAGCAACCACCAGGGAAGAACCAGTAAGTGACCAGAGTCATCCGCATCGGGACGCGCGGCAGCAAGCTGGCGCTCGCGCAGACCGGGACCGTCGCCGAAACGCTCCGCAAGGCGGGCGCCGAGGTCGAGATCGTCACCGTCACCACGCCCGGCGACCAGTCGTCGGCGCCGATCCCGCAGATCGGCGTCGGGGTGTTCACCTCCGCGCTGCGGGAAGCGCTGCTGCGCGAAGAGGTCGACGTCGTCGTGCACTCCTGCAAGGACCTGCCGACCGCGCCCGAGCCCGGGATTACCCTCGCCGCGATCCCGCCGCGCGAGGACCCGCGCGACGCGCTGATCGCCCGTGACGGGCTCACCCTCGGCGAGCTGCCGCCGGGTTCGACGGTCGGCACCGGGGCGCCGCGGCGCACCGCGCAGCTGCGCGCGCTCGGGCTCGGTTTGGAAATCGTGCCGATCCGAGGCAATATCGACACCCGCATGCGCAAGGTCACCGACGGCGAGCTGGATGCCGTGGTGCTCGCGCGTGCCGGCCTGGTGCGTATCGGGCGGGGCGGGGCGATCACCGAGACCCTCGACCCGATCCAGATGCTGCCCGCTCCCGCGCAGGGGGCGCTGGCGGTGGAGTGCCGGGACGGTGACGTGGACGTCGAGCGACTGCTTTCGTCCACAGTGGACGATGAGGGCACGCGGGCCGCGGTGACGGCCGAACGGGCCATGCTGGCCGCGCTCGAAGCCGGGTGCACCGCTCCGGTGGGTGCGCTCGCCGAGATCGTCGAGGACCTCGACGCCGAGGGCGCGGTCGTGGAACGGATCTCGCTTCGCGGCACCGCGGCCGTCGAGGACGAGAACGGGTCGGTGGACATGTTGCGTGCCTCGGTGCTCGGCGACAAGGCCGAGGCCGCGCAGCTGGGCCGGACGCTGGCGGCCGAGCTGCTGGACCTGGGTGCCGGAGCGCTGCGCGGCACCGCGCACTGACCGACCCCGAGAGAACGACCAGCTGTACTGGAGAACTGCGGCCGTGCCCGAGCGCGCACGGCCGTCCAATGAGGAGAAACGCACAGATGACCCCCGCGCGTAAGACCACCGGGCGCGTCGCCTTCGTGGGCTCGGGCCCCGGTGACGCAGGACTGCTCACCGTCCGGGCCCAGGAACTGCTGGCCAAGGCCGAGGTCGTGGTGACCGACCCCGACGTCCCGGCCGGAGTGCTGGCCTTCGCCGCCGAAGGTGCCGAGGTACGCCCGGCCGTCGGCGAGGCGGCCGACGTCGCCAAGGACCTGACCACCGAGGCGAAGGCCGGGCGGCTGGTCCTGCGCCTGATCGCCGGTGACCCGCTGACCAGCCCGGCCGTGGTGGCCGAGGTCCAGGCCGTCGCGCGCACCAGCGCCGTGTTCGACGTCATCCCCGGCGTCTCGCCGAGCGCCGCCGTCCCGGCCTATGCGGGGATCGCGCTGGGCGGCACGCACACCGAGGTCGACGTCCGCGGTGACGTCGACTGGGGCGCGCTGGCCGCCGCGCCCGGCCCGCTCGTGCTGCACGCGACGTCGAGCCACCTGGCCGAAGCGGCGTCCGCGCTGGTCGAGAAGGGCCAGGCCGCGAGCACCCCGGTCGCGGTGACCGCGAACGGCACCATCAACACCCAGCGCACGCTGGACACCACCCTGGAGAAGCTCGCGGCCGACGCCGGCGAGCTGGTCGGCCCGCTGATCGTCACGATCGGCCAGGCCGCCGGGCAGCGCTCGAAGCTGTCGTGGTGGGAGTCGCGCGCGCTGTACGGCTGGAAGGTCCTGGTGCCGCGCACCAAGGAGCAGGCGGGCGAGATGGCCGAGCGGCTGCGCGGCCACGGCGCGACCTCGCACGAGGTGCCGACCATCTCCGTCGAGCCGCCGCGCAGCCCGGCGCAGATGGAGCGTTCGGTCAAGGGCCTCGTCGACGGCCGCTACCAGTGGATCGTGTTCACCTCGACCAACGCCGTCCGCGCGGTGTGGGAGAAGTTCGAGGAGTTCGGCCTGGACGCCCGCGCGTTCTCCGGCGTGAAGATCGCCTGCGTCGGTGAGTCGACCGCGGCGAAGGTGCGTTCGTTCGGCATCATCCCCGAGCTGGTGCCCGAGGGCGAGCAGTCCAGCGAGGGCCTGCTCGCCGAGTTCCCGCCGTACGACGACGTCCTCGACCCGGTCGACCGCGTGCTGCTGCCGCGGGCCGACATCGCCACCGAGACGCTGTCCGCCGGCCTGCGCGACCGCGGCTGGGAGATCGACGACGTGACGGCCTACCGGACCGTCCGCGCCGCCCCGCCGCCCGCCGAGACCCGCGAGATGATCAAGACCGGCGGCTTCGACGCGGTGTGCTTCACCTCGTCTTCGACCGTGCGGAACCTGGTCGGCATCGCGGGCAAGCCGCACGCGCGCACCCTCGTCGCGTGCATCGGCCCGAAGACCGCGGAGACCGCCGTGGAGTTCGGGTTGCGGGTCGACGTCCAGCCGGAGAAGGCCGACGTCCCGCACCTGGTCGACGCGCTCGCCGCGCACGCCGCGAAACTGCGTGCCGAGGGCGCGCTGCCGCCGCCGCGCAAGGCCAAGCGCGCCCGCCGCAGCTGAGTTCGTGAGCTGAAGGGGACTTTCCTCGCCTCACACGCGAGGAAAGTCCCCTTCAGCACAAGGCGGAGGGCGACTAGTGAGCGTTGATGGCACGGCGCCCTGGAAAGCCCTGCTTGACCAGGTGCCGCGCGCGCTCTTCATCCCGGACACCATCTGGGTGCGCGACGGGGATGATTTCGTCGCTCTGTCCAAGCACGACGAACCGGATCGGTGGGCCGAGGCGGTGGCCGCCGACGCGCCCGTGATCACGCAGGTCGATCTCGGCGAAGTCCGCCCCGGCGAGCGGGGGAGCTTTCCGTCCAGTTCGAGCAGCCAGCCCAGCATCGTCGCCGAGATGCTCGACGTGCTCGATCCGCAGCCCGGTGATTCCGTACTGGAGATCGGCACCGGAACCGGATGGAACGCGGCTCTCCTGCACCGCCGCGTCGCCCCGGATGGGCACGTCACCACGATCGAAAGTCGACCCCCAGCTCGCGGATGACGCGCGCCGCGCGCTGGCGAACGCGGGGTACGACGGTCCGCGGGTGATCACGGGCGACGGGCTGGCCGGTTGTCCCGATGGCGCCCCGTACGAGCGGGTCATCTCCACCGCGGCGATTCGTGAGGTCGTGCCCGTCGCCTGGGCAAGTCAGCTGCGGCCAGGAGGTCGCCTGGTCACCCCGTGGGGTACCGACTGGTCCAACGGCGTCATGCTGACCCTGGTCAAGGATGCCGACGGTGTCGGCACCGGCCGGTTCTCCGGTGATCTGGCGTTCATGCGCGTGCGCAGCCAGCGTCGCGCGCTCCACGCTTTCGAGCCCGATCCCGCCGACATCGCCGCTGCCGAAGTGTCCACCACCGACTGTCGGGGCCGCGACCTCGATCGGATGCTCAACCCCGGGAAGGGCCTGTTCGCCATCGGTGCTCGGCTGGCTGCGGCGAACCTGGTGACGGAGTGGGGTGCGTACGGTCCGCTGCACCACAACTTCGAGCTCGACGACCCCGATACCAGGTCGTGGGCGCGGCTGGATGCCAACCTCAACGATCCCGCGCCCTTCACGGTCCATCAGTTCGGCCCTCGCCGCCTGTGGGACGAGGTCGTGGCCGCGTATGACTGGTGGTACGAGAACGGGGAACCTGGTCTCGATCGGTTCGGGCTCACCGTCACGCCGGAGGGGGCGCAGACGCTGTGGCTCGACGATCCGGCGCACGTCGTTCGTACCTGGGAACACTGAGGTATCGGGCCGGGGAGCTGACGCACTGTCACTTCGAGAACGCGCTTTTCCTTGGCACATCGGGAAAAGCGCTTCTTCCGGCGGAGTGCCCGCTTACCCGCCCGCACCCCACGATCCCGACCGGCCGGGGTACCGTGGAGGACGTGTTCCCTGAGCATCGACCCCGCAGGCTCCGTACGACCCCGGCCATGCGCCGGCTGGTCGGCGAGACGACGTTGCGGCCGCGTCAGCTGATCCTCCCGATGTTCGTGGCCGAGGGCGCCGACGCGCCACGGCCGATCGCGAGCATGCCCGGCGTCGTCCAGCACACCCGTGACTCGCTGCGCAAGGCCGCCGTCGACGCGGTCAACGCCGGTGTCGGCGGGCTGATGCTGTTCGGCATCCCGAAGGTGCGCGACGCCGAGGGCTCCGGCGCGGTCGATCCGGACGGCATCCTGAACGTCGCGCTGCGCGACCTGCGGACCGAGCTCGGCGACGCGACCGTGCTGATGGCCGATACCTGCCTCGACGAGTTCACCGACCACGGCCACTGCGGTGTCCTGGACGCCGACGGCACGGTCGACAACGACGCGACGCTGCGGCTGTACGCGGAAATGGCGGTCGCACAGGCCGAAGCCGGGGCGCACGTGCTCGGGCCGAGCGGGATGATGGACGGCCAGATCGGCGTCATCCGCCGCGCGCTGGACGAGGTCGGGCACAGCTCGGCGGCGATCCTCGCCTACTCGGCGAAGTACGCCAGCGCGTTCTACGGGCCGTTCCGCGAGGCGGTGGACTCGCAGCTCAAGGGCGACCGCAAGACATACCAGCAGGACAGCGGCAACGCGCGCGAGGCGCTGCGCGAGATCGAGCTGGACCTCGCCGAGGGCGCCGACATGGTCATGGTCAAGCCCGCACTGTCCTATTTGGACGTCGTGAAGGCGGCGGCGGACATCTCACCGGTGCCGGTCGCGGCGTACAACATCTCCGGCGAGTACGCGATGGTCGAGGCCGCGGCCGCGAACGGCTGGCTCGACCGCGAGCGCACCGTCCTCGAGGTACTGACGTCGATCCGGCGCGCGGGCGCGGACCTGATCCTCACCTACTGGGCCGCCGAGGCCGCCGCCTGGCTGGACTGACCTCGCGCACGGGCTAGAGTCCTCGGGGTGGCCGACAAGGAGAACGAGATCCCCGACGACCTCGCCGGGCTGACCGACGACGAGCGCCGCAAGCGGGGCCGCGCGCCCGATCCGGTGCTGCCGGGTCAGCAGGCGCCGGCGTACACGGTGCCGACGCCGGTCAACATCTCGTTCGTGCTGTGGATCGCCTCGGGCGTGGTGCTGGTCGCCGGGCAGATTCTCTTCCTCGTGGAGAAGCAGCGCCTGATCGACGCCGTGATCAAGGCGACCAATGAAGCGAAGGCCCCCGGGCCGAAACCGAGCCCCGCGGACATCGCGGCGGGGATGACGACATTCCTGTGGACGCTGCTCGTCGGCGCCGTGGTGTTCAGTCTGCTGATCGCGCTGTTCGCCTACAAGGCGCGTCAAGGTACCCGTTCGGCGCGTTCCGTGGTGACCGCGCTGGCGATCTTCGAGGCGATCTTCCCGTTGCTGTTCCTGCCACAGGCGCTGCTGCCCTTCCTGGTGGTGAGCCTGCTGCTCGCGGTCGTCGCCCTGATCCTGATGTACTTGCCGAGCGTGGCGGCCTACTTCCCGAAGGTCGGCCGGAAGGTGAATTGAGACCGCATGAGTGAGCGCGTGCTGTACCACGAACCCGGCGTCGGCTGGATCGCCGTGCTGTGGGGGCCGCTGTTCGCCGTGCTGGGCTGGCTGTCCGAGTTGCTGCTCGGCGGGCCGGTACACACCTTCGCGTGGATTCTGGCGGGGCTCGCGTTGTGCGCGATCACCGCGCCGTGGGTTTATGCCCGGCGTCGTTACCTTTCGCTCGCGGTCACCACCGCCGGCTACCGGCAGGGCCGGGAAACCGTCCCGGCGGCGGAAATCGCCGCGGTCACCGACGTCGGCGCACCAGCGGGTGCGCGGGTGCTCGGCGGGGGCTGGGCGGTGCCCCGGAAGTACGACGAGCTGCCGGTCAAGCTCACCGACGGCTCGGTCGTCCTCGCCTGGGCGAAAGACGCGGAAGCCCTGCGCGACGCGCTTTCCCGGCTCGTCGGCACCGGTAGCGCCCATG
Organism: Amycolatopsis sp. NPDC058986; assembly: GCF_042741125.1. Classification (NCBI taxonomy): domain Bacteria; kingdom Bacillati; phylum Actinomycetota; class Actinomycetes; order Pseudonocardiales; family Pseudonocardiaceae; genus Amycolatopsis; species Amycolatopsis sp. NPDC058986. Next base: position 207,270 of record NZ_JBHYJW010000004.1, on the reverse strand, counting down.
ACGGCAGTGCCGATGAAGACACTGCAGATAAAGACAGTGCCGATGCCGACAGCGCCAACCCCGGAGAGTCGTGAGAGGCTGCACACCGTGATCGAGCTGCCACAGCCCACCGGAGCGGAACTCTGGCCGCCGGAAGAGCCCGCGCCGTCCGCGCGGCTGAACAAGCCATGGCGGGCGCTGGTCGCCCTCGTCGAGGTGCTGCTGGCCGCGCTCGCCGTCTGGGGCGCGTTCGCGTGCTGGGACGCGGGCGTCGAGACGGTGACGACGACCGCCGGCGACGGCGCGGTCCTGGTGTCGCAACGGTATTTCGGTCACCTCATCGCCGGTGCGCTCGGGCTCGGTGCGCTCGCGGCGATCCTGCTGGTGGACGCGGTTCGTCAGCTGTCGCTCGCGGTGCGTGCGCGGCGCCGCGCGAAGAAGGACTGAGCCGCCCGATACACAGGTGCGGCACAGGAAACCCCTAGCTGGCTGATAACCGGTGCCCGCAGGGTTTCCGCATGACGCGGCGGCGCCCCACTCGGACGTGGGTCATCAACGGTGTACTGGTCGTGCTGCTCGGCGGCGCGGCTTTCGGGATATATCAGGCTTTCACGCCGTCGAGCAGTACCGCGCAGGCGCAGACGCGCACCACACCGGCCCGGCTGGCGACGGTGACGCAGACGATTTCCGCCGCGGGCACACTGGCCAGCAGCTACACGGGCGCGGCGAATTTCGGGACGTCCGGCAAGGTTTCCGCGATTTCGGTGAATGTCGGCGACGTCGTGACGGCCGGACAGAAATTGGCCACCCTCGACAGTGCTCAGGCGAACAAGCAACTTCAGGTCGCGCAGGCGAATCTGGCCGCCGCGCAGGAGGCGCTCACCGCGGGTGAGGCCGCTCCCGCCACGACGAGCGCCAAGGGTTCCACACAGACAGCCACGACGCAGAACAGCGTGACGGCCTTGCAGGCCAAAGTGGACCAGGCGCAGCTCGACGTCGACAACGCACAGGCCGCCGTCAACGCGACCGTGCTCTACGCACCGGGCGCGGGGACGGTCACCGCGATCAACGGCGCGGTGGGGCAGCAGACGGGTTCCTCGGGCAGCGGCCAGTCCTCGGCGTCTGCGTCCACAACGACGGGCTCGAGTGGCAACGGACAGAACAGCCAGGGCGGGCAGAGCGGTCAGCAGTCGTCGAGCGCGAGTTCGTCGAACAACGGGTTCATCGTCATCACGAACATGAGCGGCCTGGTCGTGAACACCTCGGTCGCCGAGATCGACGTCAGCAAGGTGAAGGCGGGCCAGAAGGCGACGGTGACGCTCAACGCCTTGCCGGACAAGCCGATCCAGGCGAGTGTGACGAAGGTCGACCTCACCCCGACCACGAGCGGGAACGTCGTTTCCTACGGCGCGCAGCTGAGCATGAGCAGCCCGCCGGACGGCCTGCGGCCGGGTCAGTCGGCGAGCGTGGTGATCACCGTCGCCCAGGCGGACAACGCGTTGAGCGTGCCCGCGGCGGCGGTGCGGACGGTCGGGAACACGAACGTCGTCACGGTCCAGGCGAACGGGCAGAACGTGACGCGGCAGGTGCAGATCGGCATCCGCGGCGAGTCGACCGTGCAGATCACCTCCGGGCTGGACGAGGGCGACAACGTGGTGCTCACCGCGGCAGCGCCCAGCGCGACGACCGGCAACGGCAGCCAGCGCGGCGGTACCGGCGGATTCCCCGGTACCGGTGGTCAGGGCAACGGCGGCCAGCGCGGGTTCGGCGGCGGGGGACGCGGATGAAGCCGGTGATCGCGGTCTCCGGACTGCGGAAGACCTACGGCAGCGGGGAAACCGCCGTGCACGCGCTGCGCGGTGTCGATCTCGTCGTCCGGCAAGGGGAGTACGTCGCGATCATGGGTGCGTCCGGCTCCGGGAAGTCGACGCTGCTGAACATGCTCGGCTGCCTCGACGTGCCGACCGCGGGGAGGTACCTGCTCGACGGGTTCAGCGTCGCCGACCTCAACGAACGTCAGCTCGCCTTGCTGCGCAACAGGAAGATCGGTTTCATCTTCCAGTCCTTCAATCTGGTCCCGCGCACCTCCGCGTTGTCCAATGTGGAACTCCCTCTTGTCTACAGTGGACTACGCAGGGTGGTGCGGCGGCGCAGGGCGTTGGCGGCACTGGAGATGGTGGGGCTGACCGAGCGCGCGCGGCATCTGCCCAGTGAGCTTTCCGGTGGGCAGCAACAACGTGTCGCCGTGGCGAGGGCGCTGGTGACCGGTCCGGCGCTGCTGCTGGCCGACGAACCGACCGGGAACCTCGACCGGGCCAGCACCGCGGACGTGCTCGGCGTGTTCGACCGGCTCAACGCGCAGGGCCGGACCGTCGTGGTGATCACGCACGAGGACGAGGTGGCCGCGCACGCGCACCGCGTCGTCCGTGTCGACGACGGGCTGATCGTCGTCGACGAGACTCGCCGTGCGGTGGGAGTGTCGACGTGAACCTGCTGGAAATCCTGCGGTTCGCGGTGCGCGGGCTGACCGCGAACAAGCTGCGTTCCGCGCTGACGACGCTCGGCATCACGATCGGGGTGGCGGCGGTGATCCTGCTCGTCGCGGTCGGCAACGGCGCGTCGGCGGCGATCGCGGCGAGCATCCAGGGCCTGGGCACGAACGTGGTCAACGTGTCCCCGCTCCGGGGCGGCCAGAGCGCGGGCTCGCGGCCGTTGACGGTGCAGGACGCGCACGCGCTGGTGGATCCGGTGGGCGCGCCGGACGTCAAGGCCGCGTCGCCGGTGGTGAACACGACGGCGACCGCGACGTACGGCCAGACCTCGTACTCGATCCCGACCGTGGCCGGCACCGAACCGGCGTACTTCACGACGACGAACCGGGCGATCGCCGACGGTGCGTTGTTCACCGACGAGGATGTCGCGTCGGCACGCAAGGTCGTCGTGCTGGGCCCGACGACCGCGCAGTCGCTGTTCGGGACCGCCGACGCCGCGGTGGGGAAGAACGTGCTGTTGAACAGCATTCAGTTCACCGTGCTCGGGGTGTTGCAGGCCAAGGGGAGTACCGGCCTGCAGAACGCCGACGACGTCGCGGTCGCGCCGCTGAGCGCGGTGCAGAACTCGCTGAGCGGTTACGGAAGCCTGAACCAGATCGCCGTCCAAGCGGGTTCGGCGGACTCGGTGGGGCTCGCGCAGGCGGAGATCACCGCGATCCTCGACGCGCGGCACGGGATCCGCGCGGGCGCGACGCCGGACTACCAGATCCAGAACTCCGAGCAGCTACTGGCGACCCGGACCTCTGCCACGCAGACGTTCACCGTGTTGCTGGCGGCCGTCGCGGCGATTTCGTTGCTGGTCGGGGGAATCGGCGTCACGAACATCATGCTGGTGACGGTGACCGAGCGGATCCGGGAGATCGGGATCCGCAAGGCGATCGGGGCGCCGCGGTCGGCGATTCTCGGCCAGTTCCTCGCCGAGGCCACGATGCTGAGCCTGTTCGGCGGCCTGCTCGGGGTCGTGATCGGCGTTGTCGGCAGCCAGTTCACCGTCGCCGGGATCACCCCGGTGGTGGTGCCGTCCTCGATCGCGCTCGCCTTCGCGGTTTCCGCGCTGATCGGCCTGTTCTTCGGCAGTTTCCCGGCGAACCGGGCCGCCAAACTGCGCCCCATCGACGCCTTGCGGCACGAGTAGGAGTTCTTCGCGATGTCTTCCACCACCTCCGACAGGCCCGCCGAGGAACCGACGGCCGAACTCCCGCCCGTGTCACCGGAATCGGTCGTCGCCGCCCCCGCCGTCGAAGGCGATCTCGACCGGGAACTCAAGCGCGTGGCGACGCCGTTCGGGAAGCCGACGCTCATCCTGGCCGCCTTGCTGGTTTTCGCACTCGCTTTCGGCGCCGGGGCGTGGACACACGCCGCTTTCCGCCCGGGCTCGAGCGCGGCATCCGGCTCCGGCAGTGACGCGCGCGGCCAAGGTCAGCGGCAGGGACAGAACGGAACCGGCGGCCAGGGCACCGGAAACCAGGGCGGCACCCGCGGCGCGGGCGGCCGCGGTACCGCGGGCACGATCGAGAAGATCGAGGGCAGCACACTGACCCTGAAAACCGCTCAGGGCACCGAAATCACCGTGTCCACAACGGACTCCACCACGATCGGCCTCACCCAGCCCGGCAAACTCGCCGACCTCAAACCGGGCGCCACCGTGACCGTGCAGGGCCAGCCGGACTCCTCCGGCGCCGTGACCGCCCAAGCCATCACCCAGCAACCCCCACGCTGACCACTCCCCACCGACCCCCATCCCCCACCCGCCCTATGGGGGGCGTCCCTGCAACATTCTATCGCGGGAGCACGACGAAAACCGGAGCCGCGGAAATCTGTGGACAGTCAGGGGAGTTGTGGACAACTCGGGGCGTGGCTCGGCCTGGGGTGCGCCCCGAGTTGCTCGGGCCTCTCCGTCACGCCGGGCGCCGCGCCCGCTGCCGTGAACGCTCCGTTGCGGACGTTGGACGTCGCGAACGACGCGTTCGCGACGTCCGGCCAGGCGCTCCCGCCGCCCCACGTTCGTCCTTTGTGGACTCTGGCATGGTGAAGGGAACTTTCAGGGCACTCAGCGCTGTGAAGGGGGCCTTCACCGCGTTCGGTACGCCTCGCAGCCTGCGGCTCCCGGAGCCAGGTAGTGCGAGGCAGAAGGGCGAGACCGTGGCCGAGCGGCGTGGTGAGGTGCGACAAGGGCGTCCCTCGGTGCGGTGAACGCACCCAGGGCGTCCCTCGGTACCCGCCGCCCCAGGCCCGAACCCGAGCCGTGGAACTCAGTTCAGCACGACCACCGCGGAATTCAGCGCCGTCGCGTACAACAGCCAGCCCACATAGGGCACCAGCAGCCCCGCCGCCAGCCGCGACCGCCGCGCGAAGAGCACGATGGTCACGAGTACCACGAAATCCAGTGCCACGATGTCGAACAGCGCGAGCGTCGTCGAACGCCCCGCGAAGAACAGCGGCGTCCACAGGACGTTCAGCAGCAGGCCGATGCCGTAGGCCGAGTACGCGCTGGTCTCCCCGTCCGTGCGCCAGTACCACCAGCCCGCGAAGGCGATCAGCAGGTACATGACCGTCCACATCGGACCGAAGAGCTCGGCGGGCGGGGCCCACTCCGGCTGGTTCAGGCGGGCGTAGATCTCCCGCGCCGACGTCGCGGCCAGCCCGCCGACCAGGCCCACCACGGCGACCACCGCGACGAACCCGAGCAGCGCCAGCCACGGATTGTGCCGCGGTGTGGTCGTGGTCACCGGCATGAGCCGATCCTAGGGCCGGCGAAAGAAAGGGGAAAGAAGCAGGTGACGGGGGTCGCGGCGGCGTTCGCGCGGGGTTTGCGAGACTGGACGGGTGACTTCTGGAACCGAGCAGTCCAAGGCATGGTTCGCCCGCGCGAAAGCGGCGGTCCCGGGCGGGGTGAACTCGCCGGTCCGCGCGTTCAACTCCGTCGGTGGCACCCCGCGGTTCATGGTCAAGGGTCAGGGGCCCTATCTGTGGGATGTCGACGGCAACCGCTACGTCGACCTGGTGTCCTCGTGGGGGCCGATGATCCTCGGCCACGCCCACCCGGGTGTCGTCGAGGCGGCCCGCGGCGCGGCCGCCGGCGGTCTGAGCTTCGGCACCCCGACGCTGGGCGAGGTCGAACTCGCCGAAGAGATCATCACCCGGGTCGCCCCGGTCGAGCGGGTGCGGCTGGTCAACTCCGGCACCGAGGCGACCATGAGCGCGATCCGGCTGGCGCGCGGCTTCACCGGCCGGCCGAAGATCATCAAGTTCGCCGGGTGTTACCACGGTCACGTCGACGCGCTGCTCGCCGAAGCCGGGTCCGGGGTGGCCACGCTCGGTCTCCCGACGTCGCCGGGCGTCACCGGCGCGCAGGCCGCGGACACCCTCGTGCTGCCCTACAACGACCTCGACGCCGTCCGGAAGTCCTTTGTGGACAACCCGGACTCGATCGCGGCGGTGATCACCGAGGCGGCGGCGGGCAACATGGGCGCGATCGCACCGGACGAGGGCTTCAACGCCGGGCTGCGCGACCTCGCGCACGAGTACGGCGCGCTGCTCGTCATGGACGAGGTGATGACGGGCTTCCGCGTCTCGCGCTCGGGCTGGTACGGGCTCGAGGGGGTCGCGGGTGACCTCTACACCTTCGGCAAAGTCATGTCCGGCGGGCTGCCCGCCGCGGCGTTCGGCGGACGTGCCGACGTGATGGCGAAGCTCGCGCCTGGTGGCCCGGTCTACCAGGCGGGGACGTTGTCCGGGAACCCGGTCGCGGTGGCCGCCGGGCTGGCGACGCTGCGCGCGGCCGACGATGCCGTGTACACGGCACTGGACACGAACGCTAAGCGCCTCGGCGGCCTGTTCGGCGCCGCGCTGAGCGAGGTGGGCGTCGCGCATTCCGTGCAGTACGCGGGCAACCTGGTCAGCGTGTTCTTCAGCGAGACGCCGGTGCGGGACTACCCGGGCGCGCAGGCCGCCGAGACCTGGCGTTTCCCGGCGTTCTTCCACGCGCTGCTCGACGCCGGGGTGTATCCGCCGCCGAGCGCGTTCGAGGCGTGGTTCGTCAACGCCGCCATGGACGACGAAGCGTTCGCGGTGATCGAGGCGGCCCTGCCCGCCGCGGCGCGTGCGGCCGCCGAGGCGGTACAGCCGTGAAGACGATCGTGCACCTGCTGCGTCACGGCGAAGTCCACAACCCCGAGAAGGTTCTGTACGGCCGCCTGCCCGGTTACCGGCTTTCCGACCGCGGCCAGCAGCAGGCGCTGACCGTCGCGGAGGCTGTTGCCGGGCACGACCTCATCTACGTCGTGGCGTCGCCGTTGCAGCGTGCGCAGGAGACCGCGGCGCCGATCGCGGCCGCGCATCGCCTCGACGTCGTCACCGACGAGCGGCTGATCGAGGCGGCGAACCAGTTCGAGGGCGAGCGGGTCGCCGTCGGGGACGGCGCGCTGCGCCAGCCGAAGCACTGGCCGAAGCTGCGGGACCCGTTCACGCCGTCCTGGGGCGAGCCGTATGTGGAGATCGCCCACCGCATGCTCGGCGCCGTCTACCGCGCGGCCGAGGCGGCCGAGGGACATGAAGCCCTGTGCGTTTCGCATCAGCTGCCGATCTGGACGCTGCGGCGATTCCTCGAGGCGAAGCGGTTGTGGCACGACCCGCGCAAGCGGCAGTGTTCGCTCGCGTCGCTGACCAGCCTGGTCTTCGACGACCGGGAGCTGCGCGAGATCGTCTACAGCGAACCCGCCGGCGCGACCGATCCGAAGGTGACGGGCGCGTGAAACGGCGGCTGGGCGCACTCGTGCTGAGCGCGGCGTTGCTGGTCGCGGGCTGTTCGACCGGCAAGGACGCGGTCGTCCAGGGAAGCAGTTTCACCTTCGTTTCCCCTGGCGGCAAGCTCGACATCACCTACGACCTCCCGCAGCGGCAGACCGCCCCCGTGCTGGCGGGGGACGATCTGATGAACGAGGGCAAGCAGCTGTCGCTCGCGGACTTCCCCGGCAAGATCATCGTGCTGAACCTGTGGGGCCAGTGGTGTGGTCCGTGCCGGGCGGAGGCGCCGGAGCTGGAGAAGCTGGCGGAGCAGGCGCAGCCGTTCGGGACCCAGCTCGTCGGGCTCGACGTGCGGGACCCGTCGCGCCAGGCGGCGCAGGATTTCGTACGGGACCGGAAGCTGACGTATCCGTCGATCTATGACCCGTCCGGACGCACCCTGTTGCAGCTTTCGGGCTATCCGCGCAACATCATCCCGTCGACGCTCGTACTGGACAAACAACATCGGGTCGCGGCGGTTTTCCTCCGTCAGGTACTCGCGAGCGACCTGCTGCCGCTGGTGCAGCGCCTTGCCGCCGAAGCGCCCTGACCTGCTGAAACGCGAGATCCAGTAACCGGAACGCAGGCCCCCGTCACTCCAATGGACCATTGACGGGGGTCTCGTTCACCTGCTTGGCTGGAATCGGAGATTGAGTAAACGCGTTTGCCCGGCCAAACTTGACGGATGATTTCGCCGGAATCGCGCCGCTCCATTTATTGTCGCAACACCGTATTTACTGCTGACACGACTGTGCTTTCTTTCGATGCAAGGAGTCGTCGTGCTGACGAGCGATACCGCGTTCAATGCCGCCAAAGCCGATTTCAACGACGTGTACAACCGGCCGGATCCGCGGGACTACTTCGCGGCCATGGAAAGAGTTGGCTACCGGCTGCCGGAGAATGTCATGCCGTCGTTTCTGCGGGTGATCGAAGCGGTGCGAAGAGTGCGGGGATCTGCTCCGCTCACCATCCTCGACGTCGGCTGCTCGTACGGTATCAATGGCGCGCTGTTGAACTACGAGTTGACTCTGGATGACCTTTACGGGCGCGGTGAGCAGCGGGAAGGTGACGCGACGCAGGAGCCGTCCGAGGTTGACAGGAAGTTCTTCGCCACGCGGAAAACGCCGTCCGGACACCGGATTCACGGAATCGACATAGCCACTCACGCGGTCGAGTACGCGACGAAAACCGGGCTGATCGACCGGGGTGCGGCACTCGATCTGGAGGCGGAGGAATCACCGGGAGTGCCTGCCGGATTGGCGGACGTCGACCTGATCATCTCGACCGGGTGTGTCGGATATGTCACCGTGAGAACGTTTTCCCGGTTGCTCGAAGCGAATACCGGCAGGCCGCCGTGGATCGCCACCTCCGCGTTGCGGACCCTCGATTATTCCTCGTTCGAACGCTGTTTCGGCGAGCGGGGATATGTGACGAGGAGTTCGTCGCGACCGGTGAAACAACGTTCGATTGCGAGTGCAGCGGAACGTGCACAGACACTGTCGAATCTGGCGGCGCTCGGTAAAGATCCCGCGGGGTTCGAGAGTGAGGGCGCGCTCTACGCCGATTGTCACGTCTCCGTACCCGGCGAGGAGGCCGGATCGGTGACGCGAGAGGAGCTTTTCGGCTGATCCGGGTCCGCTGGGTCAGCGAGTGGTGCGGACGGCGAGGCCGTCCACCACGACGGACAGGCCCGTCGTGAACGCGGTGTCCCGCAGCGCGCGGGGTACCGACGTCCGGCGGGCCTGTTCCTCGATCGTGAACCCGTTGACGTAACTCGTCACGACGTCCGCGCAGGCCTCCGCGTCCAGGCCGGACATTCCGGCGGAGCCGAGCGTGTCGATGAGCTGTCCGAGGAACGCGAGAGCGACCGGCCCCGGGGCGCTCATGGTCGCGATGACCCGGGCGCCATCGGGATGGGCCAGCATCGCATCGCGGTGTGCGTGCGCGAAGCAGATCACCTCGTCCTGCCAGGCCTCGATGGGGCAGACGGCCTTGGCCCTCGCGACGTCCGCCGTGGCGTCGGCGAGGATGCGCTCCGCGATCGCGTCCAGCAGGGCCTGTTTGTTCGCGTAGTGCCAGTAGAGCGCGCCGACGCGGACGCCGAGGCGGTCGGCCAGTTTGCGGGTCGACAACTCGTCCAGACCCGTTTCGTCGAGCAGGGCCACCGCGGCGTCGAGCACCGTGGCAGGGTTCAGCGGCATCCACCCCTCCGATCTTCGGTGCCCAGTTCACCACGCCTGGCGAATTGAGCACTGTTCAGGTAACTTGAGCACTGTTCAATTGAGCGGTGTTCAGGAGGTTGTCGTGAGGGTGGCGGTGATCGGGGCGGGACTCGGCGGGCTGTGCCTGGCGCAGGGATTGCGCGGCGCGGGCGTGGAGGTCGAGGTGTACGAACGGGACCCGGATGTCCACGGCCGGTTCCAGGGGTATCGGATCGGGCTGGGCGACTTGGGGGTCGGCGCGCTGCGCGCCTGTCTTCCCGAGCGGCTGCACGGCCTGCTCGACGCGACGACCGGCCGCCTCAGCGGGAGCAGGGAGAACTACGGGCCGGGGCTGGAGTTCACCGGGGCACGGCCGCCGATGACGGCGACCACGGTCGATCGGCAGGTGCTGCGGCAGCTGCTGCTCACCGGAATCGACGTCAGGTTCGGCAAGCGGCTCGGTGGCTATCGGGTGCTCGGCGACGGCCGGGTGCGGGCCGAGTTCACCGACGGTTCGGCCACCGAGGCCGATCTGCTCGTCGGCGCCGACGGAATCAACTCGGCGGTGCGTGCACAGCTCAGTCCAGGCGTGCGGCCCGAGGACACCGGCGTCCGGTGTGTCATCGGGCGCACGCCGCTCACCGACCGGTTCGCCGCGCTGGTGCCGGGATTCGGCGCGGGGGTCAGCGACGGCGAGGTGATGCTGATGATCGGCCTGATGCGGTTCCGGCGGCCGCCGCGCGAAGCGGGCGCGGAGCTGGGCGTGGCGCTACCGGACGTCGGTGACTACGCCCGCTGGGTGCTCATGCCGGCGCCGGAGCAGGAGGAACTGCCGCCGCGGGACGCCGTGCTCGCCGCGATCGAGGGCTGGCATCCCGACGTGCGGGCGCTCGTCGAGGCGGCGGACCCGGAGCACACGTCGTGGCTTTCGATCCGGGTCGTCCGGCCCGGCGTGCGCTGGCCGCTGGGGCCGGTGACGCTGCTGGGGGACGCCATCCACGCGACCTCGCCCAGCGGCGGCAACGGCGCGAACACCGCCCTGCACGACGCGCGGCGGCTGCGTGACCTGCTGGTGGAGCCGGGCACGAGCCTGCTCGACGCCGTCGACACCTATGAGACGGCGATGTTCACCTACGGTGCCCAGGCCGTCGAGCACAGCGTGGCCGCGCTCGACCAGTTCCTGCCCGGCCGCCGCGCCGCCTGACTCCCCGCGTCCGCTCCCCGGGCCACGCCATCCGATAGGCATTCCCCCACCCTCCCGGGGGCACCCCTGCAACCAGCATATCGGGGTTGACCTGCGAATATAGGGCTCGCGGAGAATCTGTGGACAACGGGTCCGGTTGTGGACAGCTCGGCGGGGACAGCGCACGGCCGGGCGGTAGCAAAGGTCCCTCGCTCCTGTTCCGGGGTGGCTCATGCGCCCGAATGTGGTTTTCTCGCTCAGGGTTCTGGGGCCGTGTGTGTTGCCGGAGGTGTTGTAGGACGCCTGGGGTGCGCTGGTCTGGGGTGTGACAAGGGCGTCCCTGGGTGCGGTGGATGCACCCAGGGCGTCCCTCGGACTTCCCTGCGCTCGCCGACTCCATTCGCCCGGTGTCGCGAACGCTCCGTTGGGGACGATGACCGTCCTGAACGACGCGTTCGGGACAGGGGCCTCGGCGCTGGAGCGTCGCGAATGCGACATTGACGGCGTTGAACGTCCCCAATGTCCCATTCGCGATACTGCCGACCAGGACACAAGCCCGCAACCGCCGTCGCCCGTATCGAACGCAACCGACCACTACCGAGAAACCCCAATGTGGCGCTCGGGGGACACGGCCACACCACCACGCACACAGCACGAAGCGCGCCCCAGGACCTTGGTCCTGTTTCGTCGTGACGTACGTCCTGTGAGACGGCCCCGGCGGGTTAACGCGAAGCTCACTGCCTACTCTCGTCGGAGTGAACTCCGTGTCCGAGCTGGCGCTTTCCGGGCCGCTGCTGCTCGCCGCGGGCGTCGCGCTGCTCGCCGGGGCCCTCTCGTTCGCGTCCCCGTGTGTGGTCCCGCTCGTGCCGGGGTACCTGGCGTACCTCGCCGCGCTGGTCGGCGCGGACGCCCCCGCGGTCAGCGCGGACGAACAGCGTAAGAAGGGCCGCTACGCCGTCGTCGGCGCGGCCCTGCTCTTCGTGCTCGGGTTCACCGTCGTCTTCGTCGCCACGCTGGGCACGCTGGTCTGGCTCGCCGACACGATCACGATCAACCAGGACGTCCTTCAGCGCGTCGGCGGTGTGCTCACGATCGCCATGGCGCTGGTGTTCCTCGGCTGGATCCCCGGCCTGCAGCGCGAGTTCCGTTCGCACCACGTGCCGCGCGGCGGGATCTGGGGCGCGCCGCTGCTCGGCGCCGTCTTCGGGCTCGGCTGGACACCGTGCATCGGCCCGACGCTGTCGGCGGTGACCAGCATGGCCAGCGCCACCGGCGGCGCCGCGGCGCGCGGCTACCTGCTGATCGCGATCTACTGCCTCGGCCTCGGCCTGCCGTTCCTGCTCATCGCGCTCGGCGCGCGCTGGGCCGTGCGGGCCACCGACTGGCTGCGCCGCAACGGCCGCCGCGTCCAGATCGTCGGCGGCGCGCTGCTGATGATCGTCGGGATCCTGCTCGTCACCGGGTTGTGGGGAGATCTGATGGGGTGGCTGCGCAACAGCCTCGCGAACAACCTCGAGCTGCCGCTGTGACGACCACGGAGACGCCCCCGGCGCAGCAGCCGAAGCCGAAGCACACGTCGCCGCTCAGGCGCGTCCTTGCCTTCCTGCGCAACACCTGGCGCGGCCTGACGTCGATGCGCACCGCGCTCGTCCTGCTCTTCCTGCTCGCGCTCGCCGCGCTGCCCGGCGCCCTGCTGCCGCAGCGCAGGCTCAACGCCCCGAAGGTCGACGAGTACATCACCGCGCACGGCTGGTGGGGCACGCTGCTGGACAAGCTGGAGTTCTACGACGTCTACAGCAGCGTCTGGTTTTCCGCGATCTACATCCTGCTCATGGTGTCGCTCGTCGGCTGCCTGACGCCGCGCAGCTTCGAGTACGTCAAGGCGATGCGCGCCAAGCCGGTGCTCACCCCGCGCAAACTCGGCCGCATGCCGCACTACCGCGTCGCGGGCACCGAGCGGCCGGTCGAAGACGTCCTCGAGGACGCGAACGCGCGGCTGTCCGGCTGGCGGCGGGTCCAGCGCGACGAGGGCGACGGCGCCCACAGCATCTCCGCGGAACGCGGCTACCTGCGCGAGACCGGCAACCTGGTGTTCCACTTCGGCATGCTCGGGCTGATCGTGTTCTTCGCGCTCGGCAAGCTGTTCAGCTACGACGGCCAGGTCATCGTGCAGGCCGACGGCAGCCAGTTCTGCAACGGCGGCATCTACAACTACGACTCGTTCAACGCCGGCCTGCGCGTCGACGGCACCGACCTGACGCCGTTCTGCGTGAAGGTGAACGACTTCAACGCGCACTACACCCCGGCTGGGCAGGCCGACTACTTCCACTCGAAGATCGAGTACCAGGCGGGCGAAGACCTGCAGACCGGCACCTGGCGGCCGTACGGCCTGGAGGTCAACTCGCCGCTGCGGGTCGACGGCGTGCGCGTCTACCTGCTCGACCACGGCTACACCCCGAAGTTCACCGTCACCTTCCCCGACGGCAGCGTCCGCACGATGGCGACCCAGTGGCGGACCGCGATCGTGCCCACCATGACCGCCGAGGGCGCGACGAAGTTCGACCAGCCGGGCATCACCGACGAGGCGCAGCGACGCACCCGGCAGCTCGCGATCACCGGCCTGCTCGCGCCGACCCCGCTGGTCCACGGCGGCATTCTCACCTCGACCGCGCCGGAGCTGAACAATCCGCAGGTCGCCGTCGACATCTACCGCGGCGACCTCGGGCTCGACGCGGGACGCGGCCAGTCGCTGTTCGAGATCGACCAGTCCCGGGTCGCCGACGGACGGCTGAAGAAGCTGACCCGGCTCAACATGCAGGTCGGCCAGGAGACCAAGCTCGACGACGGGACGAAGGTCAAGTTCGACGGTGTCCAGCCGTGGGTCGGGCTCCAGGTCTCCCACGATCCGACGCAGGGGTACGTCCTCGGTTTCGCGATCGCGATGTTCGTCGGTCTCGGCGGATCGTTGCTGGTCAAGCGGCGTCGGTTGTGGGTCCGGGTGCGCCCGGGTGGCGAGGGCGAGGCGCGTACCGTGATCGAGGTCGCCGGGCTGGCGCGCACCGATCAGGCCGGATACGGCGAAGAGTTCCAGCGCATCAGTGAACGACTGGTAACCGGCGAGAAGGGCAGCTGAGAATGCCGATCAACGACACGTTGTCGCAGTACAGCAACTGGCTGTACACGACCACCGTGGCGATCTACGTCCTCGCGTTGATGCTCACCCTCGTGGAGCAGGGCTTCGGGGCGAAGGGCAGGCAGGCCGCCGAACGCAGCAAGCAGCGGGCACGCGAGCTGGTCGGCGCGGGCGGGCCGGTGACCACCGAGGTCCCCTCGCAGCCCGAGGCACCCCGCGAGGTCGGCAGGCCGGAGCGGCTCGGCCGGATGGGCGCCGCGCTGCTCGTGCTGGGCGCGCTGCTGCAGCTGTCCGCGATCGTGCTGCGCGGGCTGGCGACGCACCGCGCGCCGTGGGGCAACATGTACGAGTACGGCATGGGCGTCACCTTCATCACGGTGGTGACCTGGCTCGTCGTGGTCCGGAAGTTCCCTGTCCGGCATCTGACGCCGTTCCTGCTGCTGCCCGTCGTCATCCTGATGTTCATCAACGGCACCATGCTGTACACGGTCGCGGCGCCGGTGCAGCCCGCGCTCCAGTCGTACTGGCTGGTCATCCACGTCTCCGCGGCCATCATCGGGTCCGGTGTCTTCCTGGTCCCCGGCGTGGCGAGCGTGCTGTACCTGTTCCGCTCGGCCCACGACCGGAACCCGGCGAAGTTCGCCCGGTTCGCGCCGAAGCTGCCCGCCGCGGACGTGCTCGACCGGATCGCCTACCGGACGACGATCTTCGCCTTCCCGGTGTTCACCTTCGGCGTGCTGTGCGGCGCGGTGTGGGCGGAGGCGGCGTGGGGCCGGTTCTGGGGCTGGGACCCGAAGGAGACCGTCGCGTTCATCGCGTGGGTGGTCTACGCGGCGTACCTGCACTCGCGGGCGACCGCGGGCTGGCGCGGCACGCGCGCCGCGGTGATCAACATCGTCGGGTTCGCGGCGACGATCTTCAACCTGTTCTTCGTCAACCTGGTCACGGCGGGATTGCACTCGTACGCCGGAGTCAGCTGACCGATCGGCCCTGGTAGGTCCTGCTGTAGCGTGTCGCCGACTACCGTCATCGCTGACGGGGTAATCAGTGTCTGGCAAGGCAACGACGTTCGTGGGAGGTTCGCACCGGTGACCGGATCCAGCGAAGAGTCGGCTCCTACGCCCTCTGAGCAGGCCAAACCGGCCGAACAGCTGTTCTCGGAGGACCGCACGGATTCGGCGCCGCACCCGAATTCGGGTGCCTATGAGGTCCAGCCGACGCAGTCCGTGTCGCCGCCCAACCCGGCGGTGTCCGGGCCGTACCAGGTCCCTGCCTCGGCGCAGCCCCAACCGCAGCCGCAGCAGCCGTATCCGGGATACGACCCCCACCTGCCGCCGCTGCAGCCGCAGTACGTCGACCCGGCCCAGCAGCAGCAACAACAGCCTCAGCAGCCCTACCCGCAGGCCGCACCGCACCAGGGTGTGCCGCAGCCCGCGCCGGGGGTGCTCCCGCAGCCGCAGGGCGGCAAGCACGCCGCGCCCGCCATGGACGAGCTGGCCACCGCGCACCTGGTCAAGCAGGTCAAGCGGCCGCCGCAGACCGGCTGGCGCAAGGCGCTCTACAAGGGCACCGGAAAGCTGGTCAACCCGGGCGAGAGCCCCGCCGACGTCCGGCGCCGCGAGCTGATCGCGCGGGTCAACCAGCCGCTGCGCGGGTGCTACAAGATCGCGATGCTGAGCCTCAAGGGCGGTGTCGGCAAGACCACCACGACGACCACGCTGGGCTCGACGTTCGCCTCGCTGCGCGGCGACCGCGTGGTGGCCGTCGACGCGAACCCGGACCGCGGCACGCTGTCGCAGAAGATCGCGATCGAGACCACCGCGACCGTGCGGCACCTGCTGCGCGACGCCGATCGCATCACCCGTTACAGCGACGTCCGCTCATACACCTCGCAGGGGTCGAGCAGGCTGGAAATCCTTGCCAGCGAACAGGATCCGGCCGTCTCCGAGGCGTTCTCCGAGGAGGACTACCGGCGCACGGTGAACCTGCTGGAGCACTTCTACAACATCGTGCTCACCGACTGCGGGACCGGCCTGATGCACTCGGCGATGAAGGGCGTCCTCGACGTCGCGGACGCGCTGGTCGTGGTGTCCTCCGGCTCGGTCGACGGGGCACGCAGCGCTTCGGCGACGCTGGACTGGCTCGAGGCGCACGGCTACGGGGAACTGGTCAAGCGCTCGGTGGCGGTGATCAACTCGGTGCGGCCGAAGGGTGGCTCGGTCGATCTGGACAAGCTGTCCGCGCATTTCGGCGCGAAGGTGCGCGCGGTCTGCCGCATCCCGTTCGACCCGCACCTGGAGGAAGGCGCCGAGATCGAACTGGACCGGCTGAACTCGGACACCCGGTTGAGCCTGCTGGAGCTGGCGGCGACGGTCGCCGACGGCTTCGGGACACAGCAGTACCGCTAGCCGGGATTCACTCCTCGTCGGGGCGTTTGCGCTGCTGTTCGCCGAGCTTGCGGAGGAAGTCGGGATCGTCGTCCGGGGCCAGTGGCGCCTGGCGCGTCGGCACGCCCACGCGCTGGGAGCCGCCGAACGCCCGCCACAACAGTACGGCGATGGTGAGCGCACCTACCGCCGCGAGCAGATAGAGCATGCCCGGTTCCTTCCGTGTCGTGCGGGACACCCGCACCCGATCGGCGCGACAAGCGGCTGCGCGAGGATAAGCTCATCGCGCCTCAACGTGCAGGCCTGCCGACCCCATGAGGTTAACCGCTTCGCCCCCACATCGGCGGATTCCCGGTACCCGGATGTGACGAAGGGCCGTGACCGGCAGGCAGGCGGTTGACCGCCCCATACCACTCACGACCCTCACGCACGGATGGTTCAGGCGTGCCGCGCCGGTTCGCTCGCATCCGTGGTCAGCTCGGCCAGGAGCTCGTTCACCTCGGACTCGCGGAATCGGCGGTGCCCACCCGGGGTCCTGATGGAGCCGATGCGGCCGGCGGTCGCCCACCGGGTCACCGTCTTCGGGTCCACTCGGAACAGAGCGGCCACTTCACCGGGGGTGAGCAACCGTCCTCCCATGGTCGCGGTCATTTTCCGCCTCCTTAACGACCTGACTGCTATACCGGAGGCGAGCCGGGCCGGTGGGCCCGTCGCGCCGGGGGTAGCCAACACGGCAATCGTTGCACTTCACCCGTCAGGTACTCGAACGGTTGTCGTTGAGTAAAGAGCCCTTAAAGGACAAAACAGACATGTTTCTTATGGACATCCGACGCGTCCGGGCGTAATGTCATCCGGTTTACCGCTGTGGGCCCTGACCTGCACATGTGACGCTGAACTGGGCTTTTCCGATTTCCCACCAGCCGTGTCGACGGTAGGGGACGCCCCGGTCGCCGGGAAAGGGCATTTCGGCGGGTTTCACGGTGCGGGCGCGGTATACCCGGCCATGAGTGGTGCTCGATCACGAGGTGAGGGCGCTGTTCGGTGAGATAATCACCGGTAAAGTTGTGCACAATCCTGGCCGCGATGTGGGATGTGTCTCAGCGCCTCCGAGTGTGTTGCGGGCACGGCCGCCGAAGGACGCTTTACGTACGTTGGGCGCGCCGAAGGACCCTTCAGCGCATCGGGCGGCACCGCGCGGGAATCTTCACAATGGCGGCCTAGGGTGGGCACGTGGACCACGTCGACAGGAAAATCATCGCGGCGCTGCGGGAAAACGGCCGGGCGACCTATGCCGATCTCGGGAGGTCTGTCGGGCTTTCGGCGTCCTCGGTGCACGAGCGGGTCGGCAAGCTCGAAGCGTCCGGGGTGATCACCGGCTATCACGCGATGGTCGACCCGAACGCCGTCGGGCTCGGGGTGACCGCGCTGGTCGGCATCCATCCCACCGACACCGCGACCGACGACGACGTCGCGGACGCGCTCGGCGGGCTCGACGAGGTCGAGAGCTGCTACGCCGTCGCGGGCGACGAGGCGTTCGTCGTCAAGGTCCGGGTTTCGACCGTCGACGAGCTGGAACGCAGCCTCGGCAGGCTGCGCCGCATTCCCGGGGTCGGCCGCACGAACACCACCGTCGTGCTGTCCACCCGCTTCGAGGGGCGCCCGAACAACGCGGGCCTGGACGAGGTGTCGCCGGGCAAGGCGTAGCCTGCTGAAGTGTGAGTGAGACGCCGACATCAGCCAAGCCGCCGGTCCCGCATCTGGCGCGTGACCTGACGTTGTACCTGCTGGCGCGATTCGCACTGGTCGCGGTGCTCGCCGCCGTCCTCGCGCTGACCGGCGTCCCGCTGCTGGTGGCGATCCTGATCGGCCTCGTCGTCGGGCTCCCGCTCGGCCTGCTGCTGTTCCGTTCGCTCAACGCCAGGGTGACCGCGGGCCTCGCCAAGCGCAACGAGCGGCGTGCGCGGGCCCGGGCCCGGCTGCGCGCCCAGCTCCGCGGCGACGCGACGTCGAATTCCGACGCCGCATGAGCGACGCTTGCGAGCGAATCATGGATGTCATGCGCCAAAAAGAATTCAACACTGTCTCGCGGAGCGAGGCGATCGCATGAGCCGCCTGCACAGCCGGAGCTGGGTCCGCGAGGCCGTCCGGATCATCGAGGCCGACGCGAACCGCAGCGCCGACACGCACCTGCACGTCTTCCCGTTGCCCGCGGACTGGGGCATCGATCTGTACCTGAAGGACGAATCGGTGCATCCCACCGGTTCGCTCAAGCACCGGCTGGCGCGCTCACTGCTGCTGTACGGGCTGGTCAACGGTCAGATCGGGCCGGACACCGTGCTCATCGAGGCCTCCAGCGGCTCGACGGCGGTGTCTGAGGCGTACTTCGCGCGGATGCTGGGCCTGCGGTTCGTCACGGTCGTGCCGCGCAGGACCAGCAAGGAGAAGATCGCGCTCATCGAGTTCTACGGTGGCGAATGCCACTACGTCGACCGGGCGCCGGACATGTACCCGGAGGCCGAGCGGCTCGCCGCCGAGTGCAACGGGCACTACCTCGACCAGTTCACCTACGCCGAGCGCGCGACGGACTGGCGGGGCAACAACAACATCGCCGAATCGGTGTTCGCGCAGATGAAGTCCGAACGGCATCCGGTGCCGGCCTGGATCGTGGTCGGCGCGGGTACCGGCGGTACGAGTGCCACCTTCGGCCGCTACGTGCGTTACAAGCGGCACACGACCAAGATCGCGGTCGCCGACCCGGAGAACTCGTCGTTCTACGGTGCCTGGCAGACCGGTGCGCTGGACTACTGCACCGGAATGCCTTCGCGCATCGAGGGAATCGGCCGTCCGCGCGTCGAGCCGTCGTTCGTGCCCGGTGTGATCGACGAGATGATCCGCGTCCCGGACGCCGGCTCGCTGGCCGCGATCCGGCTGCTGCGTGAGCGCACCGGGCACTGGGCGGGCGGATCCACCGGGACCAACCTGTACGGCGCTTTCCAGCTGATCGCGCGGATGCTCGAAGAGGGGCAGGCGGGCAGCGTCGTGACGCTGCTGTGCGACGGCGGCGAGCGCTACGCCAACACGTACTACAACGACGAATGGCTGGCCGAGCAGAACCTGGACATCACGCCGTACCAGGCGAAGTTCGAGGAGTTCCTCACCACGGGCAAGTTCGCCGAGGAAGAGCTGGGCGAGTAGCCGAAGGGGACGTTCCTCGCGTGCGATGCGAGGAAAGTCCCCTTCAGCGCGTCTTACGAGAGGAACGTCCCCTTCAGCTCAGGCCGAGGGCGACGGCGGAGAGGACGGCCCAGGCGAGCATCGCGAGCCCGGTGTCGCGCAGCGCCGGGATCAGCTCGCGGCCGACCTTCCCGCCCCCGACCGCGCGCACCGACGTCAGCAGCAGCGGCGCGGTGATCAGGGTGATCAGCACCCACGGCTGGAAGATGCCGAGTACGACGCTGAGCACGTACGGCACCGTCACCAGCGCCAGGTAGAGCCGTCGCGTGCCGCGATCGCCGAGGCGAGTGGCGAGGGTGCGCTTCCCGGCCTCGATGTCGGTGGGGATGTCCCGCAGATTGTTCGCGACGAGCACCCCGGTCGAGAAGGAGCCGACCGCGACCGCGCAGGCGAGGCCCGCCCAGCTGACCCGTCCGGCCTGGACGTACACCGTCCCGAGCACCCCGGCCAGGCCGAAGAACACGAACACCGCGATCTCGCCGAACCCGTAGTAGCCGTACGGTTTGCTGCCGCCGGTGTAGAACCACGCGCCGAGGATGCACAGCGCGCCCATCGCGAGCAGCCACCAGTGACCGGTGAGCGCGACGAGCAGCAGCCCCAGCACACCGGCGAGGCCGAGCGAGGTCAGCGCGGCGGCCAGCACGGTTTTCGGGGCAGCGCTACCGGACCCCACCAGCCGCAACGGGCCGACGCGGTGCTCGTCGGTGCCGCGGACGCCGTCGGAGTAGTCGTTGGCGAAGTTGACGCCGATGATCAGGGCCAGCGCGACCAGCAGGGCGAGCAGCGAACGCCACCAGGAGAACGCGTCGAGCGCGATCGCGGCGCCGATCCCGGCGACCACCGGGGCGATCGCGTTGGGCAGCGTCCGCGGCCGGGCGCCTTCGATCCACTCACTCACTGTCGCCATGACGTCCATTCAACGCCATGACGATCACCCGTTGGCCGGAAACCCCCGGAATGTCACGGGGTGCGCGGAGCACTCCACGTGAGCTGGCCACTGTTCGGTGCGAGGGCGGGAGTTTCGTCCGCCATAGCCGGACCGGCGAGGACGGCCAGTCCGAACGCGGCGAGCATGCAGGTGAGTGCGGTACGTATCCGGCGCGTCATGGGAGAAGCCAAGCCGTTCGGCCCAGGACCTGTCAACACAATCGGGTGAATCAGGGGATGTTTTCCGTCGTCAAGCGATCACGTACGGCCATTCGGTCTATTTTCCCCGGCCCGCGCAAGGGAAGCTCGGTGGCGAACTCGACCCGCTTCGGCGCGCACGCGGCGCCGAGTTCGGATTTCACCGCCGCGCACAGGTCGCCGCCATCGCAGGCACCGCTCGCCGGGACCACGAGCGCCACGACGGCCTCGCCCCATTCCGGGTGCGGCACACCGACCACGCAGGCGTCGCGCACGCCGGGCTGGGCGCCGAGGACGCGTTCGATCGCGGCGGCGGAGACCTTCACCCCGCCCGTGTTGATCATGTCGTCGGCGCGGCCGAGAACCTGGAGCCTGCCGTCCTCGGTAAACCGGCCGCGGTCCGAAGTGCGGAACCAGCCGTCGCCGAACGACTCCGCGGTCAGCTCCGGCTGCCGCCGGTAGCCGTGCGCGAGGACGTCGCCCGCGATCCGGATCCGGCCGTCGTCGTCCAGTTCGATCCGGACGCCGTCGAGCGGGACGCCGTCGTACACGCAGCCGCTGGCCGTCTCGCTCATCCCGTACGCGGGCACGATCCGGACGCCGGCGTCGGCCGCGCGTTCCCGCAGCTGCGCGGAGGTCGCGGCGGCGCCGATCACGATGGCGTCGAAGGTGCGGGCCGCGGCCAGTCCGGCGGGGGAGTCGAGCAGGCGGACGAGCTGGGTGGGCACCAGCGCGGTATACCGAGGACCGTCGACAGTGGACAGTGACGCGGCGGCCGCGGCGAAGTCGTCCGGGCGGAAGCCGTCGCCGGTCAGCACCGCCGGGGTGGTGCCCGACAGCAGCGCGCGGACGAGCACCTGCAGGCCCCCGATGTAGTGCGAGGGGGTGGCGAGCAGCCAGTGACCGGGGCCGCCGAGCCGTGCGTGAGTGGCCGTGGCGGACGCGCGTAGCGCCGACGCCGAGAGCAGCACACCCTTCGGGGCGCCGGTGGATCCCGACGTCGCGATGATCACCGCGGTGCCGGGCTCGACGGGTTCCTCCGGCGCCATCGCGTCCCGCAGCGCCTTCGCCGACGGGTCCTTCGCGTTCAACGGCACCACCGCGGGCCCACCGTCGAGCGCTTCACCCACCGCCGCCGTCAACTCGGCCACCGACCCGGCCGACCCGTCGACCCACACCTCCCGCACGCAACCTCCCGAGTCCCACACTCCCGCGCCCGAGTTCCACGTTCAGGCGTCCGAGGTCCCCGTTCGCGACGCGGAACCCTTCAGCGAGTGTGGAACACGACGCGCGCGAATGCGGAACTCGGGCGCGTAAGTGTGGGGCTCGCCGCAGCTCAGTAGTAGTAGGGCACGTCCTTGAAGTCGGGGTCGCGTTTTTGGAGGAAGGCGTCGCGGCCCTCGACGGCTTCGTCCTGCATGTACGCGAGACGGGTGGTTTCACCGGCGAAGAGCTGCTGGCCGACGAGGCCGTCGTCGATGAGGTTGAAGGCGTACTTCAGCATGCGCTGCGCCGTCGGCGACTTGCCGATGATCGTCCACGCCCAGTCCAGCGCCTCCGCCTCCAGCGAGGCGTGCGGGACGACGGCGTTGACCGCGCCCATCGCCTGCATTTGCTCGGCGGTGTACTCGCGGCCGAGGAAGAAGATCTCCCGCGCGAACTTCTGCCCGACCTGCCGGGCGAGGTAGGCCGAGCCGAAGCCGCCGTCGAACGAGCCGACGTCGGCGTCGGTCTGCTTGAAGCGGGCGTGTTCGGCCGAGGCGAGGGTGAGATCGCACACCACGTGCAGCGAGTGCCCGCCGCCCGCGGCCCAGCCGGGAACGACCGCGATCACCGGTTTCGGCATGAAGCGGATGAGCCGCTGGCACTCGAGGATGTGCAGCCGCCCGGCCCGTGCCGGGTCCACCGTGTCCGAAGTCTCCCCGCTCGCGTACTGATACCCGGAGCGTCCGCGAATACGCTGGTCACCGCCGGAGCAAAAGGCCCAGCCACCGTCCTTGGGGGACGGTCCGTTCCCGGTGAGGAGGACGCAGCCGACATCCGGGCTCTGCCGGGCGTGGTCGAGCGCGCGGTACAGCTCGTCGACGGTGTGCGGCCGGAAGGCGTTGCGGACCTCCGGCCGGTCGAACGCGATGCGCGCGACCCGCTTGCCACCGCGGTTCTCAGCCGACCGGTGGTAGGTGATGTCAGTGAAGTCGGATCCCTCGACCGGGGTCCACGCGGCGGGATCGAACAGCTCGGAAACTTGGGCTTCATCCACGTTTGGGAGAATAGGACGTGTGCTTATGAGTGAAGACGACAGTCGCGAGGTCCGCCGGTGAATCCGTCCACCGCGCAGGCCCGCGTGCTCGTCGACGAACTCGTCCGCAACACCGTCTCGCACGTCGTGCTCTGCCCCGGCTCCCGCAACGCCCCGTTGTCGATCGCGCTCTACGACGCGGCGGCGGCCGGGAGGCTCCAGCTGCACGTCCGCATCGACGAGCGCGGCGCCGCCTTCCTCGCGCTCGGCATCGCCGCCCGCACCGGCCGCCCGGTGGCCGTGCTGTGCACGTCCGGGACCGCCGCCGCGAACTTCCACCCCGCGGTGCTGGAGGCCGACCGCGCCGGGGTGCCGCTGATCGTGCTGACCGCCGACCGGCCGCCGGAGCTGCGGGCGGCGGGGGCGAGCCAGGTCATCGACCAGCACCAGCTCTACGGCGACGCCGTCCGCTACTTCGACGAGCTGGCGGTCGCGGAGCGCCGCGCCGGCCAGAACTCGTACTGGCGCAGCCAGATCTGCCGGGCCTGGAACGCCGCGTACGGCGAATGGCGCTGCGGGCCGGTGCACCTGAACATCCCGTTCCGCGAGCCGCTCGTGCCCGATACCGACGATGACGGCGAGTGGTACGAATCGCTCGAAGGACGTCCCGACGGCGAACGCTGGACGGAGCTGCCGGACTTCGGCGCGCTCCCGTCGTTCGTCGTGCCCTCGGCGCGGCACGGCCTGGTCATCGCGTGCGACACGGGCGTGCAGGCGGCGAGCGAATGGGCCGAGCTGCACGGCTGGCCCGTGGTGTCCGAGACCGGCGGCCTCGGCCTCTCGGGCGGGACGGCGATCTCGTCGGGGACGTGGCTGCTCGGCGTCGAGGACTTCATCGCGCGGCACAAGCCCGAGCAGGTGCTGTGCCTCGGCCGTCCGACCGTGTTCCGGCAGGTCCAGCGAGTCCTGTCCGATCCCGGCGTCGAGGTGCTGCTGGTGCGCCCCGACTCGGACTGGCCCGCGCCCGCGCACAACGTCCGCCAGGTCGGGCAGTGGTTCGACGAGCCGACCAAACCCGCCGACCCGGAGTGGCTGGCCAGCTGGCGCCGTGCCGACGCGGCCGCCCGTGAAGCCGTCGACGGGCTGCTCGCCGACGAGCCGTGGCCCAGCGGGTTGCGGCTGGCGAGCGAGCTGGTGGACGCGCTGCCGGAGGGTTCGCTGCTGGTCGTCGGCTCGTCCAACCCGACCCGGGACGTCGCGCTCGCCGGACGGCTGCGCCCGGACGTCCTGGTGCACCGCAACCGCGGTGTCGCGGGTATCGACGGAACCGTGTCGACCGCGATCGGCGCCGCCACCGTCCACCGTGGACCGTCGTACGCGCTGATCGGCGACCTGACGTTCCTGCACGACGCGAGCGGCCTGTTGACCGGGCCGACCGAGCAGCGGCCCGACCTGACGATCGTGGTGCTCAACGACGACGGCGGCGGGATCTTCTCGCTGCTGGAGCAGGGCGCGCCGGAGCACAACGCCAGCTTCGAACGCGTCTTCGGCACCCCGCACGGCGCGGATCTCGGCGCGCTGTGTGCCGGGTACCGGGTGCCGCACGTCGTGGCGAACACGCTCACGGAATTCCGCGCCGCACTGCGCCCCGCGCCAGGGCTGCGCGTGGTCGAGGTCCGCGTCGACCGGACGCGGCACCGCGATCTGCACAGCAGGCTGCGTGCGGTGGTGAGTTCGGCCGTCTCGGCGGTCTAGACCAAGATCGCCGTGCGCGTCAAAGCGGGGACGGCCACATTCTCACCGGGTAAGAACCCTCCCTTCGGCTGTATCTCCGGATTCGGCAGCTGAATACGTTCACCTTGCCTGAATTCGTTCTGGGAGGAACCACATGAGGAAAAGAACGCGCGCCGGGTTGGGTGTGCTCGCCGCCGGAGTCACTTCGGTACTGCTCGCGGGAGTCGCGGGCGCGGCGCCCTCGCCCGGCGCACCCGGCGTCGGGGATCCGTACTACCCGAACGCCGGGAACGGCGGTACGGACGTCCAGCACTACAACATCCGCCTGACCTACCAGCCCGCCACCGATCTGCTGTCCGGCACGACCACGCTCCTGCTCACCGCGACCCAGGACCTGTCGCGGTTCGATCTGGACTTCGGGCTCAAGGCCACCAGCGTCCTGGTGAACAACCGCCCGGCGCAGTTCACCAACTCGACCGGCAACGGCGAGCTGGTGATCACCCCGGCCACGCCGCTGGCCAAGGGCCAGACCGCCACCGTCGTGGTCGCGTACTCGGACACGCCGTCGCAGGTGAAGATCGACGGCATCGCCGGCTGGAAGAAGACGCCGGACGGTGCGCTCGCCGTCGACGAGCCGCAGAGCGCGGCGTGGTGGTTCCCGTCGAACGACCACCCGACCGACCGCGCCACCTTCGACGTCTCGGTCGAGGTGCCCGACGACGTCGCCGCGTTGTCCAACGGCACCCTGGTGAGCAAGACCAAGAAGCGGGCGGGCTGGACGCGCTGGAACTGGCGCAGCACGCAGCCGCAGGCGACGTACCTGACGTCGCTGGAGGTCGGCAAGTTCGAGGTCAACCAGTCGACGACGTCGGACGGCAAGCCGTTCATCACCGCCTACGCCGCCGACCTCGGCCCGTCGCTGGACGCCGCGAAGGCCAGTGTCGAGCGGACCCCCGAGGTCAACGAGTTCCTCGCGTCCCAGTTCGGGCCTTACCCGTTCGAGGCGCAGGGCGGTGTGGTCACCAGCGGCATCACCTTCTCGCTGGAGAACCAGACCCGCCCGGTGTACGGCGCGAAGAACTTCGCCGCGGGCGCGAACACCTCGCTGATCGCGCACGAGAACGCACACCAGTGGTTCGGCGACAACGTCACGCTCGGCCGGTGGAGCGACATCTGGCTGAACGAGGGCTTCGCGACGTACGCGCAGTTCCTGTGGTCCGAGCACACCGGTGAGGGCACCGCGGACGAGCTGGCGCAGTACATCTACGACTCGAACGCGGCGGACGCCCCGCTGTGGAAGCGTCTCCCTGCCGACCCCGGCGCGGCCAACCAGTTCGACAACGCCGTCTACGACCGCGGCGCGCTCGCGGTCCACGCGCTGCGCAAGACCGTCGGTGACCAGGCGTTCTTCCGGATCCTGCAGACCTGGCAGAAGGAGAAGGCCGGGAAGTCCGCGCGGATCACGGAGTTCATCGCGCTCGCCGAGAAGATCTCCGGGAAGCCGCTGTACGACCTGTTCCAGACCTGGCTCTACACCGCGGGCAAGCCGCCGGTCGGCCCGAACGGGGCCGCTCCGCAGGCGCTGGCGGCAGGGGTGAAGCAGGCACCGAAGTCGTACGCGCAGATCAAGGCGACCCAGGAGTTGCTCCACGCCGAGCACGCGCATTGAGCGGTACCTCTATGCTCGCGGCGTGATGGCTAAAGGTGAGCGGGCGAGGCGCATCGGGTGGTACGTCACCCTCGGTGTCGCCTCGCTCCTCACCGTCATGTGCGTGGCACTGCTGTTCGCCGCGATCCGCAACGACAACGCGATCTCCGGCCAGCTGGGGACAGCGAACGCGCAGGTCGAGTCGGTCGCCTTCGACCGCACGATCATCCAGTTCGCGACCCCGGACGGCATCGTGCACAGCCCGTCGAACGGGGTCCTCTACCCGGGCGGCCTCGTCGCGGGCCAGCTGGTGCGCATCGAGTACGACATGTCGGACCCGGAGCTGGCGCGGGTCGCCGGGAAGTCGGCCACCGACACCCTGCTGCCGCTCGGCCTGACCGTGCTGGTCACCTGGCTCGTCGCGACGCCGCTGCTGTGGTGGATCCGGCGGCAGAAGCGCACCGCCGCGCCGGTCGTCCCCGCCACCGTGTAGCCCCGGGGACTTGAGCGGTGTTCAGGTCGTGCCGGTGAGGGCGGCGGTCTCCTGCCACCAGCCCAGCACCTCGTCCGCGACGCCGGGGGCCGCGACGAGCAGGCCGTCCGTCGGCAGCGCGGTGTCCTCGCCGTGCTTGTCCAGCACGACCGCGCCCGCCTCGATCGCCATCGCCACCGAACCCGCGACGTCCCACTCGTGGTAGCTGTGCAGCACCGCGGCGGCCGCGTGACCCAGCGCGACCTGCGCGATCGACAACGCCGCCGAGCCGAGCACCCGGACCCCGGCGTGCGCGGCGGCGGCCCGTTCGATGAACCCGCCCATGCCCGGCCACGGCCCGGTGCGCGCCAGCTCGGTGCACACGATCGCCCCGGCGGTGCCGCGCCGGTCCGCGAGGGTGATCGGCTTGCCGTTCGCGCGGGCTCCCCGGCCGCGGGCGGCGGCGTAGATCTGCGCGCGGTACGGGTCGGCGACGACGCCGACAACCGGGCCGGCGGCGTCGATCAGCGCGAGGCTGTAGGCGCACCACGGCACCCCGGCGACGTAGTTCGCGGTGCCGTCGACCGAGTCGACGACCCAGCGGTACTCGGCGACGTCCGCGCCGTGGTCGGCGCCGAACTCGTGGCCGACCACCGGGATCCCGGGGAACTCGGCGGTCAGCACCCGGCGGGTGTGCCGCTCCAGGATGCGGTCGGTGTCGGTGACCCAGTCGAACGGCGATTCCAGCGTGGTGGGGTGCGCGCCCCGCCCCGCTGTCGCGGTGATGACGTCGGTGGCGTCATTGGCCAGGCGCCCGGCCACCTCGAGGGCTCTGGACAACAGGCCCGGTTCTACGGGCCGAGGCGGCCTCGACGAAAGGAGGGTCATGCCTTCTTAGTCTGGGCCGCGCTGGTTTCCGGGACACGACCTGGAGATGACATGTCTTGCGCAATCTGTCGACGGATAGTGCTCGGTACGTACTCGTAAGTAGTGTTCGGTGTTCGTTGGCCGAGGCGTCACGCGGGATTGGCCTGGTTCGTCAGAATCGGGTGCGACAGTGAGCGGCGTGCGAGTCGCCATCGTCACCGAAAGTTTCCTGCCGCAGGTGAACGGCGTGACCAACTCCGTCCTGCGGGTCGTGGAGTACCTCGCCGAACGCGCCCACGACGTGCTGATCATCGCGCCCGGACCCGGTCCGGACAGCTATCGCGGCGCGCCGGTCGTGCGGATTCCCGCGCTCGACTTCCCCGGTGTGAACTCCCTGCCGATCGGGGTGCCGACGCGGACCGTGCTGACCGCGCTCGCCGCCTTCGGCCCGGACGTCGTGCACCTCGCGTCGCCGTTCGTGGTCGGTGCGCGCGGGCTCGCCGCCGCGCGCAGGCTCCGGGTGCCCTCGGTCGCGGTGTACCAGACCGACATCGCCGGGTTCACCTCCGCGTACGGGTTCGGCATCGCCGCCCGCGCGGCGTGGCGCTGGGTGCGGCGGCTGCATTCGCGGGCCGATCGCACGCTCGCGCCGTCGACCGACTCGGTCGACCAGCTGCGGCTGCACGGCATCCCGCGTGTGCACCGCTGGGCGCGCGGCGTCGACATCTCCCGGTTCTCCCCGGCGCACGCCGATCCCGCGTTGCGGGCCGAGCTGGCGCCGAACGGTGAGTTGCTCGTCGGGTTCGTCGGCAGGCTCGCGCCGGAAAAGGAGGTCGACCGGCTGACCGCGCTCGCCGGCGTCCCCGGCATCCGGGTCGTCGTGGTGGGCGACGGGCCGGAGCTGCCCGCGCTGCGGGAACGCCTGCCCGGCGCCGCCTTCCTCGGTGCGAAGTACGACGACGAGCTGTCCGCCGCGTACGCGAGCCTCGACGTCTTCGTACACACCGGGCCGCACGAGACGTTCTGCCAGGCCGTGCAGGAGGCGATGGCCTCCGGGCTGCCGGTGCTCGCCCCGGACGCGGGCGGCCCGAAGGACCTCGTGCTGCCGGGCCGCACCGGCTACCTGCTCCCCGTCGACCGCGCGGAGTTCGGCCCGGCGCTGGTGTCCAAAGTGGACGACCTGCGCGACGCCGCGCTGCGGGCCCGGCTGGGCGAGAAGGCGCGGAAGGTGGTGCTGGGCCGCACCTGGCCCGCCGTGTGCCGTGAACTCGAGGCACACTACGAAGCGGTGCAGGGCCGAGTCGCTCGCGCCGCCTGACGATGCGCGGCGTGAGATGCACATAGTCCAGCTGGCCAACTTCTACGGACCGCGGTCGGGTGGGCTGCGGACCGCGTTGCACCACCTCGGCGCCGGGTACGTGAGCAGCGGGCACCGGGTGACGCTGGTGGTGCCGGGCCGTCGCTACGCCGACGAGACGCTGCCCACCGGCGTGCGCCGGTTTTCCCTGCCCGCGCCGCAAATCCCGGGCACCGGTGGCTACCGCGCCGTCGATCCGCACCGGGTACGCGCGGTGCTGCGGCGGCTGGAACCCGACCGCCTCGAGGTGTCCGACCGGCTGACCCTGCGCGGCATGGGCACCTGGGCACGACGGCACGGCGTGCCCAGCACGGTCATCTCGCACGAGCGGCTGGACCGGCTCCTCGAACAGTTCCTGCTGCCCGCGCCGGTGGCGCGCCGCGTCGCCGACACCGCGAACCGCCGGATGGCCGCGAACTACGACACCGTGGTCTGCACGACCGCGTTCGCCCGTGCGGAATTCGATCGCATCGCGGTGCCGAACGTGCGCCGCGTGCCACTCGGCGTCGACCTCGCGACGTTCACCCCGGCGATGCGCGACGACACCTGGCGGTACACCCTCTCCGGCGGGGCCGACGCGCTGCTTGTCCACTGTGGACGGCTGTCGCCGGAGAAACACGTCGAGCGCAGCGTGGACACCGTCGCGGAGCTGACCGAGTCGGGCGCCCGCGTCCGGCTGGTGGTGGCGGGCGACGGGCCGCGGCGGCGCGCGCTGGAACGCCGGGCGCGGGGCCTGCCCGTGACGTTCCTCGGCTTTTTGTCCGGACGGAACGAAGTGGCACGACTGCTCGCCAGCGCCGACGTCTCACTCGCACCGGGCCCGCACGAGACGTTCGGGCTGGCGGCGCTGGAGGCACTGGCTTCCGGGACGCCCGTGGTGGTTTCGGCGTCGGGCGCGCTGCGGGAGATCGTGCGGCCGGGCTGCGGCGCCGCGGTGTCGGACCACGCGCCGGCGTTCGCCTCCGCCGTGACGGGCCTGCTGGAACATCCCGAGGATCTGCGGCGCGCGGCGGCTCGGGCCCGCGCCGAGGAGTTCGCGTGGCCCGCGTCGGTCCGCGGCATGCTGGCCGCGTTGGGCTAGGTCCGCTCATCCGAAGTCGACCCGTTCCAGCCAGAAGTCGAGTAGTTCGGTGTCTCCGAAGATTTTGAAGGGTCCGTCGGTGATGGGACGTCGTTTGTAGATGGCCAGCAACAGTTCGGTGACGGGACCACGGACCGCGACCGCTGATTTTTCGTGTGCGCGGCGCCAGGTGATGACGTCGCCGGTGAGGTCGACGACCCATTCCGCGTTCGCTTCGGGCGGGGTGTCGGTGGCGTGGAAGTGCAGGGTGCGGCCGGGGCCGAGCAGTTCCCGCATCCACGGATGGACCTCGAAGTGCAGCGGCAGCGAGCCCAGTTCCATCCATTCATCGATACCGTCTACGGCCACCTCCTTGTCTAGTTCGTACTTCAGGCCGAGGGCCAGCGTCGCGTCGGCGCGGTGGATAGCCGTTTCGTGGGTGAAGCGCCGCACGAAGAAATCCGTGGTGCCGTAGTCCGGTACCGGTGTCCACACCGGCGTTCCGGGTCCAGCGGCGCGCAGCGTTTCCGCCAGTCGCTCAGCGCCCTCGGCGAGCCACGGGCCGACGACGGCCGGATCTTCGTCGGTGTACGCGGCGAGGTCGCGGCCTCCTTCCGGGATCGGTTCGGTGGCACGGGTTCGCACGAGGGTTTCCGCCCAGCGCTGAACCCCGCCGAGGTGCCGCAGCAACTGGCCCACGTTCCACTCGGGGCAGGACGGCACGTCGGTGGTGAGATCGGCGTCCTTGAGCGACGCGACCAGCAGGCTGGTCTGGGTGACGATTTCGGCGCAGTAGCGTTCGTAGCTCAGGCGAGTCATGTGGTCACCGTACGGCGCACCACCGACAAAAAAGCCCTGCCGCGGCTCAGCCGAAGTCGACCCGCTCCAGCCAGGAGCCGAGTAGTTCGGTGTCGCCGAAGATTTCGAAGGGTCCGTCGGTGATGGGACGTCGTTTGTAGATGGCCAGCAATAGTTCGGTGACGGGACCACGGACCGCGACCGCTGATTTTTCGTGTGCGCGGCGCCAGGTGATGACGTCGCCGGTGAGGTCGACGACCCATTCCGCGTTCGCTTCGGGCGGGGTGTCGGTGGCGTGGAAGTGCAGGGTGCGGCCGGGGCCGAGCAGTGCGCGCATCTCCGGTCGGACCTCGAAATGCATCGGCAGCGAGCAGAGTTCCAGCCATTCGTCGATGCCGTCGACAGCCACTTCTTGGTCGAGGACGTACTCGGCGCCCAGCGCCAGAGTCGCGTCGGCGCGGTGAATGGCCGTTTCGTGGGTGAAACGGCGTGCGTAGAAATCGGTGCCGGGCTGGTCGGGGAGCGGGGTCCACACCGGCGTTCCGGGTCCGGCCGCCTGCAACGCCTCCGCGAGCTTTTCGGCGCCTTCGGCAAGCCACGGACCCACGACGGCGGGGTCTTCATGGGTGTACGCGGCGAGTTCGCGGCTCGCCGTGCCGGACGGTGGTTCGGCCGCCCTGGTCCGCACGACGGTTTCCGCCCAGCGCTGCCCCTCACCGAGGTGGCGCAGCAGCTGGCCCGCGTTCCACTCGGGGCAGGACGGCACTCCGGCGGTGAGGTCGGCGTCCTCGATCGACGAAACCAGCAGGCCGGTCTGGGTGACGATTTCGGCGCAGTAGCGTTCGTAGCTCAGACGAGTCATCTGGTCACCGTAGAGCGGGCCACCGGGTGCTTGTACCGGTTTTGTACGACGCCGACGCACTCTCGCTCCATGAGGTTCGAGGTGCTCGGGACCATCGGCGCGGGCCAGTCGCCGATCCACGGCAGGCTGCGCCGGATCCTGCTCGGCATGCTGCTGGCGGACGCCAGCACCACGGTCCGCGCCGAGGTACTGACCGACGCGCTGTGGGACTGCGGCCCCGACCCGAGAGCACCCCGCAAACTGCACTGGCACGTCCACAAACTGCGTCAGGACCTCCCCGAACCCGGACGGCTCAGCTGGCGTCCCGGCGGCTACCGCCTCGCCGTGCAGCCCGGGGAACTGGACGCCGAGCGGTTCGAATCGACCGCGATACGAGCGCAGGAAATCGCCGATCCGGCCGAGCGGGCGGCGCTGATCCGGCGCGGGCTCGCGCTGTGGCAGGGCACCCCGTACGAAGGTTTCGACGTGCCGGTGCTCCTCGGCGAGGCGTCGCGGCTGGCCGAGCGCAGGCTGTCGATGCTGGAGGACCTGCACGCCGCGGAACTGGAACTCGGGCGGCACACCGCGGCGGCGGTCGAACTCGACGGGCTGGTGCGCCGGTATCCGCGGCGCGAGCGGCTGTACTACCTGCTGATGCTCGCGTTGTGCCGTGGCGGACGTCAGAGCGAAGCGCTCGACGTCTACCGCCGGGCGCGGCGCGTGTCGCTCGGGCAGCTGGGACTCGAACCCGGGCCCGCACTGCGCGAACTCGAACGTCGCATCCTCGCGGGCGAAGACAACGGGATGGCGCGGATGCTGACGCGCTTGTCATGACTCCGACGCGCGCCGCCGCTCTCAGGGCCCGGCGACTAGTCTGCGGCTATGTCCCGAGCGAGTCTTGACAAGGATCCGCACGACGTCGCCGCCATGTTCGACGACGTCGCGTCCGGCTACGACCGCGCGAACTCCTTCATGACGTTCGGCTTCGACCGGCGCTGGCGCACCACCACCGCGCGGGCGCTGGACGCCAAGCAGGGGGAGAAGGTCCTCGACCTCGCCGCCGGGACCGGGGTGTCCACCGTCGAGTACGGGCGCGGCGGCGCCTGGTGCCTCGCCGCCGACTTCTCCGTCGGGATGCTTCGCGCGGGCAAGCACCGGAAGGTGCCGATGGTCGCGGCGGACGCCCTGCACCTGCCCTTCGCCGACGACAGCTTCGACGCGGTGACGATCTCGCTGGCGCTGCGCAACTTCGTCGACGTCAAGGCCGCGCTGATCGAGATCGCCCGGGTCACCAAACCCGGTGGGCGGCTGGTGATCTGCGAGGTGTCGACGCCCACCTTCGCGCCGATCCGGTTCGTCCACCGGAAGTTCATCCTGCGCCTGCTGACCTGGTTCGGCAGCCGCAACTCCTCGAACCCCGAGGCGTACTCGTACCTGGCCGAATCCATGCTCGCCTGGCCGGACCAGCGGGCGCTGGGGGAGATCATCGCGGGGGCGGGCTGGACCGAGGTCGAGTGGATGAACCTCACGTTCGGCGTCGTCGCCGTCCATCGCGCCCGCAAGCCCGCCTAGACTCGATCGCATGAGTTCCTCCAGCCGCCGCAATCCCGAGCACGACGCCGAAGTCATCGTCGTCGGTGCCGGACCGGCCGGGTCCACGGCCGCCACGTATCTCGCCCGTGCCGGCGTCGACGTGTTGTTGCTGGAGAAGACCGAGTTCCCCCGCGAGAAGGTCTGTGGTGACGGGCTGACTCCGCGCGGCGTCAAGCAGCTCATCGACCTCGGCATCGACACCAGTGAGGACGCGGGCTGGGTGCACAGCCGCGGCCTGCGCATCCTCACCGGCGACCTGACGCTGGAGCTGGACTGGCCGGACCTGACCAGTTACCCGCCGTACGGCGTTTCCCGCACCCGCCAGGATTTCGACGACCTGCTGGCGAAGACCGCGGTCAAGGCGGGGGCGCGGCTGTATGAGCGGACCACCGTGACCGGCGCGATCACCAGCCCCGGCGGGCGCGTGGTCGGCGTCGAGGCGAAGGTCGGCCCGGAGCGGACGCCGGTGTCCTACCGCGCGCCGCTGGTGCTGGCCTGCGACGGCGTGTCCGCGCGGCTCGCGCTGAGCGTCGGCATCCAGAAGAACGAGAAGCGGCCGATGGGCGTCGCGGTGCGCCAGTACTACAAGAGCCCGCGCCACGACGACCCGTTCATCGAGGGCCACCTGGAGCTGTGGGACCGCTCGGACCCGCGGAACCCGAAGCTGCTGCCGGGCTACGGCTGGGCGTTCCCGCTCGGCGACGGCACCGTGAACGTCGGCCTCGGCATGCTGTCGACGTCGGCGTCGTTCCGTAACACCGACTACCGCGCGCTGCTGCGGCAGTGGCTCGACGGGACACCCGAGGAATGGGGCTACCGCGAGGAGAACGCGATCGGGAAGGTCGGCGGCGCCGGACTGCCGATGGGCTTCAACCGCACCCCGCACTACCGCGACGGCCTGCTGCTGCTCGGCGACGCGGGCGGCATGGTCAGCCCGTTCAACGGAGAGGGCATCTCGGCGGCGATGGAGTCGGCGCAGATCGCGTCGGAGGTCGTCGTGCAGGCGCTGGCGCGGGCCGAAGGGCCTTCGCGGGAGCGCGCGCTGGCGGGCTATCCGCGGGCCGTCGCGGAGCTGATGGGCGGGTACTACCGGCTCGGGAACGTGTTCGCGAAGCTCATCGGGAAGCCGAAGATCATGCACGCGTGCACGAAGTACGGGCTGCGGATCAACGCGCTGCTTCCCTTGGTGTACAAGGGACTTTCGGGTTGTTACGACGCGAAGGGCGGGGACGGCGTCGACCGCCTCATCGCCGCTCTCTCGCGCGCTACACCCTCTCCGCGCTGAAGGACGCCTTCGGTGCGTTGGCGGCACTGAAGGACGCTTTCAGTGCGCTCGATGCACTGAAAGCGTCCTTCAGCACCACCAGACCCGCCGGAGCCGGCCACCCGACCCCGCTCACGACCCCGCCAGAGTGGCGCGTCAGGACCCATCCGCGTTGTCCACAACCGCGCCGGTTGTCCACAGATTCACCACGACCCCCGTTTCCCCAGGTCAAACGCGATACGCTGGTTGCAGGGGTGCCCCCGGGAGGGTGGGGGAATGCCCAGGGGATACCGCCGCGATACCCACCGCCCGGCAGGTCTCGCTCCCACGGACGGCGGGGGCGATGGACACCCAGGTGGAGCAATGGTTGCCCGGCCGGTCAGTGTGATAAGTCACAGGGCAGCGGTGGTTTGTCCGGGCCCCGAATCGATCTTCGCCGGGCTTCGCGCAGGTCTCAGCTTTGCGGCCGGGAGTGTCGGCGTCCGGTTTGTCCGATGGGTTAGGTAACCCTTATACCGCAGCCCCTAGGGACAAGAATGTGAGTCACGTCCTATAGTCGGGCCATGCTTTGTGAATCCCTTCACATCCGCGACCAGTGGCTTGTGAACTATTTCACAAGCGGACCTCTACGGCCTCACGGGCCGTAAGGGTGCCCTGACCCTCGGCGGTGTGACCCAGCTCCCTTAGGGTGCGGGCAAAAGCCGACGAGGCGACGTGCGTACCACCACACGCAAACCGCAGCGGCGCGGAAAGGATGGCGAAACCCCGTGCTGATGTTGCCCGTGCTGACGCAGGCGAGCACCGAGCAGGTCGCTCAGGCGCCCGGCCTCAAGGTCTATCTCCCCCTGGTCCTGTTGTTCGTGCTGGCGCTCGCGTTCGCGGTGCTCTCGGTGCTGCTCGGCCCGCTGGTCGGCCCGAGCCGCTACAACAAGGCCAAGCTGTCCGCCTACGAATGCGGGATCGAACCGTCCCCGCAGCCGCTCGTCGGCGCGGGACGCATGCCGGTGGCCTACTACATCACCGCGATGCTGTTCATCCTGTTCGACATCGAGATGGTCTTCCTCTACCCGTTCGCGGTCTCGGCGGACGCGCTCGGCCTGTTCGGCCTGGTGGAGATCGTGCTGTTCATCGCGACGGTCGGCTTCGCGTACGCCTACGTGTGGCGGCGCGGCGGCCTGGATTGGAACTAGAACCATGGGCCTGGAAGAAAAACTCCCCAACGGCATCCTGCTGGCCAGCCTCGAGGGCCTGGTCAACTGGGCACGCAAGAACTCCCTGTGGCCCGCCACGTTCGGCCTCGCCTGCTGCGCGATCGAGATGATGACCGTCGGCGGTTCCCGCTACGACATCGCCCGCTTCGGCATGGAGCGCTTCAGCGCCACCCCGCGCCAGGCCGACCTGATGATCGTCGCCGGCCGTGTCACGCAGAAGATGGCCCCGGTCCTGCGCCAGATCTACGACCAGATGGCCGAACCGCGCTGGGTTCTCGCGATGGGCGTCTGCGCCTCCTCCGGCGGCATGTTCAACAACTACGCCGTCGTGCAGGGCGTCGACCACATCGTGCCGGTCGACATGTACCTGCCCGGCTGCCCGCCGCGCCCGGAAATGCTGCTCGACGCGATCCTCAAGCTGCACGCCAAGATCCAGGACGAGCCGATCAACGCGCGCCGCGCCGCGATCCGCGCGGCCAGCGGCGCCCGCACCGAACTCGTGCCCTCGTCGATCAAGTACGCGAAGAAGTGATCGAAGTGCCTGAAAACACCCCAGCTGAGACACCAAAGACAGGCGGCGAGCAGTCGTCGGCCGAACGCCCCGAAGGCGGGCTCGAACCCCGCGGCACGCGCCCGGCCGAGCCCGTCGTCGCCGGGAAAGAACGCCAGGGCATGTTCGGCGTCTCCGGCACCGGGGACACCTCCGGCTACGGCGGCGTCCGGCTCCCGGCGTACAGCCCGGCCCCGGCCGAGCGCCCGTACGGCGGCTGGTTCGACGAGTTCGCCGACGAGTTCTACGCCGCCTTGGCGGACAACAAGATTCCGGCCGACGCGATCCTCCAGACCACCGTCGACCGCGGCGAGATCACCTTCTACGTCGACCGCGAGCACCTGGTCGGCGTGGTCCGGACCCTGCGCGACGACGCGGGGCTGCGGTTCGAGCTGTGCAGCTCGGTGTCCGGTGTGGACTACGGCGCCGACGTCCCGCAGCGGCTGCACGCGGTCTACCACCTGACATCGATGACCTACCGCCGCCGCATCCGGCTCGAGGTCACCATGGACGTCGAGGATCCGCACGTCCCGTCGATCGTCGAGCTCTACCCGACGGCCGACTGGCACGAGCGCGAGACCTGGGACATGTTCGGGATCGTCTTCGACGGCCACCCCGCGCTGACCCGGATCCTCATGCCGGACGACTGGGACGGCCACCCCCAGCGCAAGGACTACCCGCTCGGCGGGATCCCGGTGGAATACAAGGGCGCGGAGATCCCCCCGCCCGATCAGCGGAGGTCGTACTCGTGAGCACCGAGAACATCGCCGACGTCAGCACCGGCACCGACACCACCGCCAAGGGCTCCGACAGCACCGGCGACGTCGACTACGCCGCGGCGCGCGAAACCACCGAAGGCCCCGTCTACACGGTGTCCGGCGGTGACTGGGACGACCTCATCGAGGACGCCAAGCACGACGAGCGCATGGTCATCAACATGGGCCCGCAGCACCCGTCGACGCACGGCGTGCTCCGGCTCGTGCTGGAGATGGAGGGCGAGACCGTCACCCAGCTCCGCTCGGTCATCGGCTACCTGCACACCGGGATCGAGAAGAACTGCGAGTACCGGACGTGGACCCAGGGCGTCACCTTCGTGACGCGCATGGACTACCTCGCGCCGCTCTCCACGGAAATGGCCTACTGCCTCGGGGTCGAGAAGCTGCTCGGCATCAAGGCCCCGCCGCGCGCGGAGCTGCTGCGCGTGATGCTGCTGGAGATCAACCGCATCGGCTCGCACCTGGTCTACATCGCCACCGGCGGCATGGAACTCGGCGCCACCACCGCGATGACGCTCGGGTTCCGCGAACGCGAGGTCGTGCTGCACCTGCTGGAGCACCTGACCGGCCTGCGGATGAACCACGCGTTCATCCGCCCCGGCGGCCTCGCGCAGGACATGCCCGAGGACTACCACGAGAAGGTCACCGAGTTCGTCGAGACGATGGACAAGCGCCTTCCCTTGTACGACAAGCTCTTCACCGGTCAGCCGATCTGGCGCAACCGGCTCAAGGGCGTCGGCTACCTGCCGGTGGACGCCTGCCTCGCGCTCGGTGTCACCGGGCCGGTGCTGCGTTCCGCCGGTCTGCCGTGGGACCTCCGCAAGACCGAGCCGTACTCCCGCTACGACGAGCTCGAGTTCGACATCCCGACCTCGACCGACGCGGACTGCTGGGCGCGGTACCTGATCCGCGTCGAGGAGATGCACCAGAGCCTGCGGATCATCAGGCAGATCCTCAAGATGCTCGAACCCGGCCCGGTCATGGTCGAGGACAAGAAGGTCGCCTGGCCCGCGCAGCTGTCCCTGGGCAGCGACGGTCTCGGCAACTCGCTGGAGCACGTCCGCAAGATCATGGGCCAGTCGATGGAATCGCTGATCCACCACTTCAAGCTGGTCACCGAGGGCTTCAAGGTGCCGCCGGGCCAGGTGTACTCGCCGGTGGAGTCGCCGCGCGGCGAGCTGGGCGCGCACCTCGTCTCCGACGGCGGCACGCGGCCGCTGCGCGTCCACATCCGCGAACCGAGCTTCGTGAACCTGCAGTCGATGCCCGCGATGGCCGAGGGCGGGCTGGTGGCGGACGTGATCGCCGCCATCGCTTCGATCGACCCCGTGATGGGGGGAGTGGACCGATGACTTCAAGTACCGCCGTGCCCGAGCCCGGCCCGAACGCGGCCGAGACCACCCACGTGGCCGCCGGTCCGGACACCGACGTGGTCGGCATCGCGCCGGACCCCGCGGCGGCCGAGGCCATCCTGGCCGAGACGCCGCCGCTGGAGGACGTCTTCGGCGACGACATCGTCGCCAAGGCGAAGAACCTGATCGAGCGGTACCCGATGTCGCGTTCGGCGCTGCTGCCGATGCTGCACCTCGTGCAGTCGGTGCAGGGCTACGTGTCCCAGGAGGGGATTTCCTTCTGTGCCACGCAACTCGGGCTCACCGACGCCGAGGTCAGCGCGGTCGCGACGTTCTACACGATGTACAAGCGCCGCCCGTGCGGTGAACATCTGGTGAGCGTCTGCACGAACACGTTGTGCGCGGCGCTCGGCGGCGATGCGATCTACAAGAAGCTCCAGACGCACCTGGGTTCCGAAGAAAACCCGTTGGGGCACGAGGAAACCGCGGGCACGCCGGGCGAGCAGGGCTCGATCACGCTGGAGCACGCGGAATGCCTCGCGGCCTGCGACCTCGCCCCGGTCATCCAGGTCAACTACGAGTACTTCGACAACCAGACGCCGGAGAAGGCGGTCGCGCTGGTGGACGCGTTGCAGGCGGGCAAGAAACCCGCGCCGACGCGTGGCGCGCCGCTGACCGACTTCAAGGGCGCCGAACTGCAGCTCGCCGGGTTCTTCCCGGAGGACGAAGCGATCTACAACGGCGACGTCGACGGTCCGTCACAGGCCGTGGAAACGCTGCGGGGCGCGAAGATCGCGCAGGAGCGGGGCTGGACGGCACCGGTCGCGAACGACGTCCCGCTCCCCGCTGTGCCTTCGAAAGAGGGGGAGAAAAAGTAATGGCTGACCCGATTACGCCGGTCCTCACCAAACGCTGGCTCTCCCCGAACTCCTGGCGGCTGGCCACCTACGAACAGCTCGAGGGCTACACCGCGATCCGCAAGGCGCTCAAGGGAACGCCCGAGCAGCTCGTCCAGCTGGTCAAGGATTCCGGCCTGCGCGGGCGCGGCGGTGCGGGCTTCCCGGCGGGCGTCAAGTGGTCGTTCATGCCGCCCAACGAGGACAAGCCGCACTACCTGGTGATCAACGCCGACGAGGGCGAACCGGGGACCTGCAAGGACATCCCGCTGATGATGGCGGACCCGCACTCGCTCATCGAGGGCTGCATCATCGCCTCGTACGCGATGCGGTCGCACCACTGCTTCATCTACGTCCGCGGGGAAGCGCTGCACTGCATCCGCCGCCTCAACGCGGCCGTCCGCGAGGCCTACCAGGCGGGCTACCTCGGCAAGAACATCCTCGACTCCGGATTCGACCTCGACATCACCGTGCACGCGGGCGCCGGGGCGTACATCTGCGGCGAGGAAACCGCGCTGCTCGACTCGCTGGAGGGCCGTCGTGGCCAGCCCCGGCTCAAGCCGCCGTTCCCCGCGGCCGCCGGGCTCTACGCGGCGCCGACCACGGTCAACAACGTCGAGACCATCGCCAGCGCGCCCTACATCGTCAACGCCGGATCCGACTGGTTCCGGCAGATGGGCCGCGAGAAGTCGCCCGGCCCGAAGATCTACTCGATCTCCGGCCACGTCGAGAAACCCGGCCAGTACGAGTGTCCACTCGGGACAACGCTGCGCGAACTACTGGACATGGCGGGCGGCATGAAGGACGGCATCCCGCTCAAGTTCTGGACGCCCGGCGGCTCGTCGACCCCGATGTTCACCGCCGAACACCTCGACACTCCCCTGGATTTCGAAGGGGCTGCCGAGGCGGGGTCCATGCTCGGCACCACCGCGGTCCAGGTCTTCAACGAGACCGTGTCCGTGCCGTGGGCCGTGATGAAGTGGACGCAGTTCTACGAGCACGAGTCCTGCGGCAAGTGCACGCCGTGCCGCGAGGGCACCTACTGGCTCGCGCAGATCCTGGAGCGGATGGTCGAAGGCCACGGCACGCCCGAGGACATCGAAACCCTCCTCGACGTCTGCGACAACATCCTCGGCCGGTCCTTCTGCGCGCTCGGTGACGGCGCCGTCTCGCCGATCACCAGCGGCATCAAGTACTTCCGGGACGAGTTCCTCGCCTTGTGTGAGAAGAACAAGGCCGCCCAGCCCGAACTGGTGGGAGCACAGGCATGACGATCGCACCCGACAAGCCGGGTACGTCCACAGAGGACACTCCGGTGCCCGAAGGCCACGTCAAGCTGGTCATCGACGGCGAAGAGGTCATCGCGCCCAAGGGCGAACTGCTGATCCGCACCGCCGAGCGCCTCGGCACGGTCATCCCGCGCTTCTGCGACCACCCGCTGCTCGACCCGGCCGGTGCCTGCCGCCAGTGCCTCGTCGAGGTCGAGATGGGTGGCCGCCCGATGCCGAAGCCGCAGGCGTCCTGCACCATGACCGTCGCCGACGGCATGGTCGTCAAGACGCAGCTGACCTCGGCGGTCGCGGACAAGGCCCAGCAGGGCGTGATGGAGCTGCTGCTCATCAACCACCCGCTGGACTGCCCGATCTGCGACAAGGGTGGCGAGTGTCCACTGCAGAACCAGGCGATGGCACACGGGCGACCGGAATCCCGGTTCGTCGACACGAAGCGGACGTTCCCCAAGCCGCTGCCGATCTCCTCGCAGGTCCTGCTCGACCGCGAACGCTGCGTGCTCTGTCAGCGCTGCACCCGGTTTTCGGCGCAGATCGCCGGTGACCCGTTCATCGAACTGCTCGAACGCGGTGCGCACCAGCAGATCGGCACCGCCGAGACCGCGGACGTGCTCGACCTGGCGTCGCGGACGACCAGCGGCGAGCCGTT
Source organism: Amycolatopsis sp. NPDC058986 (assembly GCF_042741125.1). Classification (NCBI taxonomy): domain Bacteria; kingdom Bacillati; phylum Actinomycetota; class Actinomycetes; order Pseudonocardiales; family Pseudonocardiaceae; genus Amycolatopsis; species Amycolatopsis sp. NPDC058986. The sequence goes on along the minus strand of NZ_JBHYJW010000004.1, from coordinate 166,095 downwards.
CCAGTCGTACTTCTCCGGCAACGTCATCCAGATCTGCCCGGTCGGTGCGCTGACCAGCGCCGCGTACCGCTTCCGGTCCCGGCCGTTCGACCTGGTGTCCGCGCCGAGCGTGTGCGAGCACTGCTCGTCCGGCTGCGCCGAGCGGACCGACTTCCGGCGCGGCAAGGTGATGCGCAAGCTCGCCGGGGACGACCCGCAGGTCAACGAGGAGTGGATCTGCGACAAGGGCCGGTTCGCGTTCCGGTACCCGCAGGCCGCCGACCGCCTCCGCCGTCCGCAGGTCCGCAACCGCGAGACCGGCGTGCTGGAAGAGGCGTCATGGACCGACGCGCTGCGTGCCGCCGCAGAGGGCCTGAGCAAGGCTCGCGACGGCAAGGGTGTCGGCGTGCTGGCCGGCGGACGGCTGACCGTCGAGGACGCCTACGCGTACTCGAAGTTCGCCCGGATCGCCTTGCGTACCAACGACATCGACTTCCGCGCGCGGGCGCACTCCGCCGAGGAGCTGGCCTTCCTGGCCGCGTCGGTGGTCGGGACGACACCCGAGACCGGCGTGACGTTCGGCGAGATCGAGCGGGCTCGCACGGTGCTGTGCGTCGCGTTCGAGCCCGAGGACGAGGCGCCGATCGTGTTCCTGCGGCTGCGCAAGGCGGCCCGCAAGAACCGCACCCGGGTCGTCCACTTGGGACAGTGGACGACGTCGTCGGTGCGCAAGACCTTCGGCGAGTTGCTGGCTTGCGTCCCCGGCGGGGAGGCTGCCGCGATCGACGGAATCGCCACCCACGCCGCGGATCTCGACGAGGCTCTGGCGGGCGACGGCGCTGTCGTGCTCGTCGGCGAGCGTGCCGCCGAGGTGCCGGGCCTGTTCTCGGCGCTGCACCGGCTTTCCGAGCGCACCGGCGCGCGGCTGGCGTGGATTCCGCGCCGGGCGGGCGAACGCGGCGCGCTGGAGGCGGGCGCGGCGCCGACGCTGCTGCCGGGCGGCCGTCCCGTCACCGACGCCGACGCCCGCGCCGAGGTCGAAAATGCTTGGGGCGTAACGATTCCTTCGGCGGAGGGCCGGGACACCACCGGCATCCTCCAGGCGGCATCGGGACAGCAGCTCGACGGCCTGCTCGTCGGTGGCGTCGACCCGGACGACCTGCCCGACCCGGACCTCGCGCGCCGCGCGCTGGACAACGCCGGGTTCGTGGTGAGTCTGGAGCTGCGGCCGAGCGCGGTCACCGAACGCGCCGACGTCGTCCTCCCGATCGCCCCGGCGGTCGAGAAGGCGGGCAGCTACCTCAACTGGGAGGGTCGCCGCCGCGAGTTCGACGTCACGCTCGAAGGCACCGGCGCGCTGCCCGACTGCCGGGTCCTCGACACCCTCGCCGTCGAGATGGACGCCGACCTCTTCACCCAAACCCCCGCCGCCGCCCACGCCGACTTCTCGCGGCTCCAAAGTGCCGTTAAGGCCACCTTGCGGGCGTCAGATGCCCTTAAGGTGGCCTTAACGGCATCGCCGCAGGCAGGCGACGGCAAGGCGGTGCTCGCGACCTGGCGGCAGCTGATCGACAACGGCTCGCTCCAGGACGACGAACCGCACCTCAAGGGCACCCAGCGCAAGCCGGTGGCGCGGCTGTCGGCGAAAACCGCCGAAGGGCTCGGCAAGGTCGTCAAAGTGAGCACCGAACGCGGCGCGATCACGCTGCCGGTCGAGGTCGCGGACCTGCCCGACGGTGTGGTCTGGCTCCCGGGCAACTCCGACGGCTCCGCCGTCCGCGCCACTCTCGGCGCGGGCCACGGCGCGGTCGTCAGCATCACCGGAGGTGAGCAGTGAGCGCGATCCTCACCCACGCGGACACCGCGGTGGGCGGCATCCCGAACGCGGCCGAACGGGCGGCGCTGCTCGCGGACGACCCGTGGTGGCTGATCCTCATCAAGGCCGTCGTCATCCTGCTGATCGGCCCGATCCTGACGATCTTCCTGATCGTCTGGGAGCGCAAGGCGGTCGGCCGGATGCAGAACCGGCCCGGCCCCAACCGCGTCGGCCCCGGCGGCTACCTGCAGTCCCTCGCCGACGCGATCAAGCTCCCGTTCAAGGAGCAGGTCATCCCGGACACCGCCGACCGCAAGGTGTACTTCCTCGCGCCGGTGATCTCCGCGGTGCCCGCGTTGATCGCACTGGCGGCGATCCCGTTCGGCCCGGTGGTTTCGATCTTCGGCGAGCGCACCGTGCTCCAGCTGGTCGACCTCCCGGTCGGCGTGCTGGTGATCCTCGCCTGCTCCTCGATCGGCGTGTACGGCATCGTGCTGGCGGGTTGGTCGTCCGGCTCGCCATACCCGCTGCTCGGCGGTCTTCGCAGTGCGGCGCAGGTGATCTCGTACGAGATCGCGATGGGACTGTCCATTGTGGCCGTCATCCTCTACTCGGGGACGCTGTCGACGTCGGGAATCGTCGAGGCGCAGCAGAGCGGCTGGTACTTCTACCTGCTGCTGCCGAGTTTCGTGATCTACGCGATCTCGATGGTCGGTGAGACCAACCGCGCGCCGTTCGACCTCCCGGAGGCCGAATCCGAGCTGGTCGGCGGGTTCCACACCGAATACAGCTCGATGAAGTTCGCGATGTTCTTCCTCGCCGAGTACGTCAACATGGTCATCGTCTCCGCGTTCGCGACGACGTTGTTCCTCGGTGGCTGGAAGTTCCCGTTCGTCGGCGCCGATTCGCCGCTGAACCAGAACTGGTGGCCGCTGCTCTGGTTCTTCGCGAAGACGTTCATCCTGCTGTTCGGCTTCATCTGGCTGCGCGGCACACTGCCCCGCCTGCGGTACGACCAGTTCATGCGGCTGGGCTGGAAGGTCCTCGTCCCGGCCAACCTGGTCTGGATCGTCGTCATCGCCGCGGTCCGCGCGGTCAGGAACAGCGGCGGCCTGTCGATCCCGCAGATCCTTATCGGCGGCGGCGTGATCCTCGTCTTGATCGTGCTGCTGAGCCTGCTGCTGCCGGACAAGAAGGTCCCGGACGAGGACTACGTGCCGATCACCGGCGGCGGGCACCCGCTGCCGCCGCTGGACCTGAAGGTCCCCGAGACCACCCCGCGCCAGAAGGCACTGGCCAAGGCTGAGGCGAAGGCGGCCAAGCGCAAGCCCGCCGCCGTATCCACCGGAAGGGAGGCCGGCGATGGGGATCTTTGATCCGATCAAGGGCTTCGGCGTCACCTTCGGCATGATGTTCAAGAAGGTCGCCACCGAGGAATACCCGGAGGCCGGTGCCCCCGCGGCGCCGCGTTACCACGGGCGGCACCAGCTCAACCGGCATCCGGACGGGCTGGAGAAGTGCGTCGGCTGCGAGCTGTGCGCGTGGGCCTGCCCGGCGGACGCGATCTTCGTCGAGGGCGGGAACAACACCGAGGAAGCGCGGTACTCGCCAGGGGAACGCTACGGCGCGGACTACCAGATCAACTACCTGCGCTGCATCGGCTGCGGACTGTGCGTCGAGGCTTGCCCGACCCGGTCCCTGACGATGATCAACTTCTACGAGCTGGCCGACGACGACCGGCAGCGGCTCATCTACACCAAGGAAGACCTCCTCGCGCCGCTGCTGCCCGGCATGGAGCAGCCGCCGCACCCGATGCGGCTCGGGGACAACGAGCAGGACTACTACGTCAACGGTCCGGAGCTGGCCCGAGGGGAGACGGTCAAGTGATCGCCGCATTCCTCGCGCAGGCGCCCGCGGTGAACGCCTCGGTGTCCACCGGCGAGGCCATCGCGTTCTGGATCCTCGGCCCGGTCTGCCTGCTCGGCGCGCTCGGCATGATCTTCTCCCGCAACGCCGTGCACTCGGCGCTGTGGCTGGTGCTGACGATGCTGTCGCTGGGCGCGCTGTACATGCTCCAGTCGGCGCCGTTCCTGGGCTTCACCCAGATCATCGTCTACACCGGCGCGATCATGATGCTGTTCCTGTTCGTGCTGATGATGGTCGGCAGGGAAAGCTCCGACTCGGTGGTCGAAGTCCTTCGCGGGCAACGACTCATGGCGGGACTGCTGGGCATCGGGCTCGCCGGGCTGATCGCCGCGGGCCTGTTCCGCTCGCTCGTGAACGTCACTCCGGCCGCCCCACTCGACCCGTACAGCCCGAACGGCGGCGGCGCGGGCGGCCTCGGGCGGCTGATCTTCACCCAGTACCTGTTCCCGTTCGAGCTGACCTCGGCGCTGCTGATCACCGCCGCGATGGGCGCGATGGTGCTGGCCTTCACCGACCGGCACCGCAAGGGCGCCAAGAAGTCGCAGCGCGAACTGGTCATCGACCGGTTCCGCGGCGAGCACGACCGCCCGTCGCCGCTGCCCGGCCCCGGCGTCTTCGCCACCGCCAACTCGGTGGCCACCCCGGCGCTGCTGCCCGACGGCTCGGTCGCTCCCGAATCGCTCTCGGCGCTGATCGAGTCGACCTCGGCGGTCCAGCTGAACGAGGAGCGCAAGCAGGTCGCCGACACGGAGCCGAAGGCCGACGCGCACGCGCTCGTCGGGGCCGAGTTCGCCGAGACAGCGGCCACTGTGTCCGAAGGAAATGAAGGGGAGGAGAAGAAGTGACTCCGACCTACTACCTGCTGCTCTCGGCGCTGCTGTTCGCCATTGGCGCGGTCGGCGTCCTGGTGCGGCGCAACGCGATCGTCGTGTTCATGTGCATCGAGCTGATGCTGAACTCGGTGAACCTCACCCTGGTCACCTTCGCCCGCATCAACGGCGGGCTCGACGGCCAGGTGATGGCGTTCTTCGTGATGGTCGTGGCCGCCGCGGAGGTCGTGGTGGGGCTGGCGATCATCATGGCGATCTTCCGCACCCGCCGCTCGGCCTCGGTCGACGACACCAACCTGCTGAAGTACTAAGGGAGACACCGAGTGACCGCATCATCGTGGCTGCTGGTGGCCTTTCCTGCCCTCGGCGCGCTGATCCTGCTGCTGGCGGGCAAGCGCGCGAAGGCATGGGGGCATCTGCTCGGCTGTGCCACCGTCACGCTCGCCTTCGTCTACGGCGTCATCCTGTTCTTCGCCGCCGACACCAAGTCCACTGTGGACACCAAGCTGTTCTCGTGGATCCCGGTGTCCGCGCTGCAGGTCGACTTCGGACTGCGCGTCGACGCGCTGTCGCTGACGTTCGTGCTGCTCATCACCGGCGTCGGCATGTTGATCCACTTCTACTCGATCGGCTACATGGAGTCCGACGAAGGCCGGTACCGCTTCTTCGCGTACCTGAACCTCTTCGTCGCCTCGATGCTGGTTCTGGTGCTGGGCAACAGCTTCGTGACGCTGTACCTCGGCTGGGAAGGCGTCGGCCTCGCGTCCTACCTGCTCATCGGCTGGTACCAGGGCCGCAACTCCGCCGCCACCGCGGCGAAGAAGGCATTCCTGATGAACCGCGTCGGGGACGTCGGGCTCGCGCTGGCGATCTTCATCATGTTCAAGTACTCGGGCTCCACCGGCTACGCGCAGGTCTTCGACGCGGTGAGCGCGGGCAAGTTCCCGCCGGCGGCGATCACCGCGATGGCGATTCTCCTGCTGCTCGGCGCCTGCGGTAAGTCCGGTCAGTTCCCGCTTCAGGCCTGGCTTCCCGACGCGATGGAGGGCCCGACGCCGGTGTCGGCCCTGATCCACGCGGCAACGATGGTCACCGCCGGTGTCTACCTGGTGGCCCGCTCGAACGTCATCTTCAACGCCACCGAGGACGGGCGGCTCATCGTCACACTCGTCGGCACGGTGACGCTGCTGATCGGATGCATCGTCGGCTGTGCCTACGACGACATCAAGAAAGTCCTCGCGTATTCGACGGTCAGCCAGATCGGCTACATGATGCTGGCGGTCGGCCTCGGCCCAGTGGCGTACGCGCTGGGCATCATGCACCTGGTCGCGCACGGCTTCTTCAAGGCCGGGCTGTTCCTCGGTGCTGGTTCGGTCATGCACGCCATGAACGACGAAGTCGACATGCGCAAGTTCGGCGGCCTGGCGAAGAAGATGCCGATCACCTACGCGACCTTCGGCCTCGGCTACCTCGCGCTGATCGGCATCCCGCCGCTGTCCGGCTTCTTCACCAAGGACGCGATCATCGAGGCGGCGCTGGGCCAGGGCGGCTGGCGCGGCTGGGTGATGGGCGGCGCGGCGCTGCTCGGCGCCGGGCTCACCGCGTTCTACATGACCCGCCTGATGGTGATGACCTTCCACGGCAAGGCACGCTGGAAGGACCTCAAGAGCGAGGACGGCCGCGACTTCCACCCGCACGAGTCGAAGCCGGTCATGTGGGTCCCGATGGCGATCCTCGCGGTCGGCTCGGTCGGCGCGGGCGCGTTCTTCGCGCTGGGCCACCGGTTCACCGAATGGCTCGCTCCGTCGGTCGGCGAAACCGTCGAGGCTCATCACCTGCCGGTCGAAGCGTGGGTCATCTCGGTCGCGGCGGTCGTGCTCTCGCTGCTGGGTGTCCTGATCGCCTGGCTGATCTTCCGCCGGGACGTCCCGGTCGAACGCCCCGAGCGCGTCTCGGTCGTCACCAAGGCCGCGCGCAAGGATCTCTATGGCAACGCGCTCAACGAAGCCGTGGTGGCCCGGCCCGGCACCTGGCTCGCCCGCGCGCTGGTCTACGTAGACAACCGCGGCGTCGACGGCGCGGTCAACGGGCTGGCCGCCGCGCTCGGCGGCGGGTCCGGACGGCTACGGCGGCTGCAAACCGGGTTCGTCCGGTCCTACGCGCTGTCCATGCTCGGCGGCACGTTCCTGCTTCTCGTGGCTCTCCTGCTGGTGAGGTTCTCCTGATGACTTGGCTTCTCGCACTCATCCTGCTGCCGGTCGTCGGGGCGGTGGTCGTGGCCACGATGAAGGCCAACGACCGGCTCGCGCTGCGCACCGCGCTCGCGCTGTCCATTGTGGAATTCCTGCTGATCATCCCGTTCTGGGCGAGCTACTCGCCGTCCGGTGCGCGGCTGCAGCAGGTGTCCTCAATGGACTGGATCCCCGGATTCGGCATCCACATCTCGTTCGGCACCGACGGCGTCTCGCTGATCATGATCGCGGTGATCGCGCTGCTGGTGCCGATCGTGGTCGGCGCGCTGGGCGTCACCGACAAGCTCCCGGCCGGGCGCAGCGCGGGCGGGTTCCTGTCGCTGATCCTGCTGCAGGAGGCGCTGACGATCGGCGTGTTCGCCGCGACCGACGTCTTCCTGTTCTACGTGCTGTTCGAGATCATGCTGATCCCGATGTACTTCCTCATCGGCGGCTACGGCGGCGCGAACCGGCAGTACGCGGCGGTGAAGTTCTTCCTGTACTCGTTCCTCGGCGGCCTGATCATGCTGGCCTCGGCGATCGGGGCGTACTCGCTGGCCTCGGACAAGCTCGGCAAGGGCACGTTCGACTGGGCCACGCTGGTCACCGTGGTTCGGGACGCGCCCACCGGGACGCAGATCTGGCTGTTCCTCGGGTTCTTCCTGGCGTTCGCCATCAAGGCGCCGCTGGTGCCGTTCCACACCTGGCTGCCCGACGCGGCGGGCGAGGCCCCGATCGGCGTCGCGGTGCTGCTGGTCGGCGTGCTGGACAAGGTCGGCACGTTCGGGTTCCTGCGGTACTGCCTGCCGATGTTCCCGGAGGCGAGCAAACAGCTGGCGCCGCTGGTCCTCGTGCTCGGCGTCGCGGGTGTCCTTTATGGATCGATCCTCGCGGCCGGGCAGCGGGACATGAAGCGGTTTATCGCCTACGTCTCGATCGCCCACTTCGGCTTCATCGCGCTGGGCATCTTCGCCTTCAACGAGCAGGCGATGGCCGGGTCCGTGTCGTACATGCTCAACCACAGCCTCGCCACCGGCATGCTGATCGTGGTCATCGGCATGATCGTGGTGCGCGGCGGGTCGACGAAGATCTCGGACTACGGCGGTATGTCGAAGGTGACCCCGCTGCTGGCCGGGATGCTGCTGCTGGCCGGTCTGTCCACTTTGTCCCTGCCGGGCACGAACTCGTTCGTCAGCGAGTTCCTCGTCCTGCTGGGGTCCTTTGTGGACCACCCGGTGTACGCGATCATCGCCACCGTCGGCATGGTGCTCGCCGCGGCGTACGTGCTCTGGCTCTACCAGCGCATCATGACCGGCCCGGTTCGCGGTGACGCGCTTGTCGGTGCCGGTGGTGGACCGGGTACGGCGATCGCGCCGGAGCTGGGCGCGAAGAAATTCATTAAGGACCTCGGCGGCCGGGAGATCGCGATCCTGGCGCCGATGGTCGTGCTGATCATCGGGCTGGGCTTCTACCCCAAACCGGTGCTCGACACGATCACCCCGTCGGTGCAGCAGACCATGTCTGCGGTTAACGGAGGCAAGTAACCGTGCTCGACATCGTTCTGACGCAGGCGCCGCAACAGCTGCAGACGCCGTCGATCGACTACGCGGCCGTGCTGCCGGTACTGATCATCTTCGGCGTCGCCTGTGTGAGCGTGCTGTTCGAGGCGTTCCTGCCCCGGCACATGCGCTGGCCGTCGCAGGTGTTCCTGTCCATTGTGGGCATCGCCGCGGCGGGGATCTCGCTGGTCATCTACGTCAGCTCTTCCGCGCCGAAGAACGGCGTGACGACGTTCAGCAAGGCCATCTCGGTGGACCGCCCCGCGTTGTTCCTGTGGGGCACGCTGCTGTTGCTCGCCCTGGGTTCGGTGCTGCTCATCGCGGACCGCTCGGTCGAGCCGGGAGGTGCTTTCGTGGCGCAGGCCGGAATCCGGCCGGGCACCGTGCAGGACCGCGCGCAGGCCGGGTCGACCGGCATGCAGACCGAGGTGTTCCCGCTGACGCTGTTCGCGCTCGGCGGCATGATGGCGTTCTGCGCGGCCAATGACTTGCTCACGATGTTCATCGCGCTGGAAGTGCTTTCGCTGCCGCTCTATCTGATGTGCGGCCTGGCGCGTCGGCGTCGCCTGCTCTCGCAGGAGTCGGCGGTCAAGTACTTCCTGCTCGGGGCATTCTCCTCGGCGTTCTTCCTTTATGGACTCGCGCTGCTCTACGGCTACGCGAACTCCGTGAAGCTGGCCGACATCGCCAACGCCGCCGCGGGCTCGGACCGTTCGGACACGCTGCTGTTCGCCGGGCTCGGGCTGCTCGTGGTCGGCCTGCTGTTCAAGGGCTCGGTCGGCCCGTTCCACACCTGGACCCCGGACGTCTACCAGGGCGCGCCGACCCCGGTGACCGCGTTCATGGCGGCGTGCACGAAGGTCGCCGCGTTCGGCGGGATCCTGCGGGTGCTGTCGGTCGCGTTCTCCTCGACCAGCTGGGAATGGCGCGGGGTGCTGTGGGCGGTCGCGATCATCTCGATGGCGATCGGCGCGGTGCTGGGCCTGACCCAGACCGACGTCAAGCGCATGGTCGCCTACTCGTCGGTGGCGCACGCCGGCTTCCTGCTCGTCGGCGCGATCGCGATGACCGAGAAGGGCCTGTCGAGCACGCTGTTCTACTTGCTGGCCTACGGTTTCACGACGCTGGCGGCGTTCGGCGTGATCAGCCTGGTGCGCGATTCCAGCGGCGAGGCCACGCACCTTTCGGCGTGGGCGGGGCTGGCGAAACGCTCGCCGGTGCTGGCCGCGGTGTTCACGTTCTTGTTGCTGGCGCTGGCGGGTATCCCGTTGACGAGCGGGTTCGTCGGGAAGTTCGTGGTGTTCTCCGCAGCGCTGTCCGACGGCATGGCACCGCTCGTCGTGGTGGCCCTGGTGTTCAGCGCGGTCGCGGCGTTCTTCTACCTGCGGGTCATCGTGCTGATGTACTTCTCCGAACCCGCCAAGGACGGCCCGACGGTCACCGTGCCCGGCGCGTTCACCACCACCGCGATCACGCTGGGTGTCCTGGTCACCCTGATCCTGGGCCTGGTCCCCGCCTTCGCCCTCGACTGGGCAGGCACCGGCGGCTTCGCTTCCTAGGCTCCACGTGCTCTGAAGGCCACCATGAGGGACTCTAACGCCCTCAAGGTGGCCTTCAGAGCGTTTAAGGCTCAGTCGTCCTCGGGGTGGAGGTCGGGGAGGGGCGGCGGGGCCCAGGTGAGGTCGTCCTGGGGGAGCAGGGCGGTGGCGCGCTGGGTGGCCGCCAGGTACTCGGCGTGTGCCTGCGGGTTGGCGGGGCCGCCCGCGGCCATGTAGCCGTCGAACTCGAGTGCCTGTGCGGCGCTGACAGCCGCGACCTGCCGCAGGAACTGTTCAGCCCGCCGGGTCTGCTCCCGCAGCTCCGTCAGGTCGAAACCGTCCTGCTCCAGCTTTTCGAGGCGCCGGCCGATGTCGTGATGGGAGTCCGCGGCATCCATCGCCGCGGCCACCGCACGACGCAGCGGTTCGGCGCTCGGATGGGGCGGTGCCGGCCCGTTCTCGGCGTCCATCCCCCGACCCTACCTCCGGACATCAGGATTCGGAGGGCATCAGCTCCCGGCTGCCATCCCACGCGACGTCGACCGTGGCGAGGACGTCACCGGGCTCGTCGTAGTCGTCGATCTCGCCGTAGCAGAAGTTGAAGTACCCGGACTCGTACCGTCCGGTGCGCAGCAGCGCGAAACCCCACTCCCGCAGTTCCCGTACCGATGTCTCGTGTTTTCGCACCGCGGAGTTCATTTCGGCGAAGCCGATGAATCCGTAATCCACCTTGTTGATCGAGATCTTGCGTTGTTCGTAAGCGAAGTAGCCGTAGCGCATTGCTTCCCCTAATGGTGTGCTTGTTGCCGCAACTCTATGGCCTGCCACTGCCGCCGTGCCAAGGTGTTTCACCTGAAAGGAGGTCCCATGCCCAGACCCAAACCGAAACCGCAGGCACGTGGACTTGCAGAGGGGTTACGAAATACGCGTAAGGCCTGCAAGCTCGCGATGATCGAGGTGGCCGAGAAACTGGGGTGGTCGCAATCCACGCTGAGTCGTATCGAGACCGGTTTACGCAATGCATCGGCCGAAGAGGTCTCGGCGCTTCTCGCCGTGTACGGCGTGACAGGCGAGAAGAAGGAACGGCTCATGGAGCTGGCTCGCGACATCGACAGGCCTACGTGGCTCGAGACCGCGTACGCAGAGGTTCCCGAGCAAGCCAAGACACTGGCCAAACTCGAACTCGACGCCACCAGGCTCGTCGACGCGGAGGTGACGTTGATTCCGGGTTTGTTGCAGACGCCGTCCTATGTCCGCTCTCTCATGAACTCCGCTGGTGTGGCTCCCGCAGATATCCAGCCTCGGGTTGACCTGCGAAGGGAACGGCAGAAGGTGCTGGAGACCAGGAAACCGCCAGAGTTCGTCGCGTTCATGGATGAGGCTGTGCTGCACCGCCGAGTCGGGGGTGCCAGGGTCATGGCTGATCAGCTACGGCATTTGCTCGCTATGGCTCAACGCCCATCCGTTGAACTGCGGCTCATCCCTTTTGACGTCGGCGGACACGCCACGGTCAATGGTGCTTATTTGCTGCTGGAGTTCGGTGATGGCCGCCCGGTGGTGCATCTGGAACAACGACGTTCCCTGTTGTTCTTCGACCAGCCCGCCGACGTGGAGCCCTACATTCAGGCCACTGCCAGCCTGAATGCGGCGGCACTGGATCCTATGCAGTCGGTGCAAATGATCGAGCACCTCCTTGCAACCTACGAGTGAGTAGACTGCACACATGGACCTCACGTCGGCGATCTGGCGCAAATCCAGCTACAGCGGCACCGAGACGAACTGCGTCGAGGTCGCGTTCGGTACGGCGGAAGCGGCTATCCGGGACTCGAAGGACCCGGCCGGAGGCGCGCTCGTCCTCGGCCGGGCCGCCTTCACCGCACTAGTTGTCGAGGCTGGCGCGCAGCGAGGCGATCTTCTGGGCCAGTAGTCCGGGTTCGCCCGGCAGCACGGTGATGTACCGGTTGCCGGGCGCCCCGGACAACTCCATGGCGACGCGGCCCGAGTCGATGTCGAGGTAACTCAGCTCGTCTCGCGCCACTTCGCGCTGTCCGCCGCGAGGCCGCTTCGCCACCGTGAACTGGCCGAGTCCGTAGTAGGGCTGGTTGAACACGTCGTCGAGCATGCGGGCCGCGCGGGTGCGATCCTCTGAGCGCTCGTAACGGCCGTCGCCGCCGTCGGTGCGGAACTCGTCCTGCGGCAGCGAGAACGTCGGGAAGCTCGCGGGCGCGTACTCCGGCAGATTGGCGACCAGCACCTCCGGCGGCTGCTGGCGGTCCGGGACCTCCTTGAGCCACACCCGCTCGCCCGAGCACAACGCGGTGACCGCGACCCCGCCCGCGACGGCGACGAGCACACCGAACTGCTCGTTCATGTCGCGGGCGTACGCGAAGTACTCCGACTCGGGCCGATCCAGCGTGTGCAGGACATCCTCGAACTCGCCAGTCAGCCGATCACCCCTGGTGAACCCGAACTGCGCGAGCTCGTCCAGCGCCTCGCGGCTGACCTGTCCCTCGGCGGACGGCGGGATGTACCGCAGCCCGCCCGCGAAGATCGGATGCGGATCGCCGCACCCGGCGTGACGCATCGCGGTCAACACGGTATTCAGCGTGAGCTCCACTGCGCGCGTGAGCACTACGTCACCCTCCCCTTGGTCACGGTGCTACTACTTGCGCTGTTCGCCGATGACTGGCGGCATAGGCTTGACCTCGGTGCCGCCGAACGTCTCGTCGGGGTCGGGGTTGAGCAGGTAGGCCGGAGCCTTGTGCTCCTTGTCCTCCTCCTTCTTGCCCTTACCACCGGCACCCGCGCCCATCGGCATCCCGTTCGCGCCCTTGGCACCCGCCGCGCCAGCCGGACCACCCGGCATCCCGGCCCGACCGCCTCCCGGCACCCGCTCACCCGGCATTCCGGCCCCGGAGCCGCGTCCCGCACCCCGGCCCGGCTCGTTCGCGCCGCCACCGGTCCCGCTGCCACTGCGATAACCGCCGCTGCCGCTACCACCCGGCCCGCCACCGCCCGGCACATTGCCGGACCCATACGGCCCGAACTCGCCGCCACCACTTGTCGACGGGAACGGATTCACCGGCTGCCCGGTCGGCCCGAACTGGTAGTTGTTCGACGCCGCGGGCGGCACAATCGGCTTCGGCACATAGGAATTGGCGCGCGTATCGTCCGGAATGGACGATGTGTGACCCGGCGGCTGCTGCCACCCGCCCGGCCGATTGGGCTGCTGCCCGCTCTGCCCGCGCTGATCGCCACCGGTTGTCTGCCCGGTGTTGCCCGTGTTGGTGCCCGGCTGCTGCGTGCTGCGCCCCGTTGTTCCCGTGTCCGTCCCGGTCCCGGTGCGGGTATCCGTGCCGAACCCGCGAACCTGCTTACCGTCCTGCCCGCCCGTGTCGCCGGTGCCGCCCGGCGGAGCCATGCTGACCGGCGCCCCGGGATCCCGCAGCTCGGAATATTGCGTCGGAATCCGCGCGTTGTTGTCGCCGCTGGACGAATGGTAAGCACTGAAGGTATCGATATTGTGCTGACTGTCTGTCTGCCACTGTGAAACCTTGTCGCGGTAACCACCGCTGTTGCCGTTGAGCGCGCTGACGAGGTCTTCGGCGGTGAACTCCGGCTGCTGCGCTGGAACCTTCTTCACACTGTTCCTCGCCGAACTGAACGCGGTCATCTGATCCCCGACTGCCTGCTGGGCATTTGAGAGATGGACGCTATCGTCAGCGGACGCCATTGCCAGTGGCTCAGTCGAATCCGCCGCTGCCTGCGCAGCGCCTCCCTGCCATCCAGCAAGAGTCTTCTCCCGCAACTGGGCGACTTTATTGGCCCGGTCATTCAGTTTTTTGCCTAGGCCATCGATGATCCCTTGCGCGCCGGACAGTGAACCTGTTCCCGGTCCGTTGGTGATCTGATCGTAGATCTCGGCGGCCGTCAAAGGTCCCTCGGCAACCATCAGCGCCCTCCCTTGATGTTGGCCAGTGCCTCACCAGCGACTTTCTGCGCAATCTCGCACGGATCCCTCTTGCCTATATTCGCATCGGAAAGCGTGATACCGGCGTTGAGGACCGACGTATCACTTGTTCCTACGGCGACAAGGCATTCGCCTGTAGTATTGCGCTTATCTGCGAACCCGTAGGCGACTGCGGGGTGCCCGCCAATGGCAGGTACCTCCATGAAGAATTTATACTCTGTGTTTCGGAGGCGGTAAATCCTGGTCAAGCCTTCCGGGTAGGCCGTGAAGAAGTTGATGCTTACATCAGTACGTGCGGTTCCGGGGGGACGCCACGTACATGTGGGCCCCGAAGTTGCCGCCAGGTCTGTTTTTGCGGATGCATTTTCCCCGAGGAGATCGGTGACCTGCTCGCGCGTGAGGGCATCACAGGGTGTTCGCAGATGCGGCGTGAAGTCGATCGGGTCGGTGACCTTGGGCACCCCCGGGCCGGGGATCTGGTCGCTTGTTCCGGGAGTTGATGCTTTGCTCGTTGTGCTACTGGCTGTTGCGGATGATGGTTGCGCGTTGCCCGGAGTGTTGGTCGAGCAGGCGGTAAGCGCTAGCGCAGCCGCGCCGATTAGGGGGACGAGTCGGTGGATAGAAGACCTCACAGAATGCCTCCGGCTCGTTTGACCTGGCCTTGGCCCGTTTCCTCGGCTGTGGCGTACTTGCCCAAGGCGGTGACATATTTATTGGCCATTTCCCGGCAGTACTTCTCGCGCTGCTCGAACGTCGCGGCTAATGCGGTGCCGGACGTGTGGATTCGTTCCGCATGTCCACTGCTCGCGTACTCCTTGCCGGGGCCTTCAATCTGCCCTAGCTGTTCGGCGTCGCGTGCATCGTCCTTGAACTCGTTGGCCAGGTCGGTCCAGTCCTTGACGAGGGAGTGGAGGGTGGCTTCGTCGTACTGGAAGCCGGGGGTGTCGCCAGTGAGGTCGGTGACCCAGGAGTTCGCGGGCTTGCCGCCGTAGCTGCCGCCAGGGGGCGGCGCCTCGGGCTCGAACCAGCGGACTTCGTGGTTCGGGTCGTAGGTCGGCGGCTGCTCAGCCATGGCGTTTCACCCCCGTCACCCCGAATGGTTCCGGTGTGCAAGGGCGAGGGCGCCCCGAAGCCGTCGTCATCACTGTGCTCTCCCCGTAGCAGCAGGGTGCTTTCTCCCCGGCACCCTGCGTAGTCCGACGCACCGGAGCTTACCTGAGTTCCTTCACCGCGTCGTCCGGTCCGCAAGAAGATCCGTACCGGGCTGAATAGCGCTCGTGAACATCGTGACTAAACGTAATTGCCATTCGGGTGAATGTCTCGACGAGAAGTGCATTTTTCCTGGTGAAGATGCAGATCCGTATGCACACTCAGCGTGATGATTACGCGTAAAGTGGCGCTCGTCGCAGCTCTGGTCCTCCCGCTCGCCCTTTCCGGTTGCGCGACCGAAACCGCGCCGGGACCCGCCTCTGAATCGGCGTCGCCATCGGCGGAATGGGCGCCTCGGCAGCCGCGGCCCGCCGATCGCGACCGGGCCGCGCTGGCGGAGGTGGACAAACTGGACCTTTGCGCATTGATCGACCTCGGCGTCTACGCGAAGCGCAAGGCGAACGACACCCCGGTCAACCTCGTGCCCTGGACGCGCGACGACCGGCGCGAGTGTCGGTTGACGCGCGACGACGCGCCGCTGCTCACGGTGACCGACGAGGAATCGACCGGCGACACCGAACGGCGGTTCAGCACGGTCGTCGACCTGGGCGGGGTCAAGGGTTATCAGCTGGAGAGCCGACGCGGTGGGGAGACCGTCGACTGCGTGTATCGCATTCCGGTCAGTTTCCGTCGCGCGATCCGGATCGATCCGTACGTCGGCAGAGCCGAGGGGCCGCATGCCTGTGAAATGGTCAAGGATTTCGCGGCGGGGGCGGCGGCGAAGCTGCCCAGGAACCTCGTCTATCCGCCGGACGGGCAGGACACCGGGGCGCTAGGGGCATGCGCGGACCTGCTGGGCGGCGAAATCTGCGATCCGGCCGTACCGGTGCCGGTTCCGGAGGATCACCGGGAACTGCTGGTCGCTGGTGAGCACAATCCGAACGTGCTGTGTGCGACGTTCGCCGCAGCGGTTACCCAGGTCTACGGTGCCGGTTTCCGTCCGGTCGCAACGCCGAATGCCTGTTATTTCGTCGAATCACAGCACCGGCTCCAGATCGAAGCCGGATTCACGGCGAGGGGCGACAACGCGGGCATTTTCGGATCGGACACCACGCTGTGGAAGGACAAAAAGAAGATAACCGTGGTCGACAAGCCCGCGGTCATGTATCAGACCCTCGGCGAGGACGAATTCGACATCTACGCCTCGCCTACGGGCGACCTCGACGAACGCGGGCACGTCCGGTTCCGGCTGAGTGCGAAGGATGAACGCGGGATACACAGCGACGCGCACCCAAAGCTGTCCAAAGAGGACTGGGTGCGCGCGCTGCGTGTCATGGAATCCGTGATCGACCGGCACTTCCTCGGCTGGTGATCACGGCGTCGGGGAGCAGGCCGTGGAGCCGACGGTGACGCTGCCGGTGATGCCCGAGTCCGGCGTGAAGTCGATGCGCAGCATGGTCAGGGACATGCTGCCGTCGCCGGGCAGGTTCTGGACGTTGAACACCGCGTTCGCCAGCACGGTTCCGCCGGACTTCGTCAGCGGCTTCGTGTAGTTGGCGGGCATGGGTGAGGGCAGGCCGGTTATGCCGCTGAGACCGCCGAACGTCCAGTTCGCGTTCGTTTGCGTCTGGGTGGCGGTGCAGGTGACCTCGTAGTTGCGGATCCGGACGCGCGGGCCGCCGAGGCTCACCAGCGCGGACAGTTCGAAGTTCGTTCCGGTGGCCTTCGACGTCGTGGTCGTGATGTCGTTGGCGGGGTCGGTCACGGTGGTCGTGCACGACGAGGTGCCGCCGCCGAAGCTGACGCCGGGCTTGGTCACCAGGCCGGATTGCGCGCTCGTCGGGCCTTCGACGGCGCAGGGCGCCAGCTTCGGGATCGTGCTCGTGGTACCGGACTTGGTGAAGTCGGCCGCGCCAAGCGAGGCGACGCCCGCCGGAGTCGTGGCGTGGGCGGGGAGGACGCCGGCGGTCAGCCCTGCCACCAGCAACGCGGTCAGTGCGCCGGCTCGTTTCGCCATCGTGCTGCGCATTTCGTGTCCTCCTCGCTCGCCTTGCTCGTACGAGGTGAATATCCGTCAGGTTGTTCCGGCTGTTGCATTCACGGCCGATGTGTCACTCGTTCGTGCGGGACGACCACCCGATCGCAAATCCAGTCGTGTATCCGGATACAGGTATGTATCTTGACGATCATGCCGACCTACCGCGTGCTCGTCCGGGGCAAGTTCGACCGGCCCGACGAGCCGACCCGAGCCCGGCTGCTCGCCGCCGACCAGCCCGAAATGGCCTTCACCGAAGAGGGTTCGCTGTCCTACAACCACCATCTCGCGAGCTTCGGCTTCCGGATCGTCGTGCACGTCGAGCCGGGGGAGAACGCCGAACGCGAGGCGCGCGACCAAGCCGAGCTGAGGGCGATGGAACTACTCGAGGAACAGCGCTACCCGTATCGGGACCTCGGATCCACCGCGACCTGCATGGACGACATCAAGATCAACCGCCGCAGCTGAGGCGACGGCTCAGAACGCGGTAGCGATGTACTCGAAGTTCCCCGCCCCGACCGTGCGCTCCAGAGTGCGGATCACCGAACGCGAGTTGTCGTACGGACCGTCGATGTAGAACGGCTTGCCGTCGTTGCCGAAGGTAATGACGCTCGGTCCGCTCCACGAGCCGAGATGGCCCTCGACGTCGGGCCAGCCAGGGTGTGGCTCGAAACCGAGGCCGCGCGCGTACTCGATGGCCCCGAACACGATTTCGCGGGCCAGTTCGATTGGCGCCTCGATCGGGTCGCCGTGGTACGCGTCGAAGTAGGCGTGGACGAACGCCCGCAACTCGTGTTCGTCCATGACCTTGTGGTCGTAGATGTTCTTCAGCCCGAGGCAGTAGACGTCGACGAGATAGCCACAGATGTCGATCTTGTCGTACCGGTGTTCGCGGGCCACCAGCACCGCGACCATCCCGCCGGTCTCCGCCGCGGTGTCCTCGTCGCGCGGCCATTCAGGGTGTCCCGCGATGGTGAGGCCGGTGCTCCAGGTCGGGCTGACCCAGCAGCCCACCACGCGCGGCTCGGGTGCGGCAGTCCGCGCCGCGGCGGCCACCGCGCGGACCAGCCGCGAGGCTTCGGCCGACCCGATGCCCAGCGTCTTCGCGATTTGCTTCGGCGCGAGTCCCCGTTCGCGAAGCTGACGGACCTGGTCGAGACGTTCCCCGGTCGACATGTCGCGGATAGTAGCTGTTTGGCGTCAGCTCGCGATGAAAGGGCTGGGCTCACCTGCATGGGATACGTAGAGCGCGTCCCGGGCACGAGTCGACGCCACGAACAGCAGGCAGCGTTCACGCTGGGTGTCCTGGGCGTGAGTGGCCGGATCCTCCTCGACGGCGGTGACGGCAGCCGGGAGCGGGACGGCGCCCTGGTCGACGCCGATGACGGCGCCGCACTGAAATTCCAGTCCCTTCATCCCGTGCATGGTCTCCACCCGCACGCCACTCTTGCCTGACGTCGTTATGCCGGCTTTCTTGAGTGCGTCGCGCACGGTTTTTCGCATCGCTTTGGTTCGGGTGGCGACCCCGATGGCGTGAGCCTCGATTCCTTGGCCCAGCCAGCCGACGACCTGCTGGACGAGCCCGTCCAGTTCGGCGTCACGGTCGGGGTAGGGGTGTACCGCCGGGCGACGTCCATGCAACGACGACTGGTAGCCCTTGAGCGTGTCGGGTTCGTCGTCGAGACCGGTGACGTTCTGGGCGTTCAGCACTCCGACCGACCACTGCAGGATCTCCTGTGTCGTCCGGTAACCGACCGTCAGCCGTTTGCTGCGCCCTTGCACCTTGATGCCGAGGCTGCCCAACGAGACCCGGTTGTCGTAGATGCGCTGGTTGGGATCGCTGACGATGAACAGGTCATCCGGCTGGTGGCCGACCAGATTCCGCAACAGCCGCCACTGGGTGGGGTGCAGGTCCTGGCCTTCGTCGACGAGCACATGCAGGTATGGCGGCCGGTCCCGGTCGGCGAGAATCCGGACGGCGTCGGCAACCACCTGGAGGTGGAGACGTTGCCCGGTGCTCTTGAGCTCGTCCAGCGCGTGG
This sequence comes from Amycolatopsis sp. NPDC058986, assembly GCF_042741125.1. Classification (NCBI taxonomy): domain Bacteria; kingdom Bacillati; phylum Actinomycetota; class Actinomycetes; order Pseudonocardiales; family Pseudonocardiaceae; genus Amycolatopsis; species Amycolatopsis sp. NPDC058986. Next base: position 147,021 of record NZ_JBHYJW010000004.1, on the reverse strand, counting down.
GCGATCCCCTCCCACACAGTTTCGCGGGGAACACTGAGCCGTTTCAACCGTCCTTTGCGCTCACAGGCCAAGTAGGCGTCCCGATCCGCGAGGTCCTGGGCCATGATGACCTGGTCCCATTCGCTTTCCAGGAATTTCCCGGAGACGGCTTCACCGATGTGCTTCGCAGCGCTGTGCCACAGCCGGGTCTTGGCGTGATCGTGGATGATGTCCGGCGGGCTGCCCTCCGCGTCCCGCACGATGTCGTAGGCGACCTTGTTCACCGTGGACACCCTGATCCGTGACAGGACCGACTCATCGTCGATGATCTGGCCGAGCTGGTCCTGCAACGCGTCGGCCAGATTGTTCGTGAAGGTGGTCATCAGGATGGCCGGGGCCTCGCCGGGCGGCAGCTTTTCCGCGAGGAACGCGGCCCGATGAACCGCAGTGACGGTCTTGCCCGTTCCCGCACCGCCGGTGACCAGCGCGGGGCCGGTATAGAGCGCCCGATAGGCGATGTTCTCCTGCCGTTTGTGCAGGAAGGTCCGCCATAGGGCGAACGGATTGGCCAGCATCTCGGCGAGATCTTCCGGTCCGGTGATGGGGGCGAACCGGTCCGGGGTGCGATGGATCGCGGCGGTCAGGTCCGCCGGATCGATGCCGGGTTCCGGCTTCTCGTCGACGAGCTGGTCGCACAGCAGCTGCCAGACCTCTTCCTCGTCGTACCCCGCCGCGAAGGCGACCAGCACGTTGTACTGCGGTTCGGGAAGCAACTTGGCCATCGGGGCGAGGTGCTCTTCGGACACCATGTTCCGGACCAGCGGCAGTACCTCGGCGTCGATGCCGAGCCTGATCAGCGCGCTGTCCTTGACATGGTCGAACAGCCGGGTTTCGGTCTGCCGCGAGGCGTTCCGGATGGCGGGTTCGAGCTGGTCGATCGCCGCTTGATCGCGTACTTCGAGTACCCCGAAAGCCTGGTTGACGCTGAACCGTTTACTGATCGCGTAACGGTTCGCCTTGTCGTGTGGGAGCACCGTGAGCAGGGTGTACTCGTCGCCGTCCTCCGGGGCGAGGACGATGCCACGCCAGAAGTCGTTGATCCTGATCGTACGGACGCGCGGGTCGATCGAGCCCTGCAGCTTCTCGAGGTGTAATCCCGCGTGTGTGTGGAAGGGGAACCGGCCCAGCGCATTGTCGACCAGTCGCTGTACCGGCTTCTCCAGCTTGACGTAGGCCGCCAGGAAGTCCTTCGCGATGTTCAGCCGTGCCACAGTGTCCCCTCATCGCCGTAACGGGCCGGGTTGACCTTACGACCTTGCAGTCACGCATGGTATCCAGATATGAGAATCGGGTGGCCGGTTCGGGGAGGGTGGAGTGCACGTGCATGACCGAGCGATCGCGGTTCCCGCACCGGGGCAGCTAGTTACAGTACGAAATCGGCAGTGGGTGGCGGCAGATGTTGCGCGAGGCGCAGTCGCCAGCAGCGATCCCCATGTTCTCTCCGCCCGTGCGCCACATCTGGTGACGTTGGCCAGCATCGAGGACGATGCGAGGGACGAGGAACTCCGTGTGGTCTGGGAGCTGGAGCCCGGTGCCCTGATCCACGACTCCACGGTGCTGCCGAGCCCGGAGCACGGCTTCGACGATCCCGCCGAGCTTGCCGCGTTCCTGCACGCCGTGCGCTGGGGCGCCATCGCATCCGCGGACACCACGGCCTTGCAAGCACCGTTCCGGTCCGGCATCCAGGTCGAGGATTATCAGCTCGACCCCGTCGTCCGCGCTCTGTCTATGCCGAGGACGAACCTGCTCATCGCCGACGACGTCGGGCTGGGGAAGACGGTCGAAGCCGGCCTGGTGATCCAGGAGCTCTTCCTTCGGCATCGGGCACGCACGATGCTGATCGTCTGCCCGGCCGGTCTGACGTTCCAGTGGCGGGACGAAATGCAGGAGAAGTTCGGGCTCGACTTCCGGATCGTCGATGCCGAACTGCTGAAGAAACTCCGCCGTCAGCGCGGACTGTACGTGAACCCGTGGACGCACTACCCGCGGTTGATCGTCAGCATCGACTGGCTCAAGCGGGAACGTCCGATGCGGCTGCTCCGGGAGGTACTGCCGGCCACTCCGCGTTACCCACGTGCCTTCGACCTGCTATTGGTCGACGAGGTGCACAACTGCGCGCCGTCCGGGCGAGGCAAGTACGCGGTGGATTCGTGGCGCACCAAGGCGATTCGTGCGCTCGCGCCGCATTGCGAGCATCGCCTTTTCCTTTCGGCGACGCCGCACAACGGCTACCTGGAGTCGTTCACCGCGCTCCTGGAAATGCTGGACGACCAGCGGTTTGCCCGCGGAGTGAAGCCGGCCGAGGACCAGCTCGCCAAGATCATGATCCGCCGCATGAAGAGCACTCTGCCGAAGAACTGGGACGGGACGAATCGGTTTCCCCGGCGTGAGATCCGGTACCTGGAACTGGACTACTCGCCGGAGGAACGGTCGGCGCACGCTCTGCTTGCGCAGTACGCCGAGAGCCGGAAGGCCGCGTCGTCGGACAAGGGGTCGAGGTCCGCGGCGGAATTCGTCACTACGCTGCTGAAGCGTCGTATGTTCTCGTCGCCGAAAGCGCTCGCCGAGACGGTGAAAAAGCATCTTGAAACCATGGCGGGGCGAGAAGAAGGCGTCGGTGGCAGGCAGGCCCTGTTGCCCCTGATCGAGCGGTTGGACGAAACCGCCGAGGACGACGCGGCTTACGCCGAGGCGGAGGAGGCCGCGCTCAGTGCGGTGCGTGGCTGCGCACCTCCGTTGAGCTCCGCTGAACGAGGGATGCTGAACGAGCTCCTGAACTGGGCCGAAGCTGCCATCGACCGGCCGGATGCCAAAGTCCGTCAGCTTCAAGGCTGGCTGGAGCCGATCGTTCGGCCCGATGGCGAGTGGAGCTCGGAGCGTGTCATCGTGTTCACCGAATACCGGGACACTCAGCGCTGGTTGTATCAGCAATTGATCCAGGCGGGCTACCCGAAAGAACGGCTGGAACTGCTCTACGGCGGCCAGGATGAGAAGAAGCGGGAAGAGGTAAAGACGAGGTTCACCTCTGAGCCAGAACTCGACGATGTCCGGGTGCTGATCGCCACCGACGCCGCGAGCGAGGGCATCAACCTCCAGGACTACTGTCATCGGATTCTGCATTGGGAGATTCCCTGGAACCCGAACCGGCTCGAACAGCGCAACGGCCGGGTCGACCGGCATGGTCAGCGCGCGGCGGAGGTTGAGGTCCGGCACTTCGTGCCCGCGGGCTGGGAAACCGCGAACTTCGGCGAGGGTTCTCTCGAAGACGAGCTGGACTTCCTCCGGATCGCGGTGGAGAAGGTCGAGCAGATCCGGGAAGATCTCGGGAGCGCGGGCGAGGTGATCTCCGCGCAGGTCGAACGCAAGATGCTCGGCGAACAGTCCGGTTGGGTGATGGCGGACGCCGAGATCAGGAAACGCGCGTCGCGGGCGCGGCTGAAGGTCGAACGTGATCTCGCTCGCGACCTCCAGCGGCTGACCGAAACCCTGGCGGGAAGCCGCACCGAGCTGGACCTGACACCCGAGACGGTGGAGCAGGTAGTGCGGACGGCGCTCCGGCTGGCGCATCGTCGTGAGCTGGAGCCCGCGACTCCGCCGAGAGGCTTTGCGGCACCGGTGTTCCGTCTGCCGGAGTTGCCCGGCGCGTGGGCTTCGGCACGGAACGCCGGGTTGTACCACGCCTTGACCGGCAAAGAACGGTTGGTGACCTTCGACCAGGACGCGGTCGCCGGTCGTCACGACGTCGTATTGCTGCATCTCGGTCATCAGCTGGTGCAGATGTGCCTGCGGTTGCTCAGGGCGGAGCTGTGGGCCCAGGCTCGTGCCGGCGGCGGTCCGACGGGCAAGCTCAACCGGGTGACGGCCAGGGTCGTGCCCGGCGATCACCTACTGCAGCCCGCAGTGGTGGCGCATGGCCGGGTCGTCGTGACTGGCGCCGAGGGAACTCGGCTGCACGAGGAGGTCATGGCCGCCGGCGGCGTGATCGACCAGGGACGTCTGCGCAGGGCCACAGCGGACGAGGTGACTGGGTGGCTCGCCGCGGCGTCGACCGACACCGTGCCCGATGAGCTACGTGTCCGTTTCGCCGAGCTGTGGCCCGAGCTGAGCAACCCGCTCGCGAAACTTCTCGCTCGGCGGGCGGCGGATCGGACGAGGAGCATGGAGGCGTTGCTGCGCAAGCGGTGCGACGAGGAAGTGGCCGGGATCGGTGTTGTTCTCGATGAACTCGAACGGTCGATCCGAGAGGCGCTCGACGTCACCGACCATTGGCAGCAAGGCAGCTTGTTCGACCTTGACGACGAGCGAGAACAGTTGCACGCGGACCACGAGGCGTTGCTGGCCCGTCTGGAGAACATCCCTGATCAACGGGAGGACGAGACGGCGGCGTTGCGGCGACGGTACGCCGACCCAGTGGCGCGCTGGTTCCCCGCAGCGGTGGAGTTCCTGGTCCCGGAGTCGATCGTGAAGGGAATGCGCTGATGCCCGCCGCGAGGCCGAAGATTCCGCGTCCCCCGAGTGTGGCGGAGCAGCACTCGGAATGGCTTTCACTGGTACGTCCGGAAGGTCCGTTCCTCGCCCTGCCGGTGCTTGCTGACGCACTTCCGCAGGGGCTTGAGGAAATCCCGAAGGAGACTCGTGCCCGGGTGCGGCAGGCCTGGGCGGAACTGGCCGCGGCGCCCGACCTGCTCGGCCCGCGGTGGCAGGAGCTGATCCTGACGGAAGTCCTTCGCTACCCGAAGGCGATGATCTCCAGCAGCGTGCTGTCGTCCGCGGATTTTCGCGGGCTTCGGCCGGACGCGCTGCTCGGCCAGGGCGGTGCGACCAGGATGCACCTCTACCGGCGTGCCTTCGACGAGCAACTGACGACCGCAGTGCGCGGCCAACCCGCGTTGACGGAGCGGGCGGCGCAGGTCTGTCGTGACACACGCGTGCCGTTGGCGCTGCTCACCAATGGTCGTCTGTGGGTGCTTGTGCACGCCCGGCCCGGTGAGACCACGAGTACTGCGGTGTTCGACGCGGATTTGTGGTCGGAAGAACCAGCTTTGCTGCGGGCGTTGGCTTCGCTCTGTGTCGCAACGCGAGTGTTGCCCGCTCCGACTCGCGCGGACGGTACGCCTTCTACCAGCCTAGCCGCGCTGTTCGCCCGAAGCGCCGAGGAACACGCTCACGTCACGACGACGCTCGGCAACCAGGTGCGGCAGGCCGTCGAGCTGCTCGTCGCCGAGATCGCCTTCCGGGACCGGGAAAGCGGCGGCGTTCTGCTGGCCGACGTTCCTGAACGGGAGATCTACCGCGGCGCGTTGACGGTGTTGATGCGTCTGGTGTTCCTGCTGTCGGCCGAGGAACAACGGCTCCTGCCGGTCACCGATCCGATCTACGCGCTGGGCTATGCCGTTTCGACCCTGCACGAACAGCTGACAGCCGACCGTAGCCGGTACGGAGACGAGGTGGCCGACCGCAGCCGCGCGGCGTGGCCACGGTTGCTGGCGCTGTTCGCCGCCATCCATGGCGGTTGTGAGCACCCGGACCTGCGGATTCCGGCGTACGGGGGTTCGTTGTTCGACCCGCGCCGCTATCCGTGGCTGGAGGCTGCCGAGGTCAGCGACCAGGTAATGCACGAGATCCTGGACGCGCTCCTCGTGCTCAAGCATCGTGGCAAAGCGCCCGAGCAGTTGAGCTATGCCCGGCTCGGGGTCGAGCAGATCGGCCACGTGTATGAGGGTTTGCTGGAGTTCTCGTGCAAGAAGGTGGCAGAGCCGTACGTCGGGCTGCGGGGCAAACTGGAGCCGGAGCTGCCGCTGAGCGAGGTCGAGGCTCTCCTCAGAGAGGATGAGCTTCGGGCTCGATGCGATGCCACGCCCAAGCAGTTCGCGAAGTGGCTCGCTGCGGAGCCGACACTGGAGCAGATGGCCGACCTGCGAGCGGCTTTCGACAACGACGACGCGCTCGCCGAGCGGGCGCGTCCGTTCTGGGGGCTCTTGCGCCAGGACCTGCGTGGAAAGCCGACAATTTTCCCGGCGGGGTCTGTTCTGTTCACACAGGTGGGCGATCGACGGTCGACGGGCACGCACTACACGCCGCGGAAACTTGCCGAGGAAGTCGTCGAGCACACCTTGGCACCGTTGTGTTTCGATCCGGGCCCCGCGCAGGGAGCCGAACTTGCCGATTGGCGGGTGAAACCCGCGGCGGATCTCCTGAAGCTCAACGTGGTAGACCCGGCGATGGGGTCCGGCGCGTTTCTTGTTTCGGCCTGTCGGTACCTGGCCGAACGGCTCGTGCAGGCTTGGGAGCGGGACGGCGTCCCCGACGACGTCGCCGTGTTGCTTGACGACAAGGACGATCGCGAAGGGCTGTTGCTCGCGGCACGGCGCCTCGTCGCGGCTCGTTGTCTGTATGGTGTTGACCGCGATGACATGGCCGTCGAACTGGCGAAGCTGTCGTTGTGGCTGGTCACGTTGGCCAAGGACAAGCCGTTCGGGTTTCTGGATCACGCGTTGCGGTGCGGGGACTCGCTGATCGGCCTGCTGAACGAACGGCAGCTCGTGTCGTTCCACCTCGACGCGTCGAGTGGTCAGAGCGCGGGCACGAACCTGTTCCGGTATCTCAACGAGCGGATCGACCTCCTGCTGTCCGACGCGGCAGACCTGCGTCGGGAGATCGAAGCGAGCGTTGTGCAGGATGCGCGAGATGCGGCCGAGAAGGCTGAGCTGCTGGCCAACGCGGAGTGGATGACGCGGAAGCTGCGGATCGCCGCCGATGCGGTGGTCGGCGCGGCACTATCCACTGTGGTCAAGAGCGGGCCGTGGTACGAGGACGATCCTGCCGAGGAGGTTGCCTACGAACGCCGGCTCGACGGGATCGCCGATCAAGTCGATGCGTTGCTGCGTGAGGAGGATTCGGATTCTCCCGTTGAACGGGAGCTGAAGGGGATCATCGGCGAGTGGTTGCGTGGGCCGCGTCCGGAGCCGATCCGGCCGCTGCACTGGCCGCTGGAGTTCCCCGAGGTGATGAGTACCGGTGGCTTCGATGCCGTGGTGGGCAACCCTCCATTCATCGGTGGCCAGCGGCTCACTGGGGCGATAGGTAAGGACGTGCGGGAGTATCTGGTCGAGTACGTCGGCAAGGGCAAGCGGGGGAGTGCGGACCTGTGTTCATACTTCCTGCTGCGCAATGTCGATATCTCGTTAGGTGGTCGAGTAGGCATCATCGCCACGAACACGATCGCGCAGGGCGACACTCGTGAGGTCGGTCTTGACCAGGTAGTTGCGCACGGGCGTTCGGTTTACCGGGCAGTGAAGTCGCAGCCGTGGCCGGGTACCGCTTCGCTGGAAGTCTCACTGGTTTGGGTCGGAGATACGCAACTCGGCGAGGCGATTCAGCTCGACGGACGTGTGGTCCACGCGGTCACTCCGTCACTCGACGCTCGTTCGCGGGTGTCTGGCAATCCTTATCGTTTGGCTGCCAATGCTGCGCAGTCTTTTCAGGGTTCTAACGTGCTTGGCAAGGGCTTCATGATGTCGCCTGCGGAGGCCCAGAATCTCATCGAGAAGGACGCAAAGAACAAGGATGTGCTGTTCCCGTATCTGGGCGGCGAGGATCTCAACTCCAAATTTGACGGATCTGCCAGTCGTTGGGTGATCAACTTCCGTGATTGGAACATGGAGACTGCGCAGCAGTACAAGGATTGTTTTGCCATCGTTGAAGAGAAGGTTAAGCCTGGTCGGTTGGGCAACAATCGGAAAATCTACCGTGACTATTGGTGGCAATATGCTGAAAAGCGTCCTGCGTTACAGGAAGCTATCTCTGATCTAAGTCGAATGCTTGTGATAGCGCGAGTTAGTCGAACCGGATTGCCTATTTTTGTTTCAACCGGCCAAGTCGTTAGCGAAGGTACGGTAGTATTTGCGGTCGATCGAGATGCTTATCTTGCGCTTTTGTCCAGCAACTTACATTTTGCATGGTGGACCAATAAGGGTGCATCAACACTGCGGACTGACGCGCGCTACACGCCCTCGGACGGGTTTGAGACGTTTCCGCAGCCGGTGTTGACGGAGCGGATGGATCGGGCCGGGGAGGAGCTGGATACGTTCCGGCGGTCGGTGATGCTGGAGCGTCAGCTCGGACTGACCAAGCTGTACAACCTGGTGCACAACGAGTCTAACCAGGACAGTGACATCGTGCGACTGCGAGAGATCCACACCGAGATCGACCTCGCCACCGCCGAGGCCTACGGCTGGGCGGACCTCGATCTCGGCCACGGCTTCCACCAGATTCGTCAGGGGCAGCGATTCACCATCGCGCCGGATGCCCAGACCGAGCTCCTCGACCTACTGCTTGAACTCAACTTCGAGCGTCACGCCGAGGAAGAACGCCAGGGCCTGCACCGCAAGAAGAAGACCAAACCCAAGCGCGCCAGGAAAACCACCGAGCAGCAGCAACCGTTGGATGGCCTCTTCGCGCCGGATGGCTCGCTCTTCTGAGCGAGTCCGGGCGACGAGGGAGGAGAGGGATTCATGGAAAAGAAGTTCACCAGCGACGAGGTGCCGCTCGCGCAGCTGCTCGACCAGGCCAAGTTGGGCAAACTCCAGCTGCCCGACTTTCAGCGCGGTTGGGTCTGGGACGACAACCATATCTCCAGTCTGCTGGCGTCACTGTCGCTGTCCTACCCGATCGGCGCGGTCATGACGCTCCAGACCGGAAACCCCGACGTCCGGTTCCGGTCCCGGCCGTTGCAGGGTGTCGACCTGCGCAGCCCGGTCGAGCCGGAGTTCCTCTTGCTGGACGGTCAGCAGCGCATCACCTCGCTCTACCTCGCCTTGCGTTCCGGCGCACCGGTGCCGACCACGGACGCGCGGAACAACCCGATGGAACGTCGGTACTTCGCCGACATCAGGGCGTGCATCGACCCGGCCCGCGATCGTGAGGACGCCATCATCAGCGTCCATGGACGCGGTGTGGTGACGACATTCCGCGGTGACGTGGTCCTGGATGTGTCGACGGTGGAAGCACAGGTGGCCGCAGAGATGTTTCCGCTGGACAGAGTCATGGACTACTCCGAGACGATGTCGTGGCACTACGCCTATGTCGACAACGGCCCGGGGGAACGTGATGAGCGCCTTCAGGTCTGGCGTACGTTCCACGAAACGGTGATCAATGCTTTCGTGCAGTATCAGGTTCCGACGATCGCGCTGATTCGGTCCACGCCCAAGGAAGCGGTCTGCCAGGTCTTCGAGAAGGTCAACACCGGTGGTGTCTCACTGACGGTGTTCGAGCTGCTCACCGCCACCTACGCGGCTGACGACTTCAATCTGCGAGCCGACTGGGACGAACGCGAAAAGCTGCTCGGTGCGGAGCGGCTGCTTCGCGGGTTCGAGGCCACCGACTTCCTGCAGATCCTGACATTGCTGGCCACCTTCGATCGGCGGAAGCGGTATCTCGCGGACAAGCCCGGTGATGACAAAGCAGCGCCCGCTGTTTCGTGTAAGCGGCGGGAAGTACTGAGGTTGGAACTCGCCGACTACCGGAAGCGGGCCGACGAGGCGACCGAGGCCCTGCGGCAGGTCGTGCGGTTCCTGCATGGCGAACACGTGTATCGCGCGAACGACGTGCCTTATGCTACCCAGCTGGTGCCGCTCGCCGCGATTTTCGTGACGCTCGGCGACGCTGCCGACCGGCCGCACGCCCAGCAGATGTTGCAACAGTGGTACTGGTGCGGTGTGCTCGGTGAGATGTACGGCGGTTCGACCGAAACGAGGTTCGCCAATGATCTGCAGGACGTCACCGCGTGGATCGGCGAGGACGGACCGGAGCCGGGCACGGTACGGGAGGCTCAGTTCCAGGCCGCCCGGCTGCTGACGCTTCGCACGCGTAACAGCGCCGCGTACAAGGGTATTTACGCTCTCCTGATGAAGCGGGGCGGACGGGACTTCCGGACCGGCAAGACAATCGATGTCACCGCCTATCTGGACGACGCTATCGACATCCGGCATATCTTTCCCCAGCGGTGGTGCGCCGGGAACGATATCCGCGCGGGCATCGCCGACTGCATCGTCAACAAGACGGCGATCGACGCCCGCACCCACCATCGTGTCCGGGGTGACGCGCCCAGCAAGTACCTGGCCCGGATCGAGAGCCAGGACCAGGTCGAACCCGCATATTTGAACGCCATCCTGCGTTCGCACGACATCGACACGGTCGCGGTGCGCGCGGATGACTTCCCGACGTTCTTCAACGCCCGCTTCGAGCGGTTGCTGCGGCAGATCGAGGAGGCGATGGGGAAGCCGGTCAACCGGTCCGCCGATCGCTCGGAAAGCCCGTTCCCGGACGTATACCGGGATGCCGATCGGGTACGCGAGGGTATCCGGGCGCTGATCGAGGCCGACGAGAACAAGGTCGCCGAATTCAAGTCGACCGGCCGGAAGAACCTGCGTACCGGGGAACGGGACGACGACATCGAATGGGGTGTCATCAAGTCGATCACCGCGTTTATGAACACCTATGGCGGAACACTGCTGGTGGGTGTCGAGGACAACACGGGTAAAGTCGTCGGAATCGAAGAGGATTTTCCCTACGTCGCGAAGAAGAACGTCGACGGCTGGGAGTTGTGGCTCACCGACGTGGTGTCCCGGGCGGTGGGCAAGGTCGCGGCGGCAGGCCTCGATGTCCGGATGGCGAAGTTCGACGGCGGGACCGTCGCACGTATCGATGTCGCGCCCGCCGCGAAACCCCAGTTCGCTACGCCGCTGAAGGGCGACAGGAGGCCGCGCTTCCTCGTTCGTATCAACAACTCCACCCACGAGTTGCAGGGCAGGGAGGCGGTGGACTACCAGCGCGGACGCTGGACCGACTGACGTGCGCCGGATGTCCAGTGATTGTCGGTGCCGACCGCTACGGTACGTCTCATGACCCAACTGTCGGTGCTGAAGGCGCCCGAGCCGGGCGAGATCCGCGACGAGCTGCAGCGGCTCGTGGTGAACGATCTGCTCGGCCCGCTCGACGGCGCTGAAGAAGAGTTCACCGGCGCGGAGAACCCGATCGACCGATACCCGCTGGGCAGGCTGGCCTCCCGGGGCGAGGTCGTGGAGCCCGAGACCCAGGACGGCTTCTCCGCCGCCGACGCGGGCGAAGCCGCCGATCCGGATCCGGAACCGGACGCGCCGAATGTCACGAGCCTGACGCCTTCATCGCTGGGGTTCACCGCGCATGTGGACGGTCAGGAGAGCGAACTGCTCGTGATCGCTTCGTGGGGCCGCTACGAGCGGGCCAAGTCGGAGCGGGAGGACACCGTGGGCACGGTGGTGTGGCGGCGTGTTCCGATGGGTGGGGACGTCGTCGTCCCGCTGAAACAGGGCAGGTTCACCGGCCTGGTTCCCGACGAACGAGAACCGGCGGTCGTGATCCGCGGTCGGGTGCGTAAGCACGCGGGGAACTGGCTGGTCTCTGTATTCCTGGAGAATGGCCAGCCCCAACCCGACCGCAAGCGACACCCGGAGCTGTGGATCTTCCAGGTTGAGCTCACCGCTGCCGCGGCGGGTGAGCGTCCGGTGTTCCTGCCGCGGTTCGAGCGCGCTCGCGGTGGGGACAAGCAGGACAAGGCCGAGCGCCGGCGCCTGGCGATGGCATATCGGTTCCACTCCGAGTTCGCCTTCGGCAGCGGCACGGCGGTGCATGCGACCACCGCTGTCGGCAACCCGACGCGGGCCATCCGGATCAGCACCAGGACGGTTCCGGAGTACGAAATCCCGTTCACCGATGTGCCCACCGCCGAAACCGACGAAGACCTGCCGGAACTCGACGACGTCGTACTCGACATGAAGCAGCTCGCCGAGCTGGCCGAACAGTCCGCCGACGCGGTGAGCGCCGCACTGCGGCCGTTGGCATCCGGATATCGTGCCTGGATCGAGCACAGGCGTGCGGACATCGAAGACCCCGCGCATCATCTCGAGGACTACCGCGATGAGGCGGTGGACGGGCTGGCCGCGGCTACCCGCGCCGCCGAGCGTGTCGAAGCGGGTATCGAGGCACTGACCACGAACGCGAATGCCCGGCGTGCCTTCGCCTTCGCCAACTGGGCCATGTACCTGCAGCGCCTGCATACCCAGGTCGCGGCCCGGCGCCGCAAAGACCAGCACAGCGACTTCGACGCCGTCGTCGCTGAGGTCGACACCGGGACCTCGCAGCGGTGGCGGCCGTTCCAGCTGGCCTTCATCCTGCTGAACTTGCCGTCATTGGCCGACCCCACGCATCCGGAGCGATCCGAAGATCGTGAACGGGCCGTGGCCGATCTGTTGTGGTTCCCCACCGGTGGCGGGAAGACCGAGGCCTATCTCGGTCTGACGGCCTTCGCCATCGCGGTTCGGCGCTTGCAGCCGGTCTTCGGGGAGTACAACGCCAAGGCCGGCGTCGCGGTGCTCATGCGGTACACGCTCCGGTTGCTGACCATCCAGCAGTTCGAACGCGCGGCTACGTTGATTTGTGCCGCCGAGACCCTGCGCCGGGGCGACGAACAGACCTGGGGCGATGAGCCCTTTCGGATCGGTATGTGGGTCGGTGGCCGGGTCACGCCGAACAAGACCGAGCACGCGGAGGAGTGGCTCAAGCAGCGCCGGAATATCCGAGGCGCGGTCACCCGCGCACAGGGGTCCCCACACCAGCTCTCCAGCTGTCCGTGGTGCGGCACCAAAATCGACCCGGGGCGCGACATCGAGGTACACAAGCCCCATCAGCGGACCCTGGTCGTTTGTCCCGGGCTCAGCTGTCCGTTCGGTGCCGTCGCCGAGGACACACAAGACCTCGCGGTTGATCGCAAAGGCCTGCCGGTGCTGGTGGTCGACGAGGAGATCTACCGCCACCCACCGTCTCTGCTCATCGGGACGGTGGACAAGTTCGCCCAGCTTCCGTGGCGGGGCGAGACGATCTCGTTGTTCGGCAGAGTCGACCGGCGCTGCGAACGACACGGGCTGGTGACACCCGACATGCAGCGGGAGAACGGCGGGGAAGAACCCGGCTTCCACCCGCCGACCCCGCATGCGCCGGCCGCGCAGATCGTCCGCATCGCTCACCTGCGGCCGCCGGACCTCATCATCCAGGACGAGCTGCATTTGATTTCGGGGCCGCTGGGCACACTGGTCGGACTGTACGAGAACGCGGTGGACAAGCTGGCCACCTGGCAGGATCCGGCGACCTCGCGCACGGTTCGTCCCAAGGTGATCGCCTCCACCGCGACCGTCCGGCGGGCCGACAGCCAGATCGACTCGCTGTTCAATCGGAAGACAGCGATCTTCCCGCCCCCTGGGCTCTCGGTCGATGACAATTTCTTTGCCCGGCAACGGGATCCGTGGAACCAGCCGGGCAGGCGCTATGTCGGTATCTGCGCCCATGGCGCCCGGATCAAGTCGACATTGATTCGGGTGTACGTATCGGTGCTGGGTGCTGCGCAGAAACTGCACGAGCAGTACGGCCGGAACGAAGTCACCGACCCGTACATGACCTTGGTCGGGTACTTCAACAGCCTGCGCGATCTCGGGGGTATGCGCCGGATCGCCGAGGACGACGTCCGCAGCCGGCTTCAGCGTGCTCACGAGCGGGGGCTGGCCAGGCGTTTCGTCTCCGACGACGGGATCAAGGAACTCACCTCGCGGTTGTCCTCGGACGAGATCCGGCCGCTGCTCGACAAGCTCGAAGTCACTTTTCCTCGGCGCAAGGAGAAGGGCGCCCCCACACCCATCGATGTCCTGCTGGCCACCAACATGATCGCGGTCGGTGTCGATGTCTCCCGGCTCGGCGCAATGGTGGTGTGCGGGCAGCCCAAGTCGACGGCCGAGTACATCCAGGCCACCAGCCGCGTCGGCCGTACCCGGGAAGCTCCCGGGCTGGTGTTCACCGTGTACAACTGGGCTCGGCCGAGGGACTTGTCGCACTACGAGAGCTTCGAACATTTCCACGCGACCGTGTACCGGCACGTCGAGGCGCTCTCGGTGACGCCGTTCGCCGAGCGGGCCGTCGATCGTGGGCTGACCGGGGTGCTGGTGGCACTGGTCCGGGAGCTCGAACTCACCTACAACGGCAACCTGGAAGCGCTCAATTTCGACAAGGATTCGCCGCTGGCCGATCATGTCGTCCGCTACCTGCGTCGACGGGCCCTCGAAGTCAGCGACAAGCCCACCGCCGTGCGGGTCGAGGCGGCACTCGATGACCGGCTGGCCAACTGGGCGCGCCAACGGAATGTTTCCGGCCGCCTGCTGGCTTATAAGCAGCCGAGGAGGACCGAGGATGTCGTGGGTCTGCTGTACAAACCCAACGAAGGGCGGTGGCGGCAGATGACCTGCCCTACCTCACTTCGTGACGTGGAGCCAGGTGTGCAGCTGCTGCTTCAGCGCGTCGACGGCGGGCGTGACGAGGAACCTCCCTACCTGCCGCCGAGCGAACCGGCCGCCGAAGCGGGTGATGACGCATCATGACCCCCCAAGTCCAGCATCGCGTGGGCGCGTTGCGCCCCAACCAGCTGCTGCACACCTACGGCGTCGGCGCCATGGCAGACCTGCCCAGCTTGTCCGTGATCATGCTCGGCCTGGACTACTGGAACCTCGACCAGTCGAGTACTCCCATCCAGGAAGACCGCTTGCTGGCCGCAGTGCGCGCCAAGCTCGGTCACCAGGTGAGCAATCTCCGGCTCCCGCCCTATCTGCCGGAAAACCCGGCTGACCCCTTCGGCCAGTGGACCAAAGTCGGGGTACCGGTCGCTCTTTTTCCACGCTGGCTTCGGTGTTCTCGGTGTAGCCAGCTCGGCGAGGCCGAGGGAGGCCTGTTTGAACTCGATCCGGATCCGTTCCGGCCGGACGCCGTTCGTTATGTACACAAATGTTATGGAAACGGACGAAAACGTCCGACTGCTCTCCCCGCCCGGTTCGTGCTCGCGTGCGAGAACGGACATCTTGACGATTTCCCATGGCACTACTACACCCATCGCGGCCTGCCTCCGGAGACCGGGCACCCGCTCAAGATGACCGAGTCCGGCAGCACTGGCGAGGCGGCGAACGTCTTCGTGTCCTGTACCTCTGCTTCATGCCCAGCCAGCAGGTCGATGTCGGAGGCGTTCGGCGAACCGGCGGCGGCCAGCCTGCCCGTCTGCCGCGGGCGGCATCCGCACCTGCCGGGCGTCTTCGAGGACTGCGGACTACCAGTGCGCACCTTGGTTCTCGGTGCCACCAACAGCTGGTTTCCCATGCAGCTGCGGGCCTTCACTGTGCCCAAGGCGGACAACACACTGGCGCATCTGGTCGCTGAGTTCTGGACGATGCTCGCGCTGTACACACAGGTACCAAAAGAGGTCGCCCAGCAAATGATCCAGAATTTGCCATGCTGGCTGGAGCTCGAACCCTACGGGATCGAGCGAGTCTGGGAAGCCATGGAGTCGCATGCCGAACACAGCGAAAAGGAGCACCGGAGCGCCGATCCCGCCGATCTTCAGAAACCGGAGTGGGACGCGTTCACCGCGATTGACCAGGTTGACGTGGCTGATTTCACCACCGTGCACGAGAAAGTCCCGCGCAGCGCGAGTTCCTGGCTTCAGCGGCTTGTCCTGATACCGAGGCTGCGGGAGGTCGCCGCCTTGTATGGGTTCACCCGGATCGACGCACCCGAGTGGGAAGTACAGGAAACCGAGGATCAGCGCCGGGCTCCGCTGTCGGTGGGGGACCCGACGTGGGTGCCCTGTGCCGAGATGCGCGGTGAGGGATTCTTCCTTCGATTCGACGAAGAGCGGATCGCCCAGTGGGAGCGCTCTGCCGCCGTTCACCAACGGGAATCGGGATACCTGTTGCCCGCGCACCGGAAGTGGTGTGCGCAACGAGAGGTCGATCCGGGTGGTTGGCCGGGGACGCGCTATGTACTTCTCCACACCTTCGCGCATGTCCTCATCCGTGAGCTTGCCCTCGAGTCCGGGTACAGCGCGGCAGGCATCGGTGAGCGGATCTACGCGCGAAGTCCGCGCTCCGGTGAGGAACCGATGGCCGGTGTTTTGTTGTACACGGCCGCGCCGGACAGTGAGGGGACGCTTGGCGGCCTGGTTTCCCTCGGCCGCACTGAGCGGCTCGGCCAGCTCATCGACCGTGCGCTGGAGGCTGCTCAGATGTGCAGCTCGGACCCGTTGTGTTCGGAACATGATCCGCGGGAACACGGTCGTTTGTCCGGGGCCGCCTGCCATGCGTGTCTGTTCGCGGCGGAAACGACCTGCGAGCGCGGGAACCAGTACCTGGATCGAGCCTTGCTCGTCGATACGCTCGGCGCCACCGGGCATGGCTTCTTCGGCGCTCACTGATCCGTTTTGGGCAGGATCTCGACTCGTTCCGCCTGGATGATCTCGGACTGCCGTCCGGTGTGCCGCAGGGAGCCCGTGACACGGAGTTCGTTTCCGTCCCGGTGGGCGGCGAGAGCCAAGTCGTAATCGCGTGACCCGAGGCGCAGCACGATCCGTTCCTCGGCCCGTCGTTTCTCTGCGACCTCCACTACGCCCGCCAGCTGTACCTTTCCCAGTTTGTCAGTCGGCGTGCGATGCAGATCGACGACTCGGCCGATGACCGTCGCGACTGCCTCGGTGGGGTACTTGCGGAGGAACTTGCCGCCGCGCTTGATCACCGAGATGATTCGCGAATCAAATCGGAGTAACGGTGTTTCGACATTAACCGGAGAATCCAAGGCCCAGGAAAATGACAACTCAAAGGTGCTTTGCCGTTGCCCACCCACATTCGCGAGAGCTTCGCAGAGATTCGCCGAAACGCCGTCGCCGATTCGTTCGACAAACGCGGTGTAATCGTCATTGCGTGAGAGTTCCGCGGCTTCGCGCGCGGACGCTGCGGCTTGGTGGAGGTGCAGCAGTGCGTCACGTGGCGAGTACAGCGGGGTGACACCTTCCTCTGGGAGAGGGCTTTCAACTCGGAGTACGTAACTTCCCACGCTGGTCTGCCCCAGTCGTAGTGTGCTGATGATCGCTTTGGCAGCATCGGGTTTATTGCTGGGCAGAACGCTCGGTCGCGTGGGTGACACGGTCGACGTCGCGGCGGCCATGAGCAGATCATGCGTTCCCTGCACGGCCTTCAGCCCCTCCGGCAGCGGAATGGTTCCGCTCGGGCCGTCGGGAACAGTGCGAATGTAGTGAACATCGACCCTGGACGAACGCAGGTCACGGACTATCTCCTGGGGAGGCCGGCCTTCCACAAGAGCAAGGGTTTCCACGACGTCTGAGACGCCGTTGGCGTAGTCGCGCAGTTCCGGCACCGCGGGGACGAGCACTTCTGCGTCACCGTCATCGACAGCGAACTTCCAGATCACGGATCGGCTGTAGGTTCCACTTTCCTGCCAGCCCGTGGCACGAAGGTATGTCACGATGTCCGCGAGCTGAATGGACGCCAGCTGCTCAAGGGGAAGATCAGGTCGCATCACGCCTCCACCGGGAGCGATTCTGCAGGGGCCAGGAGCTCCCGTAGAGCCGCGACAGTGAGTAGATTCCGGACCGGCACATCGACAGCCACTGTCGCGACTTGGTGCGGGTCCACCCTGGGTTTGTCCAGAAGGGACACCCAGTAGGCTGCGTACCTCAGCTCGGTGCGCTCGTGCGTGATGACCGCGTAGTCCGGCCAATCGTCCGGCACAACGACGAGGGTGAGGAAGCGTGGCATCTGAAAGTCGGAACCGGCGAGGTTGTTGAAATGCTTGGCCTCCATCCGGTACTTCCAGAACCCGTCCCGGTGCGTCGCGCGGCGACGCATCCAGGATTTGACCTGCACTTGGATGCTGGGGTGGCGCCAGCGTCCCAGAACACCCTTGTAGCCAAGTGTCAGGTCGATGCCCCGGGTGTCGATGTCTTCCTGCCCGACGGTAAGCCCGGCTGCCGACGCCAGCACCCGGATAAACGACTCGCCGAACGCACCCTGATGCTCGCTCTTGTCCAGCCCCATGTCCACCGCTTCGAGTATGGATTTGCTTCGATCGTAGACGATGTGTCGCGAAGCACGAGGCCGATTGGCGGCTGAGTCCTGGCTTACCAGCGTTCACACTATGTGGTGACGTGAGTAGATTGTTGTCCCGCTTGATTGTAAGCCGCCCTCCTGGCACTGAGGCTGTCGCGTACGACGCATGTCAACAGGAGGGTGTTGTGTCGATGGTGATCGAACAGGACGAAGAGGCGTGGCTTGACAGCTGTACTCCGATTCGACCATTTCGTCCCTTGTGGCGACTGAGCGGTTGGGCAGCGCGAGCGTGTCATCGTCTGTCCTCGGTTCGCCCCTGGATGGTTCTGGTGCGGCACGGCATAACAGCTCACGAGGCTCGCCGTGGCTGGGCCGGAGCGGCGATGTTCCTGATGTCGACCATCCACTCTTGGGTGACGTTCATGCTGATGGCAGGCGGGACTCTGGCGCTCGATGCATTACTTGGTCGGGCTTACCCAGTGTGGATACTTCTCCTGGAGACACTACTGATCGTAGTTTTCGTGCCGTGGCTGGCGATCTTCATCAGCAAGCCTGTCACGCGGCGTTCTACGCCCTATCGACTCATGCAGAGGATCGAAGGCGCGGTGGTCGCGTTGAATCCTACGCGGTCACACGTCCGTGTAACGCATGGTCGACACTGGGACACCTGGTACCTCATGAGCCGAGTGCGTGCGCGGAGACGTCGACGGCTGATTACCTTGGCTTGGCAGATCAGTGGGGACCTCGCGCTGCTCTGCGGTCGCTCACGACGTCATCGTGGCGAGGTCAAAGGCTTCGGCACATGGCTGTTGTGGGCTGCTGAAGACATCGATGACGTTGGTCGCAGAGATATCGTGACGCGACGTTGCGTGGCGGTTGTGCAGCATGTCATTCGGCCGGATCCGTGGCTTGAGCTCGCCATGAAACAGGCGCCGGGTGAGATTCTGCTGGTCAGGCCGAGGTTTGGTGATCGCTTTACGGCAATCGCGGGCATGTCGATACCTATAGTGATCGGGCCGCTCGCGACAGTAGTGGGGGCTTTGGTGGCGGCGCTGGTCAAATGAGCCAACTGTGGCAGTGGTGCTGGCCTTTGCCGAGGGGCCGGTGTCATGTTCGTCACCGTTTCCGCAGGACAGCGGGTAAACGGCGGCACCGGGCGTACTACTACGCTGGAGGCCGACTCGACTGGTGCATGAGAGAGCGGAGCCGACGTGTCTGTGTCTTCACCAGCCCCCGGGGCGGGATCCAGCCCCGCTGTGCCCGGTGACGCCCTCGCGGACCTGCGCGCGACCGTTGGGCTCCAGATCGCCGACGAGACCCTGCTTCGCTCGATCGCGGGCGGCCTGGCGGAGGTCGAGAAGCTGCTTCGCGACGTCGTGCGCAGCGACGTCCAGGCCGTCAACGACGCGGCGTCGCACCTGGTGGAGGCGGGGGGCAAACGTTTCCGTCCGCTGTTCACGCTGCTCTCCGCCCAGTTCGGGCCGAAGCAGGACGAGCACGTCGTCATCGCGGCCGCCGCGGTGGAGCTGGTGCACCTCGCGACGCTGTACCACGACGACGTCATGGACGAGGCGACCATGCGGCGGGGCGCGGAGAGCGTCAACGCGCGGTGGGACAACACCGTCGCCATCCTGACCGGCGACTTCCTCTTCGCGCACGCTTCGCGGCTCGTTGCGGATCTCGGGACCGACGCAGCGCGGATCATCGCGGAGACCTTCGGCGAGCTCGTCACCGGTCAGATGCGCGAGACCGTCGGGCCCCGCGAAGGGGATGACCCGGTCGAGCACTACCTGACGGTCATCGCGCAGAAGACCGGCTCGCTGATCGCGACATCCGGCCGGTTCGGCGGGATGATGTCCGGCGCCGCCGAGGAGCACATCGAGGCGCTGCGCCGCTTCGGCGACATCATCGGGACCGCGTTCCAGATCTCCGACGACGTCATCGACATCGCCTCGCCTTCGGCCGAGCTGGGCAAGGTGCAGGGCACTGACCTGCGCGAAGGCGTCCGCACGTTGCCGATGCTCTACGCGCTGGCCGATCCCGCCATCGACCCGCGCCTTGCCGAGCTGCTGTCCGGTCCGATCGCCGACGACGCCCTGGTGGCCGAGGCACTCGAACTCCTCCGCCGGTCCAGTGGCCTTGAACGCGCACGGGTGACCCTTTCCGACTACGCTCAGCGAGCACGTGCCGAGCTCGCAGCGCTGCCCGCGTCCCCTGCGCGGGACGCGTGTGAGTCGGTCGCCGACTACCTGGTCGAGCGCACGCACTAAGGGCACTAAGGGGCAGATGGATGTCCATTTTCGGACAGGTGTGGCTGTGGAGCCTGCTGGCGTTCTTCATCGGCGTGCTGCTGACCTGGCTGCTGCTGGTGCTGCCCGCCCGCAAGCGCGTCCGTGAGCTGGAAGGCGCGCTGAGCGACGCCCGCGCCGACGCCGCGCGGATACCGGCGAACGCGGGCGTTCTCGCCGCCGGGGCCGGGGCGGCGGGCGCCGCCGCGGCCGGAACGGCGATCTTCGCGCGACCGGGTGCCGACGAGGAGCCGCCCGCGCGGGGCTATCCGGACACGATCGTGGAACAGGAGCCGGTCGCGGCTCCGGAGTACGAGCACGCGGCCGAAGAAGGTGTGCTCGGTTCTCACCGCGAGCCGGAGTCTCGGGCGGAGGCAGACGAGGAAGCGCTTACTGCGACGCAGGTCTTCCAGCCGGAACCCGCGTACCCGGCGGAGGATCACGAAGCCGCGTACGCCGCCGAGCCTGCGCCCGAGCCGGAGCCCGCTCCCACCGCGGAGGAGGAGTTCACGCACTCCATCGAGCGAGTGAGCGATCCCGAGCCGGACTACCGCGCCGCCGCGACCGAGTACCTCAGCGTGCCGCCGGAGAGTGGTTACCAGTCGGACGCGACGGAGTACCTGCGCCCGGTCGAGCCACCGTTGCCGGAGGAGCCCGCTCCGCCGGCGGGGTCGTTGTTCACCTCCCCGCTGGAGGACGCCGAACCGGCCGAGTACGAACCCGCGGAGCCCGGCGAATCCGTCGAGTCCTTCGAATCCGAGGCGTCCGGGGCGGCCGAAACCCCGGCGGAGCCGGAAGAACAGCCCGCTCAGACCGGCTCGCTGTTCCAGTCCGAACCCGTCGCCGACGCGCCGCAGCGCTCGATGCTGGAGGAGCGGCTCGAACCGGGTGGCGAACCGGCTTCCCTTTTCCAGCCGTCTTCCCGCACCGAGTCCGAACTGGCGCCCGACTGGTTCGACAAGGAACCGTTGCCGGAGCGGTCCCCGTTCGAGGAGCCCGCTTCCGCCGAATACCTCGGCGAGCACGCGGCTACCGAGCAGTCTCCGTCCACATCGGACACCCCCGCGTACGCCTTCGGTGGCGGCGAGGAAACGGCTTCGGACGGCGTGCTCGACGACGTTCCGGAGGAGACTCCCGCGGAGGCGACCCAGGTGCTGCCGAAGCGGCAGCCGAGGGAGTCGCCGCGTGGCGGGTTCGAGCCGCCGCGGCCGATCCAGCCGTCGATGCGGCCGGTCGAACGGCGCGACCCGGAACTCACCGGCGGGCACAGCGGATCGCTCTTCGAGCCGTCCGTGCAGCCGAACCAGGTCGCGGCCTCGATGGCGCAGCCGCCGGAGCCGCCGCCCGCGCGGGAAGTGGCCGAGGATTCGGTGCCGCCCGGTCCGTTCGGCCCCGGCTCGGCGATGCCGCGTCCCGGCGGTGGACGTCCCGCCGAGGGCTTCGCGGTCAAGGCGAGCGTGACGGCTTTGCGGTACTGCACCGAGGATTCGCCGCAGTTCCCGCGCATGGTGGCCGAGGTCTGGTTCCGGACGCCCAGCGACGCCGAACGAGTCGGCTTCCGCCCCCTCACCTGAGGTAGCTCCGGCAAAGGTCCGTGAATGCCACATTGAGGGAATCAGAGTCCCTCAATGTGGCATTCACGGACCTCGGAAGCTCTTACGCGACCGTCCAGGTGTCCTTGCCGCGCAACAGGCCCTGCAGATCGGGCGTGCGGGCGGCGCGGGCCTCCTCGACCTGGGCGCGGGCGCCGTCGTCGTAGGTGGGGCGCTCGACCTGGCGCAGGATGCCGGTCGGAACGTGCGTGAGGTTCTGGTCGCCCAGCCGCGTCAGCGCGAAGGCGTACGAGGTGTCAGCGATCGACGGGTCGTGCACCACGAGGTTGTCCTCGCCGATGTCGGCGACCTTGCCGATGTCCAGACCACCCCAGTCACCGCGCTGGACGCCGAACTCGCTCTCCGGGCCGAAGCGGATCGGCTCACCGGCCCGCAGCGGGATCAGCCGCTGCGCCGCCTCGTCCTTGTCCTTGAGGACGTCGAACGCGCCGTCGTTGAAGATCGGGCAGTTCTGGTAGATCTCGACCAGCGCCGAGCCGCGGTGCTTCGCGGCGGCTTCGAGGACCTCGGTGAGGCCCTTGCGGTCGGAGTCCAGCGCGCGCCCGACGAACGACGCCTCGGCGCCGATGGCCAGCGAGAGCGGGTTGAACGGGGTGTCGACTGAGCCCATCGGGGTGGACTTGGTGACCATGCCCTGCCCGGACGTCGGCGAGTACTGGCCCTTGGTGAGCCCGTAGATCCGGTTGTTGAACAGCAGGATCTTGATGTTCACGTTGCGCCGCAACGCGTGGATCAGGTGGTTGCCGCCGATGGACAGCGCGTCGCCGTCCCCGGTGACGACCCATACCGACAGGTCCGGGCGGGCGGTGGCCAGGCCGGTCGCGATCGACGGCGCGCGGCCGTGGATCGAGTGCATGCCGTAGGTGTTGAGGTAGTACGGGAAACGCGAGGAGCAGCCGATCCCGGAGATGAAGACGATGTTCTCGCGCTTGAGCCCGAGCGTCGGCAGGAACGACTGGACGGCGTTGAGCACGACGTAGTCGCCGCAGCCGGGGCACCAGCGGACTTCCTGGTCGGACTTGTAGTCCTTCGCCTTCTGCGGGGCCTCGGTGCTGGGCACAAGGTCCAGACCGCCGAGGGTGGGCAGCCCCAGATCGATCGCGGTCACTTGACCCCCTCCGTAACACTGCTGGTGATGATCTCGGTGAACACGTTCTGCAGTTCCTCGGCCTTGAACGGCAGCCCGGCGACCTTGGTGTGCGAGTGCACGTCGACGAGGTACTTCGCCCGCAGCAGGAGTGCGAGCTGGCCGAGGTTCATTTCCGGGACGACGACCTTGTCGTAGGAACGCAGGACGTCGCCGAGGTTGGCGGGCAACGGGTTCAGGTGCCGCAGATGCGCCTGCGCGATCGGCATCCCGAGCTTGCGCACCCGGCGGCACGCCGCGCCGATCGGGCCGAACGAGGAGCCCCAGCCGAGCGCGAGCACGCGGGCCTTGCCACCGCTGGGATCGTCGACGACGACGTCCGGGACGTCGATGCCGTCGATCTTCGCCTGGCGCAGGCGGACCATCTTGTCGTGGTTGTCCGGGTCGTAGGAGATGTGGCCGGTGCGGTCGGCCTTCTCCAGCCCGCCGATGCGGTGCTGGAGCCCGGCGGTGCCGGGGATCGCCCACGCGCGGGCCAGCGTCTCGGGATCGCGCACGTACGGCCAGAACTCGCCGGATTCGTTGTCGGAGTTGGGTTCCGACGCGAACTCGACGCGCAGGTCCGGCAGGTCGGCGACGTCCGGGATGAGCCACGGCTCGCTGCCGTTGGCGATCGCGCCGTCCGAGAGCAGCAGCACCGGGGTGCGGTACTTCAGCGCGATGCGGGTGGCTTCGAGCGCGGCGTCGAAGCAGTCCGCAGGCGAGAGCGGCGCGACGATCGGCACCGGGGATTCGCCGTTGCGGCCGAACATCGCCTGCAGCAGGTCGGCCTGTTCGGTCTTGGTCGGCAGCCCCGTCGACGGCCCGCCGCGCTGGACGTCGATGACGACCAGCGGCAGCTCGGTCATCACGCCGAGGCCGACGGCCTCCGACTTCAGCGCGACACCGGGACCGGAGGTCGAGGTGACGCCGAGCGCGCCGCCATAGGAAGCGCCGAGCGCGGCACCGATCCCGGCGATCTCGTCCTCGGCCTGGAAGGTGATGATGCCGAAGTTCTTGTGCTTGCTCAGTTCGTGCAGGATGTCCGACGCCGGGGTGATCGGGTACGTGCCGAGCAGGATCTGCAGGCCGGACTGCTGCCCGGCGGCGACGATCCCGTACGCGAGCGCGGTGTTGCCGGTGATCTGGCGGTAGGTGCCCTTGTTCAGCTTCGCCGGGGCGACCTCGAACGTCGTCGCGAAGGATTCGGTGGTCTCGCCGTAGTTCCAGCCCGCGCGGAAGGCGAGGATGTTGGCCTCGGCGATGTCGGGCTTCTTCGCGAACTTCTCGCGCAGGAACCGCTCGGTGCCCTCGGTCGGCCGGTGGTACATCCACGACAACAGGCCGAGCGCGAACATGTTCTTGCAGCGCTCGGCGTCCTTCTTGCCGAGCCCGGTGTCCGCGAGCGCACCCTGCGTCAGTGTCGACATGGCGACGCGGTGTACCTGGAACGAGGACAGCGTGTCGTCGTCGAGCGGGTCGTTGTCGTAGCCGACCTTGACCAGGTTCCGCTTCGAGAACTCGTCGGTGTTGAGGATGATCGTCCCGCCCGACGGGACGTCGCCGAGGTTCGCCTTCAGCGCGGCGGGATTCATCGCGACGAGGACGTCGGGACGGTCGCCGGGGGTCAGGATGTCGTAGTCGGCGAAGTGCACCTGGAACGAGGAGACGCCGGGGATGGTGCCCTGGGGCGCCCGGATCTCGGCGGGGAAGTTCGGCATCGTCGACAGGTCGTTGCCGAACGCCGCGGCCTCCGACGTGAAGCGGTCGCCGGTCAGCTGCATACCGTCACCGGAGTCGCCGGCGAACCGGATCACCACGCGGTCCAGCTTGCTGACCTCGGTCGGCCTGGAAGCGGCCAGGCTCGCGGAGGCGCCGTTGCCGTTCGCACTCGTGCTCATGGGTCAGGGATTCCCTCTCTCCCGACATGCTGCGTGGCCCGGGTCGGCTCCTCGGGTGGACGCCCGCCCGGTGGTGTCGGCTCCGGCCACAGGGCCTTCCACGAGGTTAGCTCGTACCGGACCTCAGGGTCGTCGGGTGCCCGCTCGATGGACGCCTTCCGGGCTGCTGTTCCGGCATCGCTCGCCGGACGTCCTATTTACCTGTAACTGATGGTAACGGTTAAGCGCGCGGATCGCTGTGACCCACGTCTCGGCGCCGACCGTAGTGGCCGGGTGTCGAGGTCTTCTCAACGCCCGCTGATACGGGCCTTCATCGCCGCGAGCCGTTCCGCGAAGGCCGGTGAGGCCAGCGAAGCGAGCTGCGGCTTGATCTCGGCGTTGACCGCGTCGGCGTGCTCCGTGAGTCCGCGGCTGTTCCGCAGTGACTCCTTCGTCGCGAGGACAACCTCGCGCGGTGCGGCCACGGCCGGAGCGGCGAGGTCGAGTGCGGCGGTGAGCAAGGCGTCGTGATCGCCGTCGACGACCCGGAGCGCGAGGCCCGCGCGTACGGCGGCTTCGGCGTCGAGTACTTCGCCGAACAGTGTCATCGCCGCCGCTTGCTGGCTGCTGACGGCTCGCTGAACCATCCACGTCATCCCGCCGCCGGGATGCAGCCCCAGTTCCAGGAACCGGGCGACGAACTTGGCGCGGGGTCCGGCGAGGCGGACGTCCGCGGCGAGCGCGAGGTTGAGGCCCGCGCCGACGGCCGCGCCGCCGACCGCGGCGATCGTCGGAAGCCGACATCGGGCCACGGCGAGGAAACCGTCGTAGATCGCGCGGAGGCCTTCTTCGTTCGCGGTGCCCAGGGCGGTCAGGTCGGCGCCCGCGCAGAACGCCGGGGGAGCGCCGGTGACGACCACGGCGTGCACGGCCGTGTCCGCTTCGGCTCTCGCGACGGCTTCGGCCAGTTCGGCGGAGAGGCCGAGCGTGAGTGCGTTGCGGGTGTCCGGGGCGTCGACGGTCAGCAGCGCGACGCCCTTGTCGTGTTCGCTGCGGATGGTGTCGCTCATCCTCCGAGCGTGACACGGAACACGCGGCGGGTTCCCGGAATGTGGCGCACACCGCCCTTTTCGGTGCTGTTTCAAGATTCGGGAGAGGGCGGTCGTTCCAACAGGCGAGACAACACGACCGTGGAGACGGTCCGGTCGACGATCTCCAGACCGCGCAGCCGCTCCAGCGCCGTCTCCAGATGGTGGATGTCGCTCGCGCGCAGATGCACGATGGCGTCGGCGGCGCCGGACACCGTGTAGGCGGCGACGACCTCGGGCAGTGGTTCGAGCCGGGCGCGGATCCGCGCGGGCGTGATGTTGCCGTTGCAGGTGACCTCGACGAACGCCTCGGTGCCCCAGCCGAGCGCCTCGGGGTCGACGACGGCCGTGAAACCCCGCAGGACACCGGTTTCCAGCAGCCGGTCGACCCGCCGTTTCACCGCCGGGGCGGACAGGCCGACGACCTTGCCGATCTCGGCGTAGCTGGAGCGCGCGTTCGCCACGAGGCACGAAACGATTCGCTGGTCGATGGTGTTCACGCGCAATGTTTAGCATGCGGATGCGCAGTGAACAGTGATTGATTGCGGTATTAGGCGCCCCTTACCCTGCAATCATGCAGGGATCCCGACCGCTGGAGCAGCCGCGCGTGCCCACCACGCGCCGATACCTGATGTGCCCGCCGCGGTTCTTCGCGGTGGAGTACGCGATCAACCCCTGGATGGACCCGACCCAGTCGGCGAGCGCCGAGGTCGCGCTCGAGCAGTGGACCGCGCTGCGCGACACGTACCGCAGGCTCGGCCACACCGTCGAAGAGATCGAACCCGAACCCGGCCTCCCGGACATGGTCTTCGCCGCCAACTCCGGCACGGTCGTCGCCGGCCGCGTCCTCGGCTCGCGGTTCCGTGCGCCGCAGCGGGCCGCCGAGGCCGAGCACTTCCGCCGCTGGTTCGTCGAGCACGGCTACCGCGACATCACGATGCCGGAGAAGATCAACGAGGCCGAGGGCGACTTCGCCTGGACAGGGAACCTGCTGCTGGCGGGCACCGGCTTCCGCACCGACCCCGCGGCGCACGCCGAGGCACAGGAGGTCCTCGGCGTACCGGTGGTTTCGCTGAACCTCGTCGACCCGCGCTACTACCACCTCGACACCGCGTTGTTCGTGCTCGCCGAAGCCACCGACACCACCCGTGCGCAGATCGCGTACTACCCGGAGGCGTTCTCGCCGGGGTCGCGCCGGGTGCTGGAGCGGCTCTTCCCGGACGCCGTGCTGGCCGACACCGCCGACGCGGAGTGCTTCGGGCTCAACGGTGTTTCCGATGGCCGCAACGTCGTCCTGCCGGTCGAGGCGACCGGATTGGCCGCACGCCTGGAAAAGCAGGGGTACGAACCCGTCTTCGTGGACATTTCGGAGCTGCGCAAGGCAGGTGGCGGGCCGAAGTGCTGCACGATGGAGATCCGCAAAGGCTAACTGCCGGTAAAAAGATGTAACTCTCGCGCTAATCGCTCGATAGATCCACGAACCCGACCGAAAGATCTGAGCGAGGCGAGAGATGGCGGTGGCGGTCAATCTGGCCGTGCACGGGATAGGCCGCCCGGCCAGGGCGCTCGACCCCGGGGAGGACGAGCGCTGGGTGACGGAGGAGCAGTTCGAGCAGCTGCTCGACGCGGTCGCCGGGCGGACGGACGTGCACCTGAGCTTCGACGACGGCAACTCCTCCGACGTCGAGATCGCGTTGCCGCGGCTGGTGGAGCGTGGCTTGCGTGCCGAGTTCTTCCCGCTCGCGGGCAAGCTCGGCGAGCGGGGTTACGTGGATTCCGACGGCGTGCGCGAACTCGTGCGCGCGGGGATGACCATCGGGTCGCACGGCTGGGAGCACCAAGACTGGCGGCGGCTCGACGACCGGCGCGCGCGGCGGGAACTCGAGAAGGCGCCGCGGGTGCTCGGCGAGCTGAGCGGGACGCCGGTGCGGCGTTTCTCGCTGCCCTACGGCGCTTACGACCGCCGAGTGCTTGGGCGGCTGCGTGCGGCCGGGGCGATCCGGGTGTACACGAGCGACGGTTTCCCCGCGCGGGCGGACAGCTGGCTGCAGTCGCGCACCGAGGTACGGCACGATCTCGACCAGCGGTGGCTCGATGACGTCCTCGCCGGCGCGGGCACTGTGTACCGTCGAGCGGGACGCTGGGCCGCTCGCTGGGTGCGGCGCGTCGCGCGCTAGCTGGCGCTTCTTCACGCGCGTTTGAACAGTGGGAAAACTACTCACGCCTGGCTCTTGAGTTCGGTGACGCTGCGGTGCATCCTAAGTACCCGCCGCGCACGTAAGGAAGTCTTCCTAACAAATGGGAGCCAGGTTATGCGGAAACTGATCCTGCTCGTGACCCTCTTGCTGGCCGCGGCGGTGACCCCATCGGCTGTGGCCGCGCCTTTGGGTGCGTCTTTGGGTGCTCCGGCTGATGCTTCTGGTGCTTCTGTACAGGCGGGGCCGAGTGCGGCGGAACTGCTGGCGAAAACCGCGGGCTGCAAGCAGATCTCGAAGGGCAAGTACAAGACCGACGAGGAAACCGGTGCTTCGATCCCGGTGTGTGATGCCAACGGTGCCGTGTTCTGGAAGGCCGACATGGACATCGACTGCGACGGTCAGCGGACCGCGCAGTGCAACGAAAAGACCGACTGCTGCTTCCTGCCGGACACCGCTTTCCCGCAGTCCGACGGGAAACCGCTGAACGCCGCCGCGTTGCCGTATATCGTCGTGCCGCAGGCGAGCGGGATCTGGAACTACGAGGCGTCCAAACTGAAGGGCGCGGGCTCCTGCGCGGTGATCTACAACAACAAGGTGGTCTACGCGGTCATCGGGGACACCGGGCCGAAGTCCATCATCGGTGAGGCCTCCTATGCCACCGCCAAGGCACTGGGCATCAACCCCGACCCGAAGAACGGTGGCGTCGACTCCGGCGTGACCTACATCTGCTTCAAGAACTCCACGGTGTCGCCGATCGAGAACCACAGCAAGGCGACGTCGGTCGGTGAGGGGCTGGCGACGAAGTTCGTGCAGAGCAACTGATTCTTTCTCGCTCTTCTGCGAGGGGCGCCTTCGGTGCGGTGGTCGCGTCGGGGCGCCCTTCGGCGTGTTCGGGTCCACAAAGGATGGAGAGGTAGGTGTGCTGAAGGACGCCTTCGGTGCGCTCCGTGCGCTCAAGGCGTCCTTCAGTGCCGGGAAGTCTCGCCTGCCAAGCCTGCCGGACGCCGTGAAGGCCTCCTTACCGGCGCTCAGCGCCCTTAAGGACCCCTTCGCGGCTAGACTGTCCACAAAGGACAAGCATGCTGGCGCTGAACTGGGTGCCGAGGGACGCCTTGGGTGCGTTGAGTGCGACAAGGGCGTCCCTCGGTGCATCGAGCGCACCGAAGGCGTCCCTCGGCACACCGCCCAGCACTCGCTGCGGCAGATATCCACAGCCATTCGTGATTGTGGACAACTTCCCTTCCCGGAGCGCTTTTCGCGGGTTTTGTCGTACCCGGGCGATAGAATGTTGCAGGGACGCCCCCCAAGGGAAGGGTGGGGGAGGGGGTTAGGGCGGAGCGGAGCCGCGGTGATCGCCGGGTGAGTCGATCATCGGAGGCCCGGTGTCAGGGGTTCCGTTGTGTGCCAAGGATAGTGGGCCGAACGGACGTGGGGAGAGTCAAGGAAGCGTAACGACACGCACCGTCGCCGAATCGACGCGTGGGAAGCGGTAACGAACCGCGCGCGGGTACCGACCAAGGGTGCAGCGAATCCGGCTGGAGGGTGTGTCGTGCAGATCAGCGTCTTCGGGCTGGGCTACGTGGGCTGCGTGTCCGCCGCGTGCCTCGCCGGTCGTGGTCATCAGGTCGTCGGGGTGGACGTCAACCCGATCAAAATCGATCTCGTCACCCGGGGCAAGGCCCCGGTGGTCGAGGAACGCATCGGCGAGCTGACGGCGGAGGTCGTGGCGTCCGGGGCGCTGCGCGCCACCACCGACGTCGCCGAGGCCGTCGCCGCCAGTGAGATCTCGCTCGTCTGCGTCGGTACGCCGTCGGCGCCCAACGGCAGCCTTTCCACCGCGTACCTCGAACGCGTCGCGGAGGAGATCGGCGAGGCACTGAGCGCGAAAGCCCGGCGCCCCGAAGGGGCCCGCCACACGGTCGTCTTCCGCAGCACCATGCTGCCCGGCACCTGTCTCGACCTGCTGGTTCCCATTCTGGAAAAGGCCTCCGGCGGCACCGCCGGGGTCGACTTCGGGGTCGCGGTGAACCCGGAGTTCCTGCGCGAGGGCAGCAGCGTCCGCGACTTCTTCGACCCGCCGAAGACCGTCATCGGCGAGTTCGACAAGCAAAGCGGCGACGCCGTCGCGAAGCTCTACGAAGGGCTGCCCGGCGACGTCTTCCGCGTGCCGATCCCGGTCGCCGAGATGACCAAGTACGCCGACAATGCCTTCCACGGCTTGAAGATCGGCTTCGCGAACGAACTCGGCGCCGTCTGCCGCGCGCTCGGGCTCGACTCGCACCAGGTCATCGACGTCTTCCTCGCCGACCGCAAGCTCAACATCAGCCCGGCCTACCTGAGACCCGGGTTCGCCTTCGGCGGCTCCTGCCTGCCGAAGGACCTGCGTGGCCTGGTCTACGCCGCGCACCGCGCCGACGTGTCGGTGCCGATCCTCGCGCACGTGCTCCCGTCGAACGACGAGCACCTGCAGCGCGCGTTCGACCTCGTCGCCCGCACCGGGAAGCGCAAGATCGGCCTGTTCGGGCTGTCGTTCAAGCCCGGCACGGACGACCTCCGCGAGAGCCCGCTCGTCGAACTGGCCGAACGGCTGCTCGGCAAGGGCTACGACCTCAAGATCTACGACGCCAACGTCAGCCTGTCCCGGCTGATGGGCGCCAACCGCGAGTACATCGAGAGCAGGCTCCCGCACCTCGGCCAGCTGCTCGCGGGCTCCATCGGCGAAGTCCTCGCCCACGCCGACGTGTGCCTCGTCGGCAGCTCCGACGCCGCGGTCGCCGACGCGCTCCCGCACGGCGGCGACCAGGTGCTCATCGATCTCGTCCGCCTCCCCGACGCCGCCACGCGCCGGAACGAAAAGGGATACGTCGGCCTTGCCTGGTAAAAGAGCCCTGATCCTCGTCGAGAATCTTTCGGTCCCGTTCGACCGCCGGGTATGGCAGGAGAGCACGACCCTGCGCGACGCGGGGTGGGAGGTGCACGTCATCTGCCCGCAGGGCACCAAGCGGGACACCGAGGCGTACGCGGAGATCGACGGCGTCCACATCCACCGGTACCCGCTCAAGGCCGCGACCGGTGGCCCCGCCGGGTACCTGCAGGAGTACGGATCCGCGCTGTGGCACACCTTCCGGCTCGCGCGGAGGATCGGCCGCGTCGACGTCGTGCACGCCTGCAACCCGCCGGACCTGCTCTTCCTCGTCGCGCTGCTGCTCAAACGCCAGGGCGCCCGGTTCATCTTCGATCAGCACGATCTATGCCCCGAGCTGTATCTTTCGCGCTTCGACCGCGGCGAGGACTTCCTCTACCGCGGGGTCTGCGCGCTCGAACGCGCCACCTACCGCGCCGCCGACGTCGTGATCTCGACCAACGAGAGCTACCGCGAGGCCGCGCTGACCCGCGGGAAGAAGTCGCCCGACGACGTCTTCGTGGTACGCAGCGCGCCGGTGATCGACCGCTTCCAGCAGGTCCCCGCCGAGCCCGAACTCAAGCGCGGCAAGCCGCATCTGCTCTGCTACCTGGGGGTCATGGGCCCGCAGGACGGCGTCGACTACGCCCTGCGCTCGCTCGCCGCACTGCGTGACGAGGTCGGCCGCGACGACTGGCACGCCGCGTTCGTCGGCTCCGGCGACACCTTCGACGAGATGGTCGCGCTGTCGAAACAGCTCGGGCTGGCCGATCGGGTCGAGTTCACCGGCCGCATCCCGGACGCCGATCTGGTGCGCTACCTGTCGGCCGCCGACGTCTGCCTCGCGCCCGATCCGCTGAACCCGCTCAACGACGTGTCGACGATGAACAAGATCATGGAGTACATGGCCATGAGCCGCCCGATCGTCTCGTTCGACCTGCGGGAGGCGCGGGTTTCGGCGGGGGACGCGGCCCTCTACGCGCCCGCCAACGACGTCGGCGAGTTCGCGAAGCTCATCGCGAAGCTGCTCGACGATCCCGCCGAGCGTGAGCGCATGGGCGAGCTGGGCAAGGAACGCGTGAACGGGCCGCTTTCGTGGGACAACTCCCGCACCGCGTTACTCGCTGCCTACGAGCGCGCGACCTCCTGAGTGCCGAGTACAAAACTTTGAACAAAACTCCGGCGTAGCTGTAACCAATGTCGTGAACGCGACGACGGGTGGGATGAAAGCCGCGCTTCCAGCGGTGACAAGCCTTTACCAAGGCCGGATTGGTATCCACCGGCACAGTACGAGGGGAGACCCCGGCGTTGCGTGACGATACGGTGCGCCTGTCCATGGTCGGGCAGGTTCTCCGCAGGCGTTGGCGGCTGCTCGCTGTCCTCGTCGTGGTGGGGGGCCTGGCCGGTGCCGGCGCTTCCCTGCTGTTCTCCCCCGGCTACAAGACCACCGCGAGCGTGCTGATGCAGGGCCCCCGGCAGGCCGACGAGCTGCTGACCCAGGCCCAGGTCGCGACCAGCTCCGTGGTGCTCGACCGGTCCGCCGCCAACCTCGGCTGGCACGTCTCCTCCGACGACCTCCGCAAGCGGATCACCGCCTCGGCCGCGCAGGGCAACGTGGTGACCCTGGAAGTCTCCGGCGCCACCGCCGACGCGGCGAAACAGCTCGCCGACCAGGTCGCGGACCAGTTCGTGAAGTACTCGACCCAGCTGCTGGCCAACAGCATGGACCCCGCCGGGCAGCTCGCGCGGGAACAGCGGGAGACCCTGCGCCAGCAGGTCGTGCAGACCAACCAGAAGATCTCCGATCTGCAGCGTTCGGTCGAGGGCAAGGACCTGACCGTGGAAAGCGTCCAGGCCCGCACCCAGCTCGAAGGGCTGCGGACCTCGCTGGAGCAGGCGATCAACAACCTCAACCAGGCCGACGCCGCCACCGGGCAGGGCAACATGGTCGTCATGGGCCCGGCCGCGCGGCCCAGCGCCGCGGCGGCGCCGACCATGGTCCAGTTCGTCGCGGGCGGCGCCGTGTTGTTCTTCCTCGTTGGCGTCCTCGGTCACCTCTTCGCCGCGCGCGCCGACCGCAGGCTCCGGAGCGAGACGGAAATCGCCGCCGCGCTCGGTGCCCCGGTCCTTTCCGCGATCGACGTCCCCGACGCCGCCGCCCCGGCCGCCGCCACCGGACTCGGCGGGAAACTGCGCCGCGCGGTGGGCGGCGACCGGCCGTGGCACGTCCCGCGGCTCGAAATCCCGGCGGACGACCTCAACCGCGACGTCCGCTACCGGCGTGTCCTGACCCGGCTCGGGCTCACCCACGGCACCCGCGAGCGGATTCTGGTGCTCACCGCGGACGACGACGGGCCCGCGGCGGGCGCCGCCGAACAGCTCGGCGTCGCGGCCGACGCCGAGGCCGTCCCGCGGTCGGCGATGGACCGTGCCGAGATCGTCGCCTCGCGTCCGATCGTCCTCGACGGCGGCGGCGTGACGGGTGTGCTCGTCGTGCTCGGCGCGGGTTCGCGGACCGCGTGGGAGCTGGTCGGGATCGCCGAGGCCTGCGCGGATGCCGGGCACGAGATCCTCGGCGCGCTGCTGGTCCATCCGGTGCGGCCCGGTGCGGAACCCTCGAAAAGCCAGGACACCGTCCGGCGCGACGCGATGGCGGGTTCGGCGTGACTACCCGGCAAACCTCCTCCCAGCCGCTGCTCGACCTGCCGCGGCTGATCGCCTCGGTCCGCAGGGGCCGGCGGCTGTGGCTTTCCCTCGCCCTGCTCGGTCTTGTAGCAGGCGGCGCGCTCGCGGTCGTCCTGCCGTCGCCGCCGACCGCGGTCACGAAGATCATCGTGCTGCACAAGGACGATTCCCCGACCGACAGCGGCACGCTGATCCGCACCGACGTCGCCCTCATGCAGACGACGCAGATCGCCGGCGCCGCGCTGAAAGCCGTCAACAGCACGCAGAAACCGGAAGACTTCCTGAAGGACTACCAGGGTCTCGGCCTGACGAACAACGTCCTGCAGGTGACGGTCAAGGGCACCAGCGCGGCCGACGCGACAGCGCGCGCCAAGGCACTCGCCGACGCGTTCATCGCCGATCACGCGCAGCGCAACCAGGCCGCCGCGTCCGCGCAGGCCAAGGCGCTGAGCGATCAGCGCAACCAGATCCAGGCCCAGCTCGCCGACGTCGACGCGCAGATCGCGGAGAAGGAGAAGACGAACGTCAGGGGCCGGACGGCAGGCAACGCGACGGAACTCGAAACGCTGTACGGCAGGCGCGCCGCGCTCACCGCGCAGATCTCCGACTTCGAACAACGCGCGCAGCAGGCCGGGATCGGCACCCCGCAGATCGCCGCGGGCACGCAGATCATCGAGACACCGCGGGTCCTGCCGCGTTCGCTGCTCAAGACCGGCGCGCTCAACAGCGGTATCGGTCTCGCGCTGGGCCTGGCACTGGGGCTCGCCCTCGCGCTCGTCACCGGCGTCGTGCGGGACAGGCCGGTGCTGCGCCGCGAGATCTCCGAACACCTCGGTGCGTCGGTCATCGCACAGCTTTCCTCGCCGCCGCGCGGTCCGGTCAAACTCTGGCGACGTTCACGCGGGGTCACCGACCGGAAGAGGATCGCGACGACACTCGTCCGTGCGATCCGCTCCGACGCCGGGTCCGTGTCGTTGCTGGAACTCGGCTGTCCGAAGGTCACCGCCGCGCTCGCCCTCGACATGGCAGCCGAACTCGACGAGCCGGTCGCGCTCGTCGACGATCTGCCGGGCGGGGAGCTGCGCACGCTCGCCGCCGCCTCGGGCAGCGAGGCCAGGCTCGTGGCCGTCGACGCCCCACCGGCCGAGCCCGAGGAACGCCGGATAGGCGTCGGCTCGGTCTCGCCGGGGGTGGCGTGGACCGACCTGGACGCGCTCGGCGAGGAGACCGTGCTCGTCGTGCGGGCAGGGAAGGAAAGCACGCTGTGGCTGCACACCGTGGCGCGGCAGCTGGCCGACCGGGCCATCCCGATCATCGGCGTCGTCGTGGTCGACCCCGATC
This sequence comes from Amycolatopsis sp. NPDC058986, assembly GCF_042741125.1. Lineage (NCBI taxonomy): Bacteria > Bacillati > Actinomycetota > Actinomycetes > Pseudonocardiales > Pseudonocardiaceae > Amycolatopsis > Amycolatopsis sp. NPDC058986. The sequence goes on along the minus strand of NZ_JBHYJW010000004.1, from coordinate 111,895 downwards.
CGCGCGACCGTACCGACGGCACGTTGTGGGACGGCCTGCACACCGCGTTGCGCGGCCGTGCGGCCGCACAGCGGTCGAAGGAACTGGACGTCCCCGAAACCACGCCGGCGATTCCGGAACCGGTGGACGACGGACGGAAGATCTCGGACTCCGAGGCCCCGACGAGGATTCTGGCGCCGGTCAAGCCGGTGGCGAAACCCAAGCCGGGCAAGCAAATCCGCAACGGCGTGCCACGCAGGCCGACACCGTTGCTGCACGATCCCGCGCACAAGGGCGAACTGCCGACCGAGCACTTTTCGCCGGTCACCGGGGAGAAGAACGCGGAAGTCTCGTGACGACCGCACCCAGTTCCACGAATTGAAGGGGACGCCACGCAGATGTGCGGCATCGCAGGCACCTATCTCTGGCCCGACGGCGGCCCGCTCACCCAGCGGCTCACGAAGGCGCTGGCCCACCGCGGCCCGGACGGCGCCGGCCACTACGAGCACGCCGCCGGCGCTGGGGAAGTCCACTTCGGACACCGACGGTTGTCGATCATCGACCTGTCGGAGACCGGCGCGCAGCCGATGGTCGCCGACGGCCTCGCGCTGACCTACAACGGAGAGCTGTACAACGCGCCGGAGCTGCGTGCCGAACTGGAGGCGGCCGGGGTGCGTTTCCGTGGCACCTCGGACACCGAGGTGGTGTTGCAGGCGTGGCGGGTGTGGGACATCGGATGCCTGCCGCGGCTGCGGGGCATGTTCGCGTTCGCGGTGTTCGACGAACGCTCCGGCGAACTCGTGCTGGCCCGCGACCAGCTCGGTATCAAGCCGCTGTTCCTGGTACGACGTGGCGGCGGGGTGGTGTTCTCCTCGGAGCTGAAGGCGCTCGCGTCCGAACTCGGTGGCTCGCTGCGCATCGACGAAGCCGCCCTCGTGGCCTCGCTGCTGTACTACTGGGTGCCGGACGGCCGGTGCGCGTTCCGGGAGGCCGAGAAGCTCCCGCCCGGCAGCTGGCTGCGCTTCCACCCCGACGGACGAACCGAACAGGGCAGCTTCTGGTCCCTGCGCGAGGTCGCGGCCGAGGGCGCCGAATACACCGGTGACGTCGATCTGGACGCGGTTGTCGCCGAGTCGACAAGGAAACACCTGCTCGCGGACGTCCCCGTCGCGACGTTCCTTTCCGGTGGGCTCGATTCGAGCTACCTGACCGCGCTCGCCGCCCGCGAGCAGCCGGGGATTTCGGCTTACACCATCGGTTTCCGCGCCGAGGACGCGAAGTTCGAGGCCATGCCGGACGATCTGCGCTACGCCCGGCAGGTCGCCGCGAAGTTCGGCGTCGACCTGCACGAGATCGAGATCGCGCCGCAGGTGCTGGACCTGCTGCCGCGGATGACCTATCACCTCGACGAGCCGATCGGCGATCCGGCGGCGATCAACACCTTCCTGATCTGCACCGCCGCGCGGGAGGCCGGGGTGAAGGTCATGCTGTCCGGGATGGGCGCCGACGAGCTGTTCGCCGGTTACCGCAAGCACCTCGCGAACGTCCTGGCGCTGCGGTACCAGCAGGTCCCCGGCGCGCTGCGCAAACCAGTCCATTCCCTTGTGGACAGACTGCCGGTCGCGACGGCGAAGCGGGGCTTCCGCTCGGTGCGGTTCGCGAAGCGATTCCTTTCGTTCGCCGAGCTGCCGGAGGAGACGGCGTTCCGGCGCAGCTACACGATGTACGACCGGGCCGAGCTGCTCGATCTGCTCAACCCGGACCTTTCGTCCACTGTGGACGACGTGCTGACCGAGCACGCCGACACGTACAACGACAACGTCCTCGACGACTTCGTCAACCGGATGTGCCTCGCGGACTCCCGGCTGTTCCTGCCCGGCCTGAACCTGACCTACACCGACCGGTCCAGCATGGCGGCCTCGACCGAGGTGCGGGTGCCCTTTGTGGACGTCGAGGTCGTCAAGGCCGCCTTCCGTATCCCCGGCAACCGCAAGATCGTGGGGCGGCAGGGGAAGATGGCGCTCAAGCAGGCCGCACTGTCCATTTTGCCCGGTGAGATCGTGCACCGGCCGAAGGGCCTGTTCAGCGCGCCGATCCGGGCGTGGATGAGCCGGGACCTCGCACCCGTGGTGCGGGAGGTCGTCAACGACGGCGAACTCGTCAAATCCGGGTTCCTGCGGCGCGAGGCGTTGCAGCGGCTCGTCGACGAGGACGCGGCCGGGCAGCAGGACCGGTCGAAACACCTCTGGCACGTACTGACTCTCGAATACTGGTACCGCGGCGCCACCGCCGCGGGCGCGGGCAGCGGTAACAACTAGGAGTGACGTGAAACAGGTAGTGCAGAACTACAAGAGCGGTGAGCTGGCCCTTCTCGAGGTGGCCGCGCCGGCGTGCAAGGCGGGCGGGGTGCTCGTGCGGACGCTGTTCTCGCTGATCTCCACCGGCACCGAGATGATGAAGGTCTCCGAGGCGAGCCTTTCCTTGGTGGGCAAGGCCCGTGCCCGGCCGGACCAGGTCGCGAAGGTTGTGCAGAGCGTGGCCACCAACGGCCTCGCCGCCACCTACCGCAAGGCCATCAACAAGCTCGACTCCTACACTCCGCTCGGCTACTCGCTGTGTGGCGTGGTGGAGCAGGTCGGCGACGGCATCGAGGACGTCCAGATCGGTGACCTCGTGGCCTGCGCGGGCAACGAGCAGGCGCTGCACGCCGAGCTGAACTGGGTGCCGAAGAACCTGTACAGCCGCGTTCCCGCCGGGGTCGATCCGCGGCACGCCGCCTTCGGCACCGTCGGTTCGATCGCGATGCAGGGTGTCCGGCGCGGGGAACCGCAGCTCGGCGATGTCGCGCTGGTGATCGGGCTCGGCCTGATCGGCCAGCTCGTCGTGCAGCTGCTGACCGCGTCCGGTGTCCGCGTCATCGGTGTCGACCCGGACCCGACGCGCTGCGAACTCGGCGAAAAGCTCGGCGCGCTGGCGTGCGGGAATCCGGCGTCCGAGCAGATCGAGGCCGCGGTCGCCGAAATCACCGCGGGCCACGGCGTCGACCAGGTCTACCTCGCGGCGGGTGGCAGCACGAACGAGCCGGTGGAGCTGGCCGCGAAGCTCGCGCGCGACCGCGGCCGCATCGTCGACATCGGCAAGTGCAAGCTCGACCTGCCGTGGAACGCTTACTACGAAAAGGAACTCGAGGTCCGGTTCTCCCGTTCGTACGGACCCGGCCGCTACGACCCGGAATACGAACTCCAGGGCCGCGACTACCCGATCGGCCAGGTGCGCTGGACGGAACGCCGCAATATCGAAAGCGTTCTCGACCTGATCGCCCGCAAGCGCATCGACGTCGAACCACTGATCTCGCACGTCGCGGACTTCTCGACCGCCGTCGAGACGTACCGCAAGCTCAACGACGGTGAGCTGAAAGCGGTGGCGGTGCTCTTCCGCTACCCGGACGCGCTGGCCGACGTCCATGTCCAGGAAGCCATTCTCACGGCGCCGCGGGTGGCTCCGGCGACCAAGGTCGCGAAGGCGCTTCCGCTGGGGCAGCCGCTGCGGCTCGGCTTCATCGGCGCGGGGAACTACGCGTCCTCGATGCTCCTGCCGCATCTGGCCGAGATGACCGACGTCCAGCTCCGGCACGTGGCCACCACCTCGGCGCTGTCCGGAGCCAACGCTCAGCGCAAGTTCGGCTTCGCCGAGGCGTCCACCGATGTCGACAAGGTACTGGAGGACCCGTCGATCGACGCGGTGTTCGTCGTGACCCGGCACAGCTCGCACGCCGAGCTGACCCGCCGCGCGTTGCTCGCGGGCAAGGCCGTGTTCGTCGAGAAACCCCTTGCCCTGTCGGAAAAAGAGCTGACCACCGTGGTGGAGGCTATCGAGGAGTCGGGCAACGACCGGGTCCAGGTCGGGTTCAACCGCCGCTTCGCACCGCTGCTGCTGGAGGCGCGGGGCCAGTTCGGCCCGCGGGTCGGCGCGGCTTCGGTGCGCTACCTCGTCAACGCCGGACGTCTCGAGCACAACAGCTGGTACAACCAGGTCGAGAGCGAGGGCTCGCGGTTCGCCGGTGAGGGCGGGCACTTCATCGACACGGTGAGCTGGCTGCTCGGCAGCGACCCGGTTTCGGTGTACGCGTGCGCGACTCCGAGCGGCGCCGACCTCCAGATCCTCCTGCGCTACCCGGACGGCTCGACGGCTTCGATCAGCTACGCCACCAGCGGGTCCAGTGGTTTCCCGAAGGAAACGCTCGACGTCGTCGCGGACGGGAAGGTCCTGAAGTTCGACGACTTCGTCCGCGCGTCGGTGTTCTCCCGCAAGAAGTGGGCCAGCTCGCGGATTCCGAAGGGCCGCGACAAGGGCCAGCGCGCCGAACTGGAGGCGTTCGTCCGCGCGGTCCGGCGCGGTTCACCGATGCCGGTTTCGCTGAATTCCCTGGTCGCGACGACGCTCACCACGTTGGCCGTGCAGCGCAGCCTCACCACCGGCACCCCGGTGCGGATCGAGGGTTCGTGATGGATCCCGCCTGGTACCTGCGCCGGCTGTCCCGGATGGGACCGGCCGAGATCGCCGGGCGCGTCACCGACGTCGTCCGGAAACGGCAGTGGCGTGAGCTGCCCGCCCAGTCCACGCCGTTGCCCCGGCGAAGATTCGCCGCGGTCCTCGATGACGACGTGCTCAAGGCCGTCGGCGACGAGGCCGTAACCCGGCTCGTCGCCACTGCAGACCGCTTGCTGGACGGCCATGGCGAGTACTTCGGTGTCGAACGGCACGACCTGGTCGCGCCGGAGTGGTCCCGCGACCCGAAGACCGGGCTCGGCGCACCGTCCGATGTGTACTCGTTCGACATCGACTACCGCAGCGAGGACACGGTCGGGGACATCAAGCAGATCTGGGAACCCTCACGGCACCAGCACCTGACCGTGCTCGCCGCCGCGTTCGCGCTGACCGGCGAGGTGCGGTACGCCCGGCGCGTCGCCGAACACCTGCGGTCCTGGTGGTCGGCCAACCCGCCGATGCGTGGTGTGCACTGGGTGAGCGGGATCGAACTGGGCATCCGGCTGCTGTCCTGGGTCTGGGTCCGCCGCCTGCTCGACGGCTGGCCAGGGGCGCGCGACCTGTTCGAGGACAACCCGGTGGCACTGCGGCAGATCTGGTACCACCAGCGCTGGCTCGAGGACTTCCCGAGCCGGGGTTCCTCGGCGAACAACCACGTCATCGCCGAGGCGGCCGGGCAGCTCGCCGCCGCGAGCGCGTTCGCGTGGTTCCCGGAATCCCCGGGCTGGCGGGCGGACGCGCTGCGCTCGCTCGACGAGCACCTGCGCGCGAACACCTTCGACTCCGGCCTGAACCGCGAGCTGGCCACCGAGTACCACGGCCTCGTCCTGGAACTGGGTCTCGCGGCGGCACTGGAGGCGAACGCCGCGGGCGCCCACGTTCCGGATTCGACCTGGCTCGTCCTGCGACGGATGTGCGATGCACTGGCGTCCATTGTGGACGTGAAGCTGCATCCGCCGAGGCAGGGTGACGCCGACGACGGTTTCGGCCTGATCTTCGACGGTCCCGACGTCGGTCGCTGGGCGTCGTTGCTCGCCACCGGGGACGCGCTGTTCGGCCGTCGCGACTGGTGGCCGGAAGTGTCCGAAAAGGACGTACGAACCCCGCTGCTCGCCGCGCTCGGCCCGGTGCCACAACCGACGTCCGCGCGGCCCGTGCGCCGCCCGGCGCATCTCGCCGACGCCGGGATGACCGTCCTGCGTTCGCGCGGCGAAACGGGGGAGATCTGGTGCCGGTGCGACGCCGGGCCGCACGGCTTCCTCTCGATCGCCGCCCACGCGCACGCCGACGCGCTCTCGGTGGAGGTCCGGCACGACGGCGTCGAGATCCTCGCGGACCCGGGAACGTATTGCTACCACGGCGAACCCCGCTGGCGGTCGTACTTCCGGTCCACCCTCGGCCACAACACCCTGGAGCTGGACGGTGCCGATCAGTCTGCTTCGGGCGGTCCGTTCCTGTGGATCCAGCACGCGCACAGCACGGTTCTCGACGTGCATACTCCGGACAGTGGCCCGTCGCGCTGGAGTGCCGAGCATGACGGCTACCGTCCGGCGATCCACCGCCGCTCGGTGACACTCGACGGCGAGGTGCTCACGATCCTCGACGAGGTCGACGGCTCGGAAGGTCGCTGGGGCAGGCTCGCCTTCCATCTCGGGCCCGCGGTCGACGTCTCGCTCGATGGGCACACCGCGAGTCTGAAGTGGACACAAGGGCGCGCCGCGGTGCTGGAACTCCCGCCGGAGCTGGCTTGGACGGCACACCGGGGCCAGGAGGATCCGCCGCTGGGCTGGTATTCCGCGGGCTTCGGCCGTCGTGAGCCCGCGACGACGTTGGTCGGCAGTGGCGGTGCCGGTGCGGTGACGACGAGACTGAGATTCGCGAGATAGTCCACAGTAGACAGTCCAGATCGGAAGGAGGTTCGCGGTGATCCGCACGAAAAGCCTGATGGCACTGCTGGGCGTGGCAGCGCTGGTACTGAGCGCGTGCTCCGGGCAGGACGGCGACGCCGCGAACCGGCCGCCGTCGGCCGCGCCGTCCGGGCAGGTCGCGGCGGTGTGCGACAAGCTGCCGCCCGGCCCGGCCACCGCACCGGCGGGCGCGGTGACGATCGACCCGGCCGTCAAGGGGGACATCCGGGAGAAGACCAAGTCCAGCCCAGCGGGTACGACGTTCTGGCTGGCGCCGGGCGCGCACCTGCTCGGTGACGACCGGTACAACCAGGTAGAGCCGAAGGACGGCGATGTCTACATCGGTGCGCCCGGGGCCATTGTGGACGGTAAGAAGCTCAACAACTACGCGTTCACCGGCCACGCGAAGAACGTCAAAATCCAGAACCTGACCGTCCAGGGTTTCACCGCGCCCCGCGACGAGGGCGTGGTCAACCACGACTCCGGCGACGGCTGGGTGATCGAGCACAGCGCGATCCAGGACAACGACGGCGCCGGGCTGATGGCGGGCGACCGTCAACAGGTCAGGGGCAACTGCCTGCGACGCAACGGGCAGTACGGGATGAACGCGTTCGCCGAGGGCAACCGGATCACCGGGCTCGTCGTCGAGGGCAACGAGATCGCCGGGAACAACACCGGTGACTGGGAAAAACACGTCGACGGCTGCGGCTGCACCGGCGGCGTCAAGTTCTGGTCGGTCAACGGCGCCGACATCAGCGGGAACTGGGTGCACGACAACCGCGGCACCGGCCTGTGGGCCGACACGAACAACAACGACTTCCTCATCGCGAGCAATGTCATCGAGGGCAACGACGGCGCCGCGATCTTCTACGAGATCAGCTACAACGCGATCATCCGGGACAACACCATCCGCCGGAACAACTGGGTCGACGGCCGCAAGCGCGCGGACAGCGGCGACAACTTCCCGGCGGGCACCATCTACCTGTCCGAGGCGGGCGGCGACCCACGGGTGAAGGCTCGCACCGACAAGATCGATGTCTTCGGCAACGTGCTGCAGGACAACTGGTCCGGCGTGACGTTGTGGGAGAACGCCGACCGGTTCTGCAACAGCCCGGCGAACACCTCCACCGACTCCTGTACCCGCCTGGTCACCAATCGTACCCAGTGCGCGGCGCCCGGAATCGACACCGCACAGTTAAAGGCCGACTGCCGCTGGAAGACCCAGCGCGTCGAGATCCACGACAACCGGTTCCTGCTCGACCCCGCCGTCATCGGCTGCACGGTCACCTGCGGCCGGATGGCGTTGCTGTCGAACTACGGCACCTACCCGGAGTGGTCGCCGTACAAGGGCGGCGTGGTGCAGGACGCGATCACGTTCAACCAGGGCAACCGCTGGTACCACAACACCTACGCCGGCCCGTGGACGTTCGTGGTTCACCAGCCCGGCCAGGTCGTCGAGTTCGGGGAGTGGCAGGGCGCGCCGTACCAGCAGGACAAGGAGAGCACGTTCGGCAGGGGTGGTGGCTGACGTGGCCGACACGACCGCGCGGACGCCCACCTCCTCGTCCATTGTGGACACAGAGCGCCCGCCGAAACTGGTGGGTGCCGCGTGGACACTGCTGATCATCAACACCCTCGGCTCGACCGGGGCGCAGACCGTGATCCCGCTGCCGCGTTCGGTGAGCCAGCTCGTCACCATGGGCTCCCTGATGACGGCGTTCGTGCTGGCGCTGGTGCTCAACCCCCGCCTCCGGATCCGGCCGAGCGCCTATCTGCTGCTGCTCACGTTCCTGCTGCTCACCAGCATCGTGGCGAGCGTGGACCTGCAGTCGGGCCTCGGCGCGCTCTTCCGGTGCTTCCGGTTTTCGGTTTTCCTGGCCACCCTGTGGCTGCTGACGCGGTGGTGGGACGGTGGTGTCACGTTCGTCCGGCACCACATCCGCGCGTACGGCGCGATCCTCGTGACCGTGGCGATCGGGCTCGTCGTCGCACCGGGCAAGGCTTTTCCGGACATCTACGGCGGCAGGCTCTCCGGTGCGGTGTGGCCGCTCACCCCGCCGCAGGTCGGACAGTACGCGGCGATCATCGCCGGACTTTCGCTGCTGCTCTGGCTCGGCCGCCGGACGGACCGCTGGAGCGCGCTGGCCGTCGTCGTCCCGTCGCTCGGCCTCCTGCTGCTGACCCACACCCGCACGGCGACGCTCGGCCTCGTCGTCGGGCTGGCGGTCGCGCTCGGCTCGCTGCTGCTGACCAGCCCCCGCGTGCGGAAGGTGTTCGCGTGGAGCGCGCTGGTGGTCGGGTTCGCGGCGGTCGCGCTGGCCTCGGCGTTGCAGACCTGGTTCCTGCGCGGGCAGAGCGCGGACAACTTCTCCAGTCTGACCGGCCGTGCGAAGGTGTGGGACGCCCTGCTGGACGCGCCGCGCTCGACGTTCGACTATCTCTTCGGCGTCGGGCTGACCGACAAGTCCTACGCCGGGCTGCCGATCGACAACAGCTGGCTGGCGGTCTACCACGAGCAGGGTTACCTCGGGATCGGACTGGTGGCGGCGTTCCTGCTGGTCCTGGTGGCCGTCGCGGTCCTGCGTCCGCCCTCGCTGCAACGCGCCTGCGCGATCTTCCTGATCGCGTACTGCCTGAGCGCGTCCTACACCGAGGCCGGGCTGGGCGACGCCTCGCCGTATCTGCTGCACCTGGCGGTCGCGGCGTCCTTGCTGGCCCGCGGTCCGGCGTCGGACAGTGCCGAAGAGAAGTTCATTCCCGGGGGAGGGGTGCGACGATGAAGGTGCTGGTGGTGCACAACCGCTACCGGTCCGAGCAGCCGAGCGGCGAGAACACCGTCGTCGACCAGGAGATGGCCCTGCTCGCCGACGGCGGGCACCAGGTCGGGTTGTTCGAACGCCGTAGCGACGACATCGCCTCGATGTCCTTGCCGCGTAAGGCCGCCGTGCCATTGCTCGTGCCGTGGAACCCGGCGGCGCGGCGAGACCTGGTGACCCGCTTGCGGGCCGACCGCCCGGACGTCGTGCACCTGCACAACACGTTCCCGCTGCTCTCACCGTCGGTCGTGGCCGCTTGCGCGGACGCGCGGGTGCCGGTGGTCGCGACGCTGCACAACTACACGATGGTCTGTCCACCTGGGACGCTTTACCGCGACGGGCGCATCTGCACCGACTGCGTCGGCGGCTCGCCGCTGCCCGCCGTGCGGCACGGCTGCTACCGGGGTTCCGCGGTCGCGACGGCGCCGATGGCGGTGAGCATGGTCGCGAACCGGCGGCGCTGGTGGTCCGGGATCGACCGGTTCTTCTGCATTTCGGCCGCACAGCGTGCCACGCTGGTGGCGGCGGGGATGCCCGCCGAACGGCTCGTCGTGAAGCACAACTTCGTCCCCGACCCTGGTGTGCGTCGGTCCGGCACGGGCTCCCACATACTGTTTCTCGGCCGGATCACCGCGGAGAAGGGCATCCTGACCTTGATGACCGCGTGGGATCGCGTGGCGGCCTCCGGTGGTCTCGGGTTACCGCTGGTCATCGCGGGCACCGGCCCGCTCTCCGACGACGTCTCTCGCTGGGCCTCGGGCCGGGAGGACGTCCGGTATGTGGGCCTGCAGTCCAAAGAGGACTGCCGGGCGCTGACCGCGGACGCCGCCGCGGTGGTCGCGCCCTCGTCGTGGCTGGAGGCGTTCGGGCTGGTAGTCGTCGAGGCGATGGCCGCCGGCGTGCCAACGGTCGCGGCGGCTCACGGGGCTTTCACCGAGCTGGTCGATGATGGGGAGACGGGCCTGCTGCACCGCCCGGACGATCCGGCGTCGCTGGCGGAGTGCCTGCGGCGGATCGTCTCGGCGGACAACCGCGCGATGGGCGAAGCGGCGAGGCTGCGCTACGAAAAGGGCTTCACGCCGTCGGTCGGGCTGGACCGGCTGATCGCCGGATACACCGACGCGATCGCCACCCACACCTCGTCCGGCGGTGCGGGCCGGGCGAGGAGCATGCGCTGACTGACGTACGAGGCAACGCCCGCCGGGTGTTCGACGCCGTCGCGTCCGCACCCGCGGCCTTGCCGCCCCTGCTGCGTGCTCCGGCTCTCGTGCTGGTGATTCTCGGTGTGCTCGTGGTTTTCGTGCTCGCCGTGGTCTTCGCGGGCGAGACGTCGGTCGGCGGCGTGGACGCGGCGATCCTGCCCGCCATCGACGGCGTTACGCCGCCGCTGCGCTACGCGGCGTTGGTGTTCGATTTCGGCGGTGAACCACTGGGCTCGCCGCTGCTGGTGGCGGCGGTGGCAGGGATGTGTCTGTGGCGGCGCCGGATGCGGCTCGCGGTGGTGACCATCGCCGGGGTCGTCGTGACGGTCGGGGTGACCAGTGTGCTGAAACCCGTTGTCGGCCGGATGATCCACGGCCACTACTTGTCGTTCCCCAGCGGCCACACCGCTTTCGCGACCGCGTTGGCCGTGGTGGTGGCGTTGCTCTTCGCCGAGCGGCTGAGCCGGGTCGCGGCCGTGTCGCTGCTCCTGGGGTTGGGGCTGATCGCCGCGTTGCTGATGGGCTGGGCGCAGGTCGCGCTCGGGGCGCACTATCCGACCGACGCGCTGGGCGGCTTCTTCACGGCACTCGCCGTCATGCTCGCGGTGGCCTGGTGCGTGGACCGGCTCTTGCCCCGCCGTCACGCTGGATGATCAAGCGCTAACCTTGAGCACCAAATACGGCCTTTCGGCTCAGTATCTTGCGCCGAATGCTCAGGGGGAGACATGTCGGAGGAGATGAAGAGCGCGGTGCGCACCAACGTGTCCGGCACCGCGGACACCGTCGTGCAGGTCGCGGAGCAGCATGGCGACACGAACATCCACCTGCCGCGGAAACCCGGTTCGCCGTGGCTGATCGGCGCGATGCTCTTCGTGGTCATCGTGGCCGCGGCCGTGGTCGTTTATCTCGAGCACGAGCGGCTGTCCGCCCGGTCAGCGCCGGAGTCGCAGACGCCTTCGGTCCAACCTCCGGCTGCGGGCGGGGTTCTCGACTGTGGTCCCACCGCGCAACCGATCTACAGCGGTTCCTATCGAGGCTGTGAGATCAAGAACGCGAACATGGGGCAGAAAACTCACGTCTCGGCCGATTGGGGCTCCAGGAGAAGGACACTGCTGGTGATCGGTCAGGGCTACCAGTTGTATGTCGCGGACAACGACGGGCCGTTCAGCACGCTGGGCAAGGTCGCCGCCTCGGGAGGCGGCGGCCTCTTCTTCACCTATACCGGGGACAACGCGGGCTACGTCCGGTTTCTCGCCACGGATTCGAAGCGTTACTGCCTCGACCTCACCGCGGCCCCCGTCGGCTCCGGGAAGCCGGCGACGCGAGGCGACTGGTACGTCTGCTGACCGGCGATCGGCCGATCCGCGACGTGAAAGACGTTGCGTCTCGGTCTGCGCAGGGGGTCCAGGTAATCCGGCGGGATGAACTCGGGGAGTCCGTCTTCGGCGACGCGGACCGACCAGCCGGCGTGATGCAGCAGCCGGTGGTGGGCGCCGCAGAGCAGGACGAAATTCCGGAGGACGGTGAGTCCGCCGTTCACCCACTCGAGCACGTGGTGGGCGTCGCAGTGTCTCGGTTTCCGCCGACAGCCTGGGAACGCGCAGCCGCCGTCCCGGATGACCAACGCCTTGCGCAGGGCCGGGGTGACGAGTCGCTTGGCCCGGCCGAGGTCGAGGGGTTCGCCCTGGGAACCCAGTACCGCAGGGATGACCTGGCAGTCGCAGGCCAGCACCCGGGCCTCGGTGGCGGAGATCTTGCTGACCATGTCCAGGCAGGCGGTGCCGAGCTGGGACTTCAAGTCCTCCAACGTCACCGTGACTAGCAATTGGGCGCGGTCGCCGCCGGGCGCGTCGGGGGTGTTGGCGAGCATGGCGATGGCTTCGCCGAAGGCTTCCCCGTAACGCTGGGACGGCGATCGCAAGTCCGGCCACTTCTCTTCGCCCGCGGGGCGCGGGGTGGCCAGCGGGTCGAGGACGGTGCTGAGCCGGACTCCGGTGATGGGGTCGAGTTGCCCGTCGATGTCGAACCAGCCGTCTTTCCGTTGCCGCAGCCGTAACTCGGGTTTGCGGTCTGACGGCGTCGGGTCCTTCGGTGGCTTTCCGTCCTGATCCATGCGGGCCAGGATCTCGTCGGCGGCCTTGGCCACTTCCTGTGGTGTCGCGTGGCGGGCGAGTTCGACGAGGATCTTCTCCGCGCTGCTTCTGTCCTCTTCGGACACAAAGCTGGGGACCTTCTTGAGGAAGTGGAGGATCCTGTCGCTGTGGTGTGGCCCGATCTCACCGTCAAGAGCGGCCGTCCCGGTTGCGGCCGCGTCCGCGGGGAGTTCGGTACCGTCGATGTTACGGCCGGGATTCAACCCGTGGGCCCGATCGAGGTACTTTTTGGCTTCACCACGCGACATTCGCCCCAGGTGCGCGAACCATGCCGCGGTAGATCTGTAGCCGTACAGCTCGGAGGCGCCACGCGAGTCGATCTCTACGAGGAACTGCCCGAGCTCGGCGTCCAGGCGCCACATGGACTCCAGCCGTGTACGCACCTCGTCGGCGAGTTCACGACCGGATCGCCGCCACAGCTCCTGCGGCGGTTCCAGAGTGGACGGATTCTCGGACACGCCACCCATCATACCGCGCTACTAGAACATACGTTCGACACGAACGAGTGAATTCCGGCGTGGTGCTTCCGCGCTGATGGTCCGTGAAGGCCTCCTTCACAGCGCTCAACGCCGGTAAGGAGGCCTTCACGGCATTGGGCGAGGGCTCAGCGGTCCGTGTACTTCACCGCGGTCAGCGTGATCACCGTGTGCGGCGGGACCTTCGTGCCCGCCGGCGGATCCTGGCCCACCTGCACCCAGTTCCGGTCGTTGATCAGGGCCCGGCCCAGCCCCTTCCCATCCACCTCGCGCAGGTTGTAGAGCCCGGCGGCCTGCATGGTGTCCTGCGCCTGCTGGTGGTTCATCCCGGAGACGTCGGGGACCGTGATCAACTTCGCCGCGGTGCTGCTGGTGGGAGAGCCTCCGGTCGGCGCCGAGGACGCGGGAGAACGCTGTTGCCCGGGTGCCCCGCAAGCGGACAACGCAGCGACGAGGACCACCGACGGCACGGCTTTCCGAACTATCGAAGACAACCGCATCCCCTCTCGCCGACGTCCTCACGAACAGTGTGGCACTCAGGAGCCGCTGAAGGTACTCCCCGCGTCCTGCCCGTACGGCGCGGCCTGCCAGCGCGCGACGTCGAAGGTTCGTGACGTGTCGTGCGCGGTGAAGCGCCACGGGCCGTTGTAGGTGTTCGACCGCCAGTGGTTGTCCTGCCCGAACGTGACCGCCTCCTGCACCACCTCACCGTGGTACGGCGACCAGTCCGGGTACGTCCCGAAGTTCGCCAGTAACGCCATCCGACCGCACGATCCCACGGCACAACCGAGCCGCCCGGGATCGAAGTGGAACGTGTTCTCGTGAATGGAAACCCGCTGCGTCTTCCACCGGCAGTCCGAGTATTTCGCGCCGGACGCGATTTCCGGCTGCGCGCACGAAGATGTCGGGCCGTTCGTCCGGGTGCAGTAGTTCGTCGAGGTGTTCGCGGGGCTGTTGCAGAAGCGGTCCGCGTTCTCCCACAGCGTGATCCCGGACCAGTTGTCCTCGAACGTGTTCCCGGTGATGTCGATGGACGACGTCCTGGCTCGCACGCGCGGTTCCCCACCGGACTCCGAGAGATACACCGTCGCCGTCGGGAAGTTGTCGCCACGGTCGGCGAACCGGCGGCCCTGCACGACGCCGTTGCCGTGGAACGTGTTGTTCCGCAGGATCAGGTTGTAACTGGTCTCGTAGAACAGCCCTTCCGCCTCGTTCGCCTCGAACAGGTTGTCCTCGACGAGGAAGTCGTTGTTGTTCGTGTCCGCCCACAGGCCGGCGCCGTGGTTGTGATGGATCCGGTTCCGCCGCACGTCGGCGCCGTCGACCACCCAGAACTTCGCGCCACCACTGCAGCCGCAGCCCGGGACCTTCGTTTCCCAGTCGCCGGTGTTGTTGCCGGTGATCTCGTTGTCCTCCAGCACGAGCCCGGTGATCCCGTCGCCAGGCTGATAGGCGTTCAGCCCGTACTGCCCGTTGTCCCGCAGGCACGTGTGCCGCACCTGTTGCCGCGCACCGGCCATCAGCCCGGCGCCCTCGTTCCGTTCGATCGTGGCGTTCTCGATCGTCCAGCCGTCCCCGGAATCGTGGTTCACCACGCCCTGGTCCCGCGGCGCCGCGAAACCGCGCACGGTCAGGTTCCGGATGGCGACGTCGTGCGCGCGGCCGGTGAAGGCGTACTTGTTGATCCCGCGTCCGTCCAGCACCGCGCCGGGCGCGCCGAGATAGATGTCGCCGTCCTTGGGGGTGCCTGGCCGAACTCGTCCTTGCCGAGGGTGTGCGTGCCCGGGCCGAGCCAGAACGTCGTCCCGGGCGGGGACGACGTGGTCTTCGCGGTCAGGTCGGCGTCCACCGCGGGATCGACGAGGACGGCGCCAGCAGGCGCCGACGGGTACGAGACCGGCTGGTGGTCGCAGACCGGCGCGCCGGGGGCGGCTGCCGCCAAGGCCGGGAAAAGACACGACATCAGCAGCGCGGACGCCAGCAGCACACCTGATCTCGGCATACGGGTAACGGTACGTCCGACCGGGCGTCACCGCTGTCACCCCGAAGTGTGGACTCGTGCGCGTTCCACCGCCAGAACCAGGCAGAACGCGCACGAACCCCGCTACGCGAACCGCCTGAACACCGGCTTCACCGAGCGGCCGCCCATGAACGCGGCCGGGTCGTCGGCGTCGAGTGCCTTGCGGTAGACGGTGCACGCCTGCGCCACGACGTCGATCGTCCGGTCGATGTCGGCCTCGGTCAGCGCACTGCTGACCACAAAGGACGGACCGATCACCCCGCCGGTGAGAAGCTGCCGCAGGAACAACGTCCGGTACGGTTGCGACGGCTTGAGCCGCTCGTCCAGTGTCGCGAACACGAGGTTGCTGGCCCGCCCCCGTACGAGGACGTGCTCGCCGACCCCCATGCTTTCGGCGACCTCGCGGACTCCCGTCGCGAGCCGCCCACCGAGGGTGTGCAGCCGCGCGGTGACGCCCTCTTCGGCGTAGGTGTCGAACACCGCGATCGCGGCGGCCAGCGAGTGCGTTTCCGCGCCGTGCGTGGTCGAAAGCAGGAACACCCGGTCCCGCGTATCGCGCAGGCCGCCCAGCTCCATCAGCTCGCGACGTCCCGCCAAGGCCGACACGGCGAACCCGTTGCCCAGCGCCTTCCCGAACGTCGAGAGATCGGGCTGGACGCCGTAGAGCCCCTGAGCGCCGGCCTCCGACCAGCGGAACCCGGTGATCATCTCGTCGAAGATCAGCACACATCCGTGCCGGTGCGCCAGCTCGCGTAGCGCGGCGAGGTAGCCGGGCGCCGGTTCGGTCTGCGTCGCGGGTTCGAGGATCAGGCACGCGACCTTTCCCTCGTGCTCCCGCAACATCTCTTCGGTGGCCGCGAGGTCGCCGTAGGGGAACGACACGGTCAGCGCTGTCGTCTCGCCCGGGATTCCCGACGACATCGCGGTGGTGCCGATGAACCAGTCGTCGACGGAGAAGAACGCGTGGTCGGCGCAGATCGCCACCAGCGGCCTGCCGGTGGCCGCGCGGGCCAGCCGGACGGCCGCGGTGGTCGCGTCCGAACCGTTCTTCGCGAACTTCACCATTTCCGCGGTCGGCACCGAGGCGAGGAATCGTTCCGCCGCCTCGGCCTCCACAATGGACGGACGGACGAAGTTGCTGCCTCGCTCGATCTCGCGGCGCACCGCCTCGACGACGCGCGGGTGTACGTGCCCGAGGCTGACCGAACGCAACCCGGAGCCGTATTCGATGTACTCGTTCCCGTCGATGTCCCACACGTGGGCGCCCTTGCCGTGCGAGATCACCGGCGCCAGGTCTTCGGGATACTGGTCTTCCCCCTTGGCGTAGGTGTGCGCGCCGCCGGGAATCGCCGCGTGCAGCCGCTCGTTCGCCTCTGACGATCGTGGCAGCGGCCGGTTCTCGGTCATGTCGGTTTTCCCCCGATCACCTCGGTGAGTTTCGGTGCCTTTCTGTCTCGCGATGACGCCGTTGTCACCGGAAGCGGCCAGGGGATGGCGAGTTCGGGGTCGTCGAAGGCGATGGTGACGTCCTCCGCAGGGTCGTGCGCCCGGTCGATCCGGTACGACACGTCGGCGGGATCGGTCAGCGCCTGGAACCCGTGTGCGCATCCCGCGGGGATGTAGAGCGAAACCTGGGTTTCCCCGGAAAGCTCGAAGTATTCCTGATTGCGGTAGGTCGGCGAATCGGGCCGCAGATCCACGACGACGTCGAAAATCTCTCCGTACGAACAGCGGACCAGTTTCGCCTCGCCCTTGCCCGAACGCAGATGCATTCCGCGCAACACGCCTTTGCGGGAGCGGGACACGCTGTCCTGGAGGAATCCGTCCGGGTCGATGCCGACCGACCGCGCGACGCCGGCGTCGAAAGTGCGACTGAAGAAACCGCGTTCGTCGACATGCGGGGTCGGTTCGAAAAGATACGCGCCGGTGATGGTGGTGACCGGGGAGACTTTCATCGGGCGCCCCTCGGGATCAATGTGTCGGACAGTGTGGCGAACTGGTGCTTGAGCCGTTCGGAAAGCCCGGCGTTGCGCGAGGCCAGCGTTGCGCGCAGTTCGGCGGACCGTGCTTCCAGTTCGGTGAACTGCGTGATCAGCCGCTCGAGGTCGATGGCACGGGCCGACTGACAGAATTCGGCGAGCCCCAGTTCCGCCATGAGCACGTCGTTCTTCTTCGCGTACCCAATTGCCACGGTCGGTTTCGCGAGCTTCAGCGCGCACAGGACGTTGTGATAGCGAGTGGCCACGACCGTCTCGACGCACGCCATCGAGGTCATCAGCTCGTCCAAAGTGGACATCGGCGCCGCGGTGACCAGCGGCGAGTCCACAGTGGCCCGGATCGCGTCCGTGACCTCGGTGTCCGCCTGGTCGCCGATGAACAGCCGCACCGGCCGTCCCCGGTCGACGAGCCATTGGACGAACGCGGTCATGGTGCCGACGTAGTCGCGATAGATCTCGTCGGCATGTGCGCGGTCGTCGTTCCCGCCGGAGTACGCCATCACGCCGACGCCGACGGTCCCGAGTTCGGCGGGCACGTCCGGCACCGGCAACGCGAAGGCGAGGTCCGGATAGACCTGATCGCGCGAGACGTCGACACCCATGGCGCGCATGGCGTCCTGCGACAGTTCGTCCCGATAGGACCGATACGCCGCCAGCCGCGCAGCCGTCCGCACGATCGCCCGGGTGACCCGGTGGGTGATCACGTTGGCGCCGACGCTGACCAGTGCCACGCGCGTGCCGAGCAGCCGACCGGACGCGCAGAGCAGCAGCAGTGCGTACGGGAAACCCCAGGGGCGCAAGGGAAGCGTGGCTTCGAGCACGCCCATGCCCGGCACGATCACCGCGTCCTGGCGGCGAACCCACCGCGCGGTCCGGACGATGTCGACGACCTTGCCGAACCCTTTCAGCGCGATCGACCGCACCCCGGACGCCGTGCGGTATTCGTCGCGGTACCAGTTCAGCCGCGTCGCCCGGATCCCGTAGCGGGCCGAGACCTGTTCCGGCCCACCGCACAACGCGCTGATGACGGCGTCGGGATGCTCGGCCCGCAGGTAGGCGAGTACCGCCTCCAGCGAGCCGTCGTTGCCGAGGTTGCCCGAGCCCAGCAGCCCGAACACGCCGACCCGGGTGGTCACCAGCCCCGTCCTTCCTGGCCGGCGACGATCGCGCTCACCGTCAACGCCTCTTCGGGCGTCGCCGTGGGCGCCCGGTCTTCGATCCGTTCGCCGCGGGCACGCGCCCGGCTCGACGCCCACGTCCACAGGTGCCGGTAGCACTGCTGACGCTCTCTTGTGGACAGTGGCGCACGCTGGATCGCCGTGACGAACCCGAGGACGTACTCGCCGAGCAGGCGCACGGCGGGGTTCCGGAGCCGGTCCGCGCGCCGCGGGTCCAGATTCGCACACCGGCTCCGGATGGTCGGATTGGCCCGCTCGGCCCGGTGCGGGTGGTCGCGGCGGAAGTACAGCAGTTCGGGGACCTGGTGGAACGGCCCGTGCAGCGCCAGTTCCGCGACATAGGTCCGGTCCGCGTGGTGGTAGCTGTTCATCGGCGTCACGCGCCGCAGCACGTCGGAACGGATCACGCCGTAGAAGTCGTCGCCGCCAGGCTCGAACAGCAGGCTCAGGAACCGCTCCGGAGCGTACGGCGAGTCCGTGTCGATGTGGTAGTCGAACACCTGCGTGACGGCGCCGGAACCGTCGATGATCGCCGTCCCCGCGTGCGCCACGACCACGTGCGGCCGTTCGTCGAGCGCCTCGACACAGCGCAACAGCAGGTCCCGCGCGTAGAGGTCGTCGTGCGAAACCCATTTGAACAGCTCGGTCCGGCACACTTCGAAGAGGTAGTTGTGGTTCGGCGTCGCGCCGATGTTGACCGGTTGCCGGACGTACCGGATCCGCGAGTCCTTCTCCGCGTACTGGCGGCAGATCTCCTCGGTGCCATCGGCCGAAGCGTTGTCGGAGATGACCAGCTCGAAGTCCCCATAGGACTGTCCGAGCAGCGCGTCGAGCGATTCGGCCAGGTACTCCTCGCCGTTGTACACCGGAAGGCCGAGGCTCAGCCGGGGAAGAGTGGTCATGACTGGGTCATCTCCTCAGAGGTATCGGGCGCGGTGTACTCGCGAAGCCCGGCGTGCAGCTGGAACCACCAGACGATCGATCCGCTGAGCGTGGCGGTCGCGACGCCCCAGGCCGAGCCGACCGCGCCGCCGATGAAGGCGCCGATGAGGCCGCCGCCCAGGTAGAACGCGGAGGCGACGAGCTGCGAGCGCAGGCTCCGCGGCGCCGCACCCAGTGCTCGCAGGCCCGCCGCGGCGCCGGTGCTGAAGCTCGCGCCGACGACCGAGAACGTCACCGGCAGGATCAGCTGCGACGACGTCGTCCAGACCTCGCCGAGCGCGAACCGGCCCCAGGAATCCGGTAGCAGGAACAGCAGCCCGAGGCCCCACACGAACGCGGCGGCGGCCTGGCCGGTGCCGAGCAGCGCGCAGAACAACCGCAGCCGGTGCGGCGAACGGCGCAGCACCCGGGCGCCTTCGGCGACCGTGACGAGCGAAAGTCCCATCAGCAGCGCGAGGAACGGGCCGAGCAGCTGTTCAGCGCCGCGGACGGTGCCGACGGCGGCGAGCCCGGCGATCGCGCCGAGCCCGTACGCGCGCAGCTGCGACGCGCCGCTGTTGCTGACGTTCTCGATCAGGTACCGCGGCCCGAGGTCGCGGTGTTCGCCGACCCAGCCACGGACCCCACCCAGCCGGGGCAGGATTCCGGTGCGCAGTAAGCCGAAGCAGGCAGCGACGGCGCTCGCCACGCCCCAGGCCAGCAGGAACGCGACGACGCTGCGGAAGTGTGCGGCCACGAACATCGACGGGATCAGCGCGACCCCGGCGATGGCGTCGGTGGTGAACGCGCGGCGTCCTTCACCCGCCGCGAAGAAGGCGAACCGCCAGCTGTCCTGCAGCAGCAAGGCGGGCAGCGCCAGAGCGAGCGCGAGGAACGCATGGCCGACCGCGCCGCCGATGGCGAGGCCGACAAGAAGACTGCCGATGCCCGACACACAGCCGACGGCCAGCGCGGTGCCCGAAGCTCGGCCGACCGCCGCTCGCCAGTCCGTTGTGGACACTCCGCTGTAGCGCACCATCAGCGGATCGGTCGCCAGCCCGCGTGAGACGTTGAGAATGACGCCGTAGGTCACCCACGCGATACTGAACACGCCGAACGCGTGCGGGCCGAGCGAGCGGGCCACGAACATGCCGACGACGAAGTTCGTCAGGCTGGACACGGCCTGATCGCCGAGTCCCCAGCTCAACCGGCCAGCCATGGCGCGCACCGCGCCGGAACGCAACAGCGAACGCTTCGGCTGCTCCCCGACGGTGGTCACGGCTCACTCCTTGATCAGGCCGGCGTCGTGCAGGGCACGCGCCGCGACGGCGACGACGTCGAACGGCAGCCCGGAACGCTCGGCGATGTCGAGCAGGCTGTGTTCGCCGTCGGAGAAGTTGAGCACCCACAACATCGCCATCTGCGCCTGCTTGGCGTCGCTGCGCCCGCCGAGGGAGTCGTACAGGCCGCGTTTGCCCAGCTGCGGCTCGCCGTACGGGCTCAGGTTGACGTAGCGGCGGTTGCGGTCCAGCACCGCGACCGCGTCACGCAGAGCCGCCAAGGTGCCTTCCATTGCCTCGGGGGAGACGAAGTCCGGATTGTCGGCCGAGGTGTGGTACTCGGGATAACCCGCGTACGGCGTCCTCGTGAGCGAACCGACACCGAGGTTGAACCCCGGTGAGCAGAACTGACGCTCGTCATATCCGTAGGGCGAGAACTCGACCGTCTTGTGTGGACGTCCATCGAGGACATACCGCATGACCCGGTCGATCTCGGCGTCTCCGCGCCTGCTCTGCTTGTATGTCAGCGGGCCGGAGTCGCCCGCGCAGGCCAGCACGAGGCCGTGCTTGACCTTGTCGACGCGCTCGGCGTTGCGGGCGAGCCAGGTGATCGAGCCGATCGTGCCGGGCATGAACAGGAAGCGGTAGGTGTACCAGGGCTTCGTCGCGGCCAGCGACTGGGCCAGCGAGATCGCGACGGCGATCCCGGCCAGGTTGTCGTTCGCCAGCGACGGGTGACAGACGTGGCAGGACACGATCACCTCGCCGGTGATGTGGCCCGGAACGACGTGCTCGCCGTAGGTGAGGCTGCCATCCTCCAAAGTGGAATCGATGACGACCTCGTACTCCGCCTCCGGCAGCGCGTCGAGCTTTTCCTGGGACAGGCAGAAACCCCAGGTGGGGGCGTAGTAGCTCGTCCGGTAGGGAATCCACTGTGGAGTGTCGGGCAGCGTGTGCAGGTGTGCGCGCAGCTCGGACAGTGGCATGCGCCGGTTCACCGGGACGCTGTAGCCGACCACGTGCAGGTTGTGCTCGGTGAAGTCCACCACGCGATTGCCCGCGCTGTCGGCGATGTAGGCGTCGCGGATGTTCCACTCCTGCGGGATCGTCCAGTCCAGCACCTGCGCCCCGGTCGGCACTTCGTGCAGTTCGAGCGGAATGTGCTCGCCGATGATGCCCAGGGTGCGGCGGACCCCGTCGCCGGTGATGCTCCGGCAGATCGGGTACAGCCGCTCGACGAGCGCGTGCATTTCCGCCCCGGTTTTCATCACCGGCGCCGCAGGGTGTCGTCGATGAGGCCGTCTTCGCTGCGGTCCTTCAGCCACGCGAGCCGGGTGAACTTGCGCTCGAAGTCCTCTTTGGACAGCTCGAACCGGCGGTAGGCGTCGATCAGCTCGACCGCGCCGTCCTTGACCGACCAGTCGCAGTCGAAACCGGGGACCGCCGCGCGGAAGCGCGAGAAGTCCACCCGGTACGAACGCGGGTCGGCGCCCGCTTCGCCGGTGATGCGCAGCGTCGAGCCTGGCACGGCCTCGACGACTTCCTGCGCGATTTCGGCCACGGTGACATTGTTCTTTTCGGTCCCGATGTTGAACGCCTTGGCGTGCACGGCTTCCTTCGGGGCGTCCAGCGCGGCGGCGAACGCGCGGGCGATGTCCTTGGCGTGCACCAGCGGCCGCCACGGCGTCCCGTCCGAGAGCACCAGCACCTCACCGGACAGGTGGGCGTGCGCGGTCAGGTTGTTCAGCACGATGTCCGCGCGCAGCCGCGGGGAGTAACCGAACGCCGTCGCGTTGCGCATGAAGACGGGCGTGAAGTGGTCGTCGGCGATCTCGCGGACGTCGTCCTCGACACGGACCTTCGACTCCGCGTACGGCGTCACCGGACGCAGCGGCGCGTCCTCGTCCACCAGCCCGTCACCGCCGGAAGCGCCGTAGACCGAGCACGTCGAGGCGTAGAGGAACCGTTCGACGCCCGCGTCCTTGGCCAGCCGGGCGAGCCAGACGGACGCGTGGTGGTTGATGTCGTAGGTCAGCCCTGGCGCGAGCGAGCCCAGCGGGTCGTTGGACAGCGCGGCCAGGTGGATCACGGCGTCCACATCGGACAGATGCTGGGCGGTGACGTCCCGCAGGTCGACCTGGTACCCGGCGGGGTCGTCCGGCGCCGGACCCAGCAGACAGCCCTCGAACAGGCCCGAGTCGAGGCCGACGACCTGGTGTCCGGCGGCGGCCAGCACCGGCGCCATCACCGTGCCCAGGTACCCCTTGTGCCCGGTCAGCAGGACCCGCATGTCCCCTCCATATCGAGAACGATTTTTTTGACGTCAAAGGCTTCCGCGTACCGCGTGCCGCATTCGATGCCGCGGATGCGGGCCAGCCCGAGGAACGCTTCCCGGTCGTACCAGGGCCGGTGCCGCTGAGAGGCGTAATGTTCTTGCAGCAACTGGACTTTTCGCTCGGCCAGCTCCGGCGTAAGCGGCTGGTACAGCGACGGCCTGCCGAGATCGCCGTCCCATTTGACGATCTCGTAGCCGAGCGTGAGGTGATCGCGGAATGCCGTCGGGACCAGCTTCGCGAGCCCGCGGTGATCCTGGTGCGCGTCCTCGGTCCGCGGAGCCAGGATGAGGTCGGGATCGGTGCGCCGCCGCAGGTCCTCGAGCGCGTTCTTGGCCTCTTCCCAGTGGGTCGGCAGCCGCCCGTCCGGGAGTTTCAGCACCGTGACGTCGACGTCCGCACCGGGACAGAACGCGGCGAGCGCGGCTCGCTCCTCGTCCTCCCGTTCGGTGCCGCCGCCGGAGAGCACGAGCGCGTCGACCTTCAGGCCGGGCCGCTCGGCGCACAACGCGAGCAGCGTGCCGCCCGCGCCGATCGCGATGTCGTCGCAGTGCGCGCCCAGCGCGACGATCCTGCCGAGCCGTTCGGCCCCGAGCCGGATCACGCCGTGCGCTCCTGTTTGTCGCTCTCCCAGAGCGCCCACGGCCGCACGCCGCGCGAATAGCTCTCGTCGAGTGCGTACCGTTCCTTCACCGTGTCGGTCGGTTTCCAGAACCCGCGGTAGGGATAGGCGAGCAGGCGCCCGCGCTTCGCCAGTTCGCCGCAGCCGTCGGCAACGAGATCGCCGCCCTCGGGGATGTGGTCGAACACTTCCTGGCGCAGCACGAAATACCCGCCGTTCTCCCACAACGGCATCTCGCTGACCGCGGTGATCGACCCGACCATTCCGGACTCGTTCATCTCGACGCAGTGGAACGAGGACTGCGGCGGCACGACCATCATCGACGCGCCGGCGTCGGAGTTCGAGAACCGTTCGATCATGTCCGGCAGCGGCGCGTCGGTGAGGACGTCGGCGTAGTTGGCGAGGAACATTTCGTCGTCGTCGAGATGCGGGCGCACGCGGCGCAGGCGTTCCCCGATCGCGGATTCGATACCGGTCTGCACGAAGGTGATCGACCAGTCGGAGATGTCGGTCGAGAGCAGTTCGGGTTTCCCGTTGCGCAGCACGAAGTCGTTCGACGCGGTTTCCTCGTAGTGGAGGAAGAATTCCTTGATGTGGTGTGCCCCGTAACCGAGGCAGAGAATGAATTCGGTGTGGCCGAAATGCGCGTAGTACCGCATCACGTGCCAGATCAGGGGTCTCGGGCCGACCATCGCCATCGGCTTGGGCACGTCGGACGCGGTGCCGTTGCGCATCCGCATCCCGTACCCGCCGCAGAACAGCACTACCTTCACGACGTCACCTCGACGTTTGCGAGTCTGGGCTCGACGATTTCCAGGGAAGGAATGGGGAAGACCAGTTTCCCGCCCCATTCGTCCACATAGGACAGCTGGGCGGTCAGTTCCTCCCGCAGGTTCCAGGGCAGGATCAGGACGTAGTCCGGCCGGTCCGCGGTGATGCGTTCCGGTGGCAGCACCGGGATCCGCGTCCCGGGGGTGAACCGGCCGTGTTTGTACGGATTGCGATCGACCGTGTAGGCCAGCAGATCCGTACGGATACCGCAGTGGTTGAGCAGGGTGTTTCCCTTGCCTGGCGCGCCGTAGCCGACGACGGTCTTGCCGACGCGCGCCGCCTCGATGAGGAAGTGGAGCAGATCGAGCCGGACGCGGGCGACGCGCTCGGCGAATTCGGTGTAGCCGGACAGTTCGTGCAGTCCGGCGGCCTTCTCCCGGGACAGCACGTCGGTCATCCGCGCGCTCGGCTCGCCCGCGACCACGTCGTGCGAGGGCGGAGTGGGGCGGGCCCACAGCCGGATCGAGCCGCCGTGCGTGGGCAGGAGTTCGACATCTACCACGGTGAGCCCGCCGGTGGCCAGTGCCCGGCGCGCGGATTCCACGGTGTAGTACTGGAAATGCTCGTGGTAGATCGTGTCGTACTGGTTGAGTTCGATCAGCGTGAGCAGGTGCTGCACCTCGATCGACACCCAGCCGTCGTCCGCCACGAGCGTGCGCAGGCCCTGGGTGAAACCGAGGATGTCCGGGATGTGCGCGTAGACGTTGTTCGCGACCACGAGGTCGGCCGGGCCGTGCTCCGCGCGGATCGCGGCGGCCGTTTCCGGGCCGAGGAACTCGGTGACCGTCGGCACGCCCTTGTCGCGCGCGGCCTGCCCGACGTTCGCCGAGGGTTCGACGCCGAGACATCGGATCCCGCGCTCGGCGACGTGCTGCAGGAGGTAGCCGTCGTTGCTGGCGACCTCGACCACGAACGGTTCGGCGCGGTCGATCCGCGGGAGCGCGCCCTCGACGAACCGCCGCGCGTGCTCCACCCACGAGGTGGAAAACGACGAGAAATAGGCGTATTCGGTGAACGTCTCTTCCGGGGTGATCAACGGCGGCAGCTGCGCGAGCCAGCACTCGGTGCAGACGCGCAGGTGCAGCGGGTAGGTCGCTTCGGGTTCGTCCAGCTGTTGTGCGGTGAGAAACAGCTCACAAGGGGGCGTGGCGCCCAGATCGACGACACTCGCCATTCCCGCCGATCCGCACAGCCTGCATTTCGTCATGAGTGGGCAACTCCCCGTTTTCCGCTGCCGGAGCCGGCCGCGTCGCCCATAGGTTCGCTACCTTCGCCGCCCCTGTTACAACGCCCCTCCGCCGTGTCGTCCATCCACGTACGCGTGTCGGCCGTCCGGGTGCGCGTGTCGTCCGTTCCGCCCCGGAACCGCACCTCGTCAAGGTCGCACCCGGCGCCCCGGCCAGGCGTCGGTGGGCTCGAACCCCGAGGTCACACCCCTGGGAGGGACCCACCACTCGCGGCCGCGGATCCCACTGGACACAATCCGCGCACGGGTGCGTCCCGGCGAGATAACGGCTGGTTCGCCCGCCGGGTTCACGGGCATGAGAAAGGGGACTCCCGTCGCGTCCCCACGACGGAAGCCCCCTCCCCGCTCCGGTGGCGCGAGCTCCCCCTTCGCGCCGTTCCGGGCGGGTCCGCGGCCCGGTCCCCCTGGCCACCGAGCCGCGGACGTACTGAAGGGGACCTTCCTCGATCCCCCTTGCGGGGAAGGTCCCCTTCAGCGCACCCCCAGCCTCTCCCCTCTATGCAAGACAGGAGGAGGGTCCCGCCCGGGAGATACATGGTTCGTCAGAATTTTTCGGCCAGGATTTCCGACCCGCCGGGACGAGGGCGAACAGCGCCGTCAGAAGTCGCGGATCACTGAGACTCTGCCGTGCAAGGGATCCGTCACGAAGATCGTCCGCGTCCGCTGGTCGACGGCGACGTCGCCGGGGTTGACGCCGAGGTCGAGTTCCCCGCTGAGCGTGCCGGCGGCGCCGTCGATCCGGGCCAGCCCGTTGCTGCCACCGTTGCTGTAGACAGTATCCGTTCCCTGGTGCACGGCGATCGCCGACGACTCGCTGCGCAACAGCACGGTCTTGCGCTCGCTCCGCGTCGCGGCGTCCACAATGGACATGTGGTGGATGGCCGAGTTCGCGACGTAGACGGTGCCGCTCTGCTGGTGCACCGCCACTCCGGTGGGGGACGCCCCGACCCGGATGCTCGCGGTGAACCTCCCCCTGCCGATGTCGAAGACCTCCACCGAGTTCGTTGCCGCGCTGGTGCAGTAGGCGAGCTTGCGCCCGCTGTCGACGGCGATGCCGGATAGTGCCTTCACCGGGCTGTTCGCCGTTCTGCGCAGCGTGGCGCTGATCCCGTCGAGCACCGCGAGCGCGCCGGTCGCGGCGCTCACCGCATAGATCCGGTTGGCCTGCGGGTCGAGCGCGAGCGACGACGTCCCGGCACCGGCGCCGATCACGCTGACCAGGGCGAGCCTCAGGCCGTCGAGCACCAGCACGGTGCCCGCCGGGGGATTGGCGACGTAGATCCGGTTGGTCAGCGGGTCGACGGCGACGTCGCCGGGTGCGCCGCCGGTGCGGACGACCGCGGTGACCGTCGCGCTGAAGCCGTCGATGATCGAGACCGAGCCGGTGGCCGGATCGGAGACGTACGCGAGACCGGTGAGCGGATTCACCGCGACCGCCGCCGGCGTGCCCC
Source organism: Amycolatopsis sp. NPDC058986 (assembly GCF_042741125.1). Lineage (NCBI taxonomy): Bacteria > Bacillati > Actinomycetota > Actinomycetes > Pseudonocardiales > Pseudonocardiaceae > Amycolatopsis > Amycolatopsis sp. NPDC058986. Next base: position 84,935 of record NZ_JBHYJW010000004.1, on the reverse strand, counting down.
CGACGTCCACCGTCACGACCTGCTCGGCCCGCGCTTCAGTGGTCGCGGCCACGGTGCCCGCACCCGCCGCGACCAGTGTGAACAGGCCGCGCCTGCTCAGTTCCGGACCACGCATCGGCACCTCCGCGGAGAAGGGGAATGCCCTCGCATTGCCGTTCGACCCTAACCCGGGTGACGATCATGCGAAGGAACTTCGGATCGCCCGATCGCGTTGTTTCCGGTGGGTAACCCGCGAGTTCGAGCGGAAGGAGGCGAGCATCGTGCACAAGCATCACAACGGGCTGAAGACCGCGCTGCTGCTCGGCCTGCTCTCCGCGATCATCATCGCGATCAGCGGGTTCTTCGGCCGTGGCGCGCTGATCATCGGCCTGCTGCTGGCGCTGGGCATGAACGCCTTCGCGTACTACAACTCCGACAAACTCGCGCTGCGCGCCATGCACGCGCGGCCGGTCTCGCAGGCCGAGCAGCCCGCGATGTACCGCATCGTGCGCGAGCTGGCGACGACGGCGCGGCAGCCCATGCCCCGCCTCTACATCAGCCCGACGCAGGCGCCCAACGCGTTCGCCACCGGCCGCAGCCCGCGGCACGCGGCGGTGTGCTGCACCACCGGCATCCTCGACCTGCTCGACGAGCGGGAGCTGCGTGCCGTGCTCGGGCACGAACTGTCGCATGTATACAATCGCGATATTCTCATCTCGTGCGTCGCCGGCGCGCTGGCCAGCGTCATCAGCGTGATCGCGAACATCGCACTGTTCTTCGGCGGCAACAACCGCGACGGCAACCCGCTCGTTTCGCTGCTGCTCGTGCTGGTCGGCCCGATCGCCGCCGCGATCATCAAGATGGGCGTCAGCCGCTCCCGTGAGTACCAGGCCGACGCCTCGGGCGCGGAGCTGACCGGCGACCCGCTCGGCCTGGCGTCGGCCCTGCGGAAGCTCGAACGCGGCACCCGCGCGGCGCCGCTGGCACCCGAGCCCGCCGTGGTCTCGCAGTCACACCTGATGATCGCGAACCCGTTCCGGCCGGGGGAGGGGCTGTCGAAGATGTTCTCGACGCACCCGCCCATCCAGGACCGCATCCGCCGCCTGGAAGAAATGGCGAACCGCCCCTACTGAGTCTTGTGCGTTGCGGCCGGTTCTAACCGGACGCAACGCTCACGAGTTCTTTCGGCCCCGCACACGCGGGGACAATCGGGGCGTGGTGGTGATTGACCCGAAGGGCGACGGACCACCCCCGCCGCTCAAGCGCCGGTCGCCCCGGCAACCCGGGCGACGTTCATCACATAGTCGCCGTAGCCGGACTTCGCCAGCTTCGAGCCCAGCGCGTAGCACTGGTCCGCGTCGATGAAGCCCATCCGCAGCGCGATCTCCTCCAGACACGCGATCCGCACCCCGGTCCGGTGCTCCAGCACCTGCACGAACTGGCCCGCTTCGAGCAGCGAATCGTGCGTCCCGGTGTCCAGCCACGCGAAGCCCCGGCCCAGATCGACCAGCCGCGCGCGGTCCTGCCGCAGGTAGGCGAGGTTGACGTCGGTGATCTCCAGCTCGCCCCGCGGCGACGGCTTGAGGCCACGCGCGATCTCCACGACCTGGTTGTCGTAGAAGTACAGCCCGGTGATCGCCTTGTTCGACCGCGGCCGCTCCGGCTTCTCCTCGATGGACACCAGCTTGCCGCTGTCGTCGACCTCGCCGACGCCATAGCGTTCGGGGTCCTTCACCGGATAGCCGAACAGCACACAGCCGTCCAGCGTGCCGACCGCCTCGTGCAGCCTGCCGCGGAACCCCTGGCCGTAGAAGATGTTGTCGCCCAGCACCAGCGCGACGTCGTCGTCGCCGACGAAGTCCGCGCCGATCACGAACGCCTCGGCGAGCCCGTTGGGGCTGGGCTGCACGGCGTACGAAAAGGACAGTCCCAGCTGCTCGCCGTCGCCGAGCAACTTGCCGAAGTTCGGCAGGTCGGCCGGGGTGGAGATGATCAGGATCTCGCGGATCCCGGCCAGCATCAGCACCGAGATCGGGTAGTAGATCATCGGCTTGTCGAACACCGGCAGAAGCTGTTTCGAAACCGCTTGGGTGATCGGATGCAGCCGTGTCCCGCTGCCCCCCGCCAGCACGATCCCCTTCATCCCGCTCCTCCGCTCGACACCTGTAGGGCCGATGACCGACCCTACTGGCCGCTGCTAGGGGAACGCTGGACCCTTTCCGAAGTACGCCTTGCAGCCGTTGTTGTTCTCGGTGGCGATCTCCAGGACGTTCCTGCCGCCGTCCACGGGCAGCAGCGTCGAGCTGTAGTTGGGGCAGAAGTTGTTGTAGATGCCGGAGATGTGCACCGGTGCGGGCAGCTCGTACCAGTTTCCGGCACCGAGGTCGTCGTTCGCGAGCAGCACCTGGCCGTTGGCGGACTGCGGAGTGCCGTAGGAGTTGGTGTAGATCTGCCCGACCATGACGATCCGGACGCCGCGGGGGCCGCCGGGGAACAGCGCGATCGTCTGCGCGTGCTGGAAGTAGTTGCCGTTCGCGGTCGTCACCCGGGTACCGGGGTCGGCGGGGTCGCCCCAGTTCGCGCCGTCGTCGGAGATCTTGTAGTACGGGTCGCAGTAGCGGTCGCCGTAGTTGCAGATCTCGTACGCGAAGTAGTAGCGCCCGTCGGGCAGCCGCCGGATGATCGGCATCCCGGGCCGCACGCGATGCGGCGGGATGGCCATGGTCAGCTGCTTGGTGCCCCAGTTCACGCCGTCGGTCGAGGCGACCCGGTTGAGCACCTGCGCGTACTGCGGCGCCTGGGTCTCGTCGGCGTAGTGCAGCCACAGCGTGCCACCGGCGTCGACGGTGAACTCGGCTTCCCAGATGCCGTCGTGGTTGTGCGAGCGCGCGGCCTCGGACAGGAAGCTCCAGGTGCGCCCGCCGTCCCGGCTCGACCAGATCTTGATGCCGACCCGGCGCTGGGGCCCGGCGTCCTGCCGGTAGCTCGCCGCCCACAGCAGGGTCCCCGTCCGCAGACGCCCGACGCGCTGGGGCAGTTCGTACAGGGTGCCGCAGCACATGCCCGCCGCGCCGTCGGGATCGCGGATCTCGCTGAGCTTGTGGAAGGTTTCGCCCTCGTCGGTGCTCTCCATGATCGGCGTGAACTTGCCGCCGCCGTCCTCGCTGCTGAGCGACGCGAGGATGTGCCCGCGGCCGACCGGCGAATGTTCGAGCCGGATGAGCCGCGCGTAGTTGCCGAAGCCCGGGACGAGCTGTTTACGCGTCGCCGCCTGCGCCGGGCTGAGCGTCGCAGCGCTCACTGTCAGTGACAGCACGAGGGCGAGCAGAAGTCTGAACCGGCGCATCTCGAACCCTTCTCCGCGCAGTAGCGGCGTGATTACACCACGCACTTCGGAAGTGACATCGGCTTTGCGTTCGGCACAGCTACGTCGGTCGCGGGATTTCGCTCGTCCGGGGAAAAGGCATGGCTCGACCGGGTGAACCCCGCACTGTCCGTGGCGGTAACGCGAGACCGTGGCCCGGCGAAAGACGTCACGAGCCGAGAAGCGGCTCATGAGGGGGACGCACCGTCTTGACCAGGAACTTCCGTCGCTGGGCGGGCTGCGCGCTGACCGTTGCCATCCTGGCGACGACGGCCGCCTGCGCCGAAGGCTCGTACGGCGTCGGCTACATCATCGGCCGACGTGGCAACTCGGGCGCGTTCACCGCTCCGCCGCCACCGCCTCCGTCACCGACGCGACCGGCTCCCGCGGAGCTGCCGAACGAAACCCACAGTGGCAAGGGCGACGCGACGGTCCCGATCTCCTGGCCGAGCGACCAGCCGGGGTTCGTCACCTTCGAATGCCCGAAGTGCGTCAGCAACGTCTTCGTGAACACCGACGGTGACGAGATCTCGCTCGTCAACGCCATCGGCTCCTACCGCGGCACGCACTGGATCAACATGTCCCTGCACGCCCACCGGCCGACCCGCACCCTCACGATCAGGGCGAACTCCGCCTGGACCGTGACCATCGCCGACGCGCGGAGCCTGCCGGTCGCCGAGCCGGGCAAGGAGCTGTCCGGCAAGGCCGAATCGGTGCTCAAGATCCCCGCCGGAGTGACGAAGGCCGCGGTCGTCGCGAACGGCGACTTCCACTTCGCGCTCTGGGTCACGACGGACTCCAGCAGCAGGCTCGTGGTCAACCAGCGGCCGCCGTACCGGAACACCATCCCGGTCGACGGCCCCGGCTACGTCCAGGTCGAGGCCGCGGCGAACTGGACGTTCACCGCGTCCTGACGCTCACCGGTAGTTGGTGAACTGCAGCGCGATCTCGAAGTCCTTGCCCTTGAGCAGGCTGATGACCTCCTGCAGGTGATCCTTCTTCTTGCCGGACACCCGCAGCTGGTCACCCTGGATCTGGGCCTGCACGCCCTTGGGCGCCTCGTCGCGGATGAACTTGGCGATCTGCTTCGCCTTGTCCGAGGCGATGCCCTGCAGGATCTTCCCGCCGATCTTGTAGATCTTGCCCGAGAGTGCCGGCTCGCCCGCCTCGAACGCCTTGAGCGAGATGCCGCGCTTGATCAGCTTCTCCTTGAACACCTCGACCGCCGCCAGCGCGCGCTCCTCGGTCTCCGACTCGATCGCGACGGCCTCCTCGCCGGACCAGCCGATCGAGGTCCCGGTGCCGCGGAAGTCGAACCGGGTGGACAGCTCCTTGCTCGCCTGGTTCAGCGCGTTGTCCACCTCCTGGCGATCGACCTTGCTCACCACGTCGAAAGAGGGATCCGCCACGTGTTCTCACACCTCGTACTCGCTCGTCAGGGGCCACCAGCCTAGCCCCACGCCGTGCCGATCCGGGCACCCGACGCGACGGGGGATCCCCGGGTGCGGGGCGCCCGCACCCGTTGGGTATGCTTTTGCCCGGCCGGTTCGCCGTGCCATGGCAGGTTACCCAAGTGGCCAAAGGGATCTGACTGTAAATCAGACGGCTCAGCCTACGGGGGTTCGAATCCCTCACCTGCCACGAGCGATGTGGGCGAGGTGTGCCGACGGGAAGCGTCGGCGTGCCTCGCTCGTCGTGTTTTCTGGGGGTGCGACCCCCAGGCCCCGCCCGGAGGGGCTTCGCCCCCCGGACCCCCGCCTGTGGTCCCGTGTTCGAGTTGGGTTCCTTGTGGATCCGCCTCTGCGGCAGGGCGATCGACTCCGTTGTGTGGCGCGAGTCATACGGACGCTCTCGAGCGGCCCCTCGATGGTCTCTTCCGTGAAGACGGCCTCTTCGATGCTCCGGTGGGCCTTCTTCGCCGAATGGGGTTCGTGCGTGCGGGACAGTGCGAAACGCGTCGAATGTGTTCGATATCGAACACATTCTGCTGGCTTTCTCGAAAGAGTTTAATCCAGGCTAAATATTTGCCGAATGCGTGAGCTGGCGCTTTCTGGTCGTACGCTTTTTTGACTGGCCGCCAACAACCGTGAACTTCGAAGGTTGTGGATCTTGTCTCTCATCATGCCGAACGCATGATCGTGAAGAACGAAACTTGTCGCCGTCGGCTCGACTGGACGACCTCGAACACGTGGCTGCGATGTGCCTGCTAAGGTTCTCGCCCACCTGAGTACGTCCGGTAGCGATTTTGTTGCGACAGAGGACGATAATGATCATCAGTGACAACGGCTCCAGTGCCTTCACCTTGGTGTCCGCCGATGGAACCTCGAAGCTTTCGCTGCGCATGACGGATCTGCTGTCCGGCGATTTTCGGGAACACCTTACAGCGCAGGGGTTCTGCGTCTCGGACGACGATGCTCGCTCGGTCGTGTCCGAGGCTGTCGTTGCCGTGGCGGCCAATCCCGCCGCATGGACCGCCGTGGGTGGAATTATCGTGACGTTCCTTCGCCGGCACCGCGGGAAAGTGCACCGCTTCGAGGTCGAGAACAAGAAGATCTCCATCGAGGGATACTCCGCCCGGGACGCGAGGAAGCTGGCCGCGGATCTTCTGAAGCTGAGCCGGCAACACGGTAAACCCGAGTAGCAGGCCGGGACCGGTCCCGGTCCCGGGCCGTAGCCTTCCCCACCATCCCTTCCCTCATCAGGAGGAACAGTGCCGAACGCTTTGGTGATCGGCATCGACCGATACGCCGCGAAGCGGATCCCCGCGCTCAAGTGCGCTGTCAACGATGCCGAGGTGATGTCCCGGCGACTCGTGGACGCGGGATTCGAAGTCGTGACGTTGACCGATGACGCCGCCACCCGCAAGGACATCTCCTGGCAACTCGAAGTCGGCCTCAATGACAGGGTGCCGGACGAGGACGACCCGGTCCTGATCTACTGGGCCGGGCACGGCATGTCCGACCTGCGCGAGAACGCCGACAGCGACGAGGGATGGTCGACCTTTCTCCTCCCGTTCGACGCCGACATCGACCAGCCGCTGGCCTCCGCCTTCCCGGTCCAGAACGTGTGGGCCTTGTTGAACAGGCTCAGGACCCGCCGGCTGCTCGTCATGCTCGACACCTGCTTCAGCGGAGCCTTCGCCGAGGATGACCGTCGTGGTTTTTCTCTGGGCGGGAGAGGCGGATCCGCGCGCATGACGGACGATTTCCTGCGGATGGAAGGCCACGGCCGTGTGGTCATTTCGGCATGCGGCCCGAACGAAGTCGCCCGCGAGAACTCCAGGAACGGCCACGGCAACTTCACTCGGTCGGTCCTCTCGGTGATGGAGCGCGGCGTGGATCTCCGGAACCGTCAGGTCAAGATCACCACTTTGATGGCCGACATCCGGGAGGAGGTCCAACGGGAGACCAGGGGCGCGCAGACACCGTTCTTGCATGTCGCGAGCCGGGGCGCGGACTGGAGCGTGCCGCTTCCGCCTCGGGCGCCTTACCAGTCACCAGTGCCGAGCTGGGCGTTCGTCGGAACTTCCGGCGGGGTCGGAAAGACAACCTTGGCGATGATGACGGCGGAACTGCTCGCCGAATCCGGCAACACCGTGCTCTACCTCGACGCCGATATCGCTCACCACGGTGGCACCAGCGAATGGTGTCAGCGAGCGAAGATCGATCTCGGAGCGACTCGCACTTTCGCCGATCACGTGGCCATGTTCTCGCGCGCGAAGACGAGCACCCGGGTCGGCCAGCTCAACGACAGGCTGCTGGACGTCACTCCGGACTATTTGCGCAGACACGGCTGCGGCACGATCCATCTGCTCCCCGCGGCGCGGGCCGGTGACCGGCTGTTCGCTTTCGATCTCGTGGCCGAGATCAAGGACCGCCGCTCGAACGAGACCTGCCGCCGGATCCTCGACGCCGCTCTGGATCGCGGTGTCCGGCAAGGAGCGACCTGCGTCGTCATCGACTGCGGGGCCCAGTTCGACCCGCTCGCGGTGAACGCGCTCACCGCGGCCCATCACCCGTTCATTGTCGCCGCGTCACGTGCCGGAGCCAGGGACCAGCGGGAAACCATCCTGAGCAACTGCGCCCAAACTGTCGACGAGTTCAATCGTATGCGCGTCGAAACCGTCGTCAACCGGGCCCCGAGCAGGGAAGCCCTGGTGCAGCACTGGGGAGAGCCAGGCTATGGCCGGGGCAACTATTACCACTGGCTGCCCTTCGATCGCGCGCTCTTCCAGGACTGGGAGGAAGGACGCCCGAACTTCGAACTCGGTTACGACGAGTTGAGTCATTCCTGGCACGAGATCCTGGTGGCGTCCGACCGAAACAGCTGCGACGGTCTGCACCGGAACCTGCTGCCCAGCGAATGGGACCGATTCAGTAAGTGGGCGCTCTGGATCATCAACAACCCAGGCTGGGCGGAAACGGAACGGAACGCACTGAGCAGGATGCTGCGGCGGTCTTACCTGCTCATTGCGGGCTATTTCGTGGGCCTGGGGGTCAGCCTTACCAGTATGCTTCTGCATATCTTCGCCGAGGACCCGGCGAAGGATCACTCGTTTCTCCCGCAATGGCTGGCGATCACCCTCGTCGCCCTGATCGGGTTTGTTCTGCTCAGCAACATCGTCGGTGGGATCCTCCTCCGCCGTCGCCGCAAGGTGCTCCGGGAAGTGATCAAGTACAGCGTCTCGACGGAGGAGCTCAAGAGATGGTTCTCCATTCCGCGCAGTGAGGGGGCGTGGTGGAAGGTCTGGAAAGCCAGCCGCCGCGCGGCCATCGAATGGCTGCACAAACGTGTGGTGGCCGCGCGGGAGGCGCAGTTGCCGTCCGGCGAGATCCGTGAGGCACGTACGTGACTGGCCTCGGATTCTCCTGCTCGTACACCAGACTGCGGGATGTGGCGGGCGAGTCGCCGTGCGGGCGGCCCGCGACTCGGCGTACGAAGGGCGAGCCGAAATGCATGGGTCACTGGGTGACCGAGCAGCTGATGAGAATTCTCGGCCGCACCGAATACGCGCGGAAGGTCTGGTGGTTCGCGAGCGTTCTGCTGGTCGTATACAGCCTGATGGGCGCTTGGGCATGGTCGCAGTCATACAGTAACTACATCTACGTGACCTGGGCGCTGACGATTTTCAGTATCGGGCTGCTTGTCACGACCGCGCGGGAACATCCGTTCGGCGGATGGCTGGCTCTGGTGTCCGCTCCGGTCATCGGCTTCGCACTCATGGAGAACGGCGTGACCCTGCTGCGAGTTTACCTCTTCGCGGCGGGCACGCCGCCCAACGGAGGTTCCCGGTTGGGGGAGAACCTCGGGGGTTTCGTCGATCTGAGCACTGGGGTGATCTTCTTCAGCTCGTTCGTGGGATTCCTGTTTTGGTATCGGTACGACAGCCGCAGGGAGCTGAGGGCCTGGACCTTCCTCAATCCCCTCCTGGCGATCCTCGCACTTCCCTGCATCGTGGCGGTGACCATCATGACGCACTGGGCTTATCTCGGCCTCCGCCCGTGGTTCCTCGTGGTCTACCCGGCCGCCTACATTGCCCGTGGCCCGGAACAGCTCAAGCGATTGGCCAAGCTCCTTCGGGTCTGACGTGGCGAATGTCGAGCGGCGAGGGGCGTCAGTGATGCGGGTGGATGTTGAGGCGGGCCGCCTGACGCGTCAGGTAGTCGCGCTCGGCGAGGTTGGGGGCTTTCTCGGCTGCCTCGGCATACAGCCGTGTGGCGGTCGCCAGGTCGCCGTCGCGTTCGTGGAGGTACGCCGCGACCGCGGTGTGGCGGGGGAGGGAGTCGTCCAGTTTCGCGAGCGCCGCCAGCCCGGCGCGCGGTCCGTCGGCCTCGCCGACGGCCACCGCGCGGTTGAGCCGGACGACCGGGCTGTCGGTCAGGCGCGCGAGTTCGTCGTACCACTCGACGATCTGCACCCAGTCGGTCTCCCCGGCCGTGGGCGCGTCGGCGTGAAGTGCCGCGATGGCGGCCTGTGCCTGGAATTCGCCCAGCCGGTCGAGGGCCAGCGCCGCCTGCAGGATCTCGACGCCCTCGGCGATCGACGCGGTGTCCCACCGGCTGCGGTCCTGTTCGGCGAGCGGCACCAGGCTGCCGTCGGGCGCGGTCCGGCTGGCGCGCCGGGCGTGGTGGAGCAGCATGAGGGCGAGCAGTCCCGCCACTTCGGGATGGGGGACGGCAGCCGGCGGGGTGGGTAAGCGCAGGTCGACTACGGCGGCGAGCTGCCGGGTGAGCCGGATGGCCTCGGCCGCGAGGTCGACGTCACCGGAGTAGCCCTCGTTGAAGACCAGATAGAGGACGCGCAGCACGGTGGCGACGTCGCCGGGCTGGTCGAACCGCACGCCGGAGACGGTGCGCTTGGCCCGGCTGATGCGCTGCGCCATGGTCGACTCGGGCACCAGATAGGCCTGGGCGATCTGGCGGGTGGTCAGCCCGCCGACCGCGCGGAGCGTGAGAGCGACCGCGGACGACGGTGTCAGCGACGGATGGGCGCACAGGAAGTACAACTGCAGCGTGTCGTCCACGGCCGAAGCCGGTCCGGGTGCGGGCTCCTCCTCGACGACGTCCTCGCGGCGGCGGCGCGCGGTGTCCGCCCGGGTCGTGTCGAGGAACTTGCGCCAGGCCACGGTGACCAGCCAGCCCTTCGGGTTGGCCGGAACACCGTCGGCTGGCCAGGCGCGGACCGCCTCGACCAGGGCATCCTGCACGGCATCCTCCGCCGCCGCGAAGCCGGCTCCGCGGCGGCAGAGGATCCCGAGGACGCTCGGCGTGAGGCTGCGGAGCAGCGCCTCGTCCATTCGGTCGGTCACTCCGTGATGCAATCGGCATGCTCGGTCATGAACGGACGCAGCTCGAGCCACTCGTGGATCGGCTTCCCGCCCGCACCCGGGGCGGCCGACAGCTCCCCGGCCAGCTCGACGGCGCGTTCGTAGCTGTCGACGTCGATGATCATCCAGCCGGCGATGAGATCCTTGGTCTCGGCGAACGGACCGTCGGTGACCGGCGAGCGTCCCTCGCCGTCGTAGCGGACCCACGTGCCCTCGGGGACGAGCGCCTGGCTGTCGACGAACTCGCCGGTCTTCTCGATCTTGGCCGCGAAGTCCCGCATGTACTGCATGTGCGCCGAGATCTCCTCCGGCGTCCACTTCTCCATGGGCACGTCGTTGGCCGGGGCCGGGGCGCCGCGGTAGTGCTTGAGCAGCAGGTACTTCGCCATCGTCGTTCTCCTCGGTGCTGGTGTGGCCCATTGTGGCCACATTCACCGCTGTGACGGAGCCGTTCCCGGGTTCTCGACATCGCCGCCCGAGATTTTTTTCCGAAGTTCCGCGGAAGAGGTCTTCCCGGATTGGTTGCTCACAGTGTCCGGATGGTGACACTGGTGGCATGGTCAAATCGGGGAGGGTGTTCGCCAGGGCCGAATTCCGTGCGCTGTTCCTGGCGGTGGTGGTCTCCGTCGCGGGGGACCAGGTCGCCAGGGTCGGGCTCAGCGTGCTGGTGTTCGAGCGCACTCGCAGCGCCGGGTGGACCGCGGCGGCCTATGCGCTGACGTACGTGCCGAACGTGCTGGCCGGGCCGTTGCTGTCCGGGCTCGCCGATCGGTGGCCGCGACGCGCGGTGCTGGTCGGCGCCGATCTGCTGCGGGCGGGGCTGCTCGGGGTGATGGCGATACCGGGGCTGCCGCTCCTCGTGGTCGCGTCGCTGCTGGTGGTGGTGCAGGCGGCGGGCGCGCCCGGCAACGCCGCGCGGGCCGCGACGCTGGCGGCGGTGCTGCCTGCCGAGGACGACTACGTGCTCGGCAAGGGGGTCATCGACGTCGTGGTGCAGCTCGCGCAGGTCGCCGGGTTCGCCACCGGCGGCACGCTGACCGCGGCGTTCGGGCCGTCGCAGGCGTTGCTGGCCGACGCCGCGTCGTTCCTGCTGTCCGCCGTCGTGCTTCGCGCGGGGCTACGCGCTCGGCCCGCACCCACGGAGCGGTCCGATGCCGCGCCGCGCCGGTGGTGGGCCGATCTGACCGCGGGGGCGCGATTGGTGGCCGAGACCCCCCGGCTGCGCGCGCTCATCGGGCTCGCGTGCGTCGCCGGCCTCTACATCACGGTGGAGGGCCTGGCCGCCCCGTACGTCGCGCAGGTCGGCGGCACGGCGCAGGCGGTCGGGGTGCTGCTGGCGGCAAGTCCCGCCGGAGCGGTGGTGGGCATGCTGATCGTGCGGCGCCTCCCTTCTCCGTTGCGACCACGGCTGTTGACGCCGCTGGCGATCGCGGCCTGCGCGCCGCTCGTGATCTGCGCGGCCGAACCGGGGCTGGTGGTGACCGCGCTGCTGTGGGCGGTGTCGGGCCTGGCCAGCGCCTACCACCTCCCGGCGTCGGCGGCGTTCGTGCGTGCGGTGCCCGACGCGCGGCGCGGCCAGGCGTACGGACTGGCCGCGACCGCGTTGCAGACCAGCCAGGGACTCGGCATCGCGCTCGCCGGCCTGGCCGCGACCCAGCTGCCCGCCTCGGCCGTCGTCGCGGTGTGCGGCGGGCTGGGCGTGATCGCGGCCGCCGCGGCGGGTGGGGCGTGGGACCGTGCTCGCCGCGCCCCACTGTCCGGTTCGCTGTTCGGCAGGCCCGAGAGCGAGTCGGCCTAGCGGCTCCACTCGTTCCCGCGACGGTCCCACTCGTTGCCGGGGCCCCACTCGTTGCCCTGGAACCGGGTCCACTCGTTCCCGTGCAGCCGGGTCCACTCGTTGCCGCGCGGGGTCTGGTTCGCGAGGAACGTCGTGTTCATGAGGATCACTGCCTTCCGGAGGGTTCGTGCATTGGAGGGTTTCGTAGTCGACGCTATCGACAGCCGGTGACGATGCGGTTACCGTGAATGCTCCTTCGTCGCTCACCGCAACCGGGGGATGGGATACAGCGTGAAGGCGGATCGGGACGGACACAGATCGGGCCCTGGCGGATGGCAGCTCTGGTCGCTGCCGGGGAAGGCGCTCGCGCTGATCCTGGTCGTCGACCTGGCTGCCGTCGGCATCGCCGTGGGCACGGCGAACTCGCTCGCGGCCGGCGGTACGCACTGGTGGTGGTTCGCGGCCCTGGTCTGCGGTTCGGTGGCGCATCTGGAGGTCGCCAGGAGCATCGAACGCCGCCGCGAGCAGTCCAGCAAGGGTGTGCCGTACACGAACCTGAAGTCGCTCTGGGTGTTCGCGGCCGTGTTGCTGGTGCCACTGCCGCTGGTCATCGCGCTGACCGTCGTTTCCTACGGCTACTGCTGGGCGCGCGTATACGGGCCGTCGGTCGCGCATCGCAAGGCCTACTCGGCCGCCACGTTCGTGCTCGCCTCGGCCGCCGCGAGTGCCGTGCTGCACGCCGGGGGCCTCGACCAGGTGCCGCGGTTGCCGAAGAGCGCGTGGTCGCTGCTGGTCATCGCCGTGGCCGCCGCCGTCTGGTGGCTGGTCAACTACGCGCTCGTGGTGTTCGCGATCGTACTGTCCACTTCGGACACATCCGTCCGGCAGGCACTGGGCGACCCCGCCGATCAGCTGGTGGTCGCCGCGGCCCTCGGCCTCGGCGTCACCGTCGCGGCCCTGCTGGTGACAGTGCCGTGGGCGCTGCCCGCGCCGATGGTGGCAGTGCTGGCCGTCCACCGGGACCTGCTGCTGCCGCAGTACCTGCGTGCCGCCCGCACGGACGCGAAGACCGGGCTGGCCGCGCCGACCTTCTGGACGGACGTCGTCAACGCCGAACTCGACCGGGCCCGGCTCGCGGGCACCACCGTCGGGGTGATCTTCCTCGACCTGGACCGGTTCAAGCAGATCAACGACACCCACGGTCATCCCGCCGGTGACGAGGCGATCCGGGCGGTGGCCGACACCGTGCGCGGTGAGGTCCGCGGCGCTGACCTGGTCTCGCGCTGGGGCGGGGACGAGCTGGCGATCGTGTTGCCCGGTATCGGGCACCACCAGTTGCACGCCGTCGCGGAGCGGATCCGCCTCCGGCTCGCGCGGACGCCGATCACGCTCACCCGCACCAAGTCCGGGGTGACGCAGATCCTTCCCGGCGTGACCACTTCCATGGGGCTGGCGTCCTTCCCCGGCAACGGCGTCGACGCCGACCAGTTGGTCCTCGCCGCCGACCACGCGCTTCTCGACGCGAAGCGCAACGGCCGCAACCAGTCCGTCTTCGCGACCAGTATTTAGATCCACCGATCCGTTTCAAAGGGACTTCTCGCCGGGATGATGGTGAATTTCACCGATTTGCCTGCCATATTTCCCCGGCTTGTGTCAGGCTGTTCAGATCAATTTCCGATTTGTCTTCGATGGGTCGGTTTTCAGTGTGCGATTTGCCGTACCGGGCTGGCAAACACGCTGTTCATGCTGTGAGTCATTGAGTGACGGCAGCGGGTTCGGGCTACTCGGATCGGCGATTCGGGCCACCTTTGTCTCCACCTTTCGGGTGTCACCGAAATTGGCCGTTGATAGTGCGGTCGAGTCCGTAACACCCGCATTGGTCGACTCGACAGCATCGAAGCCCGTGCATCTCACGGGCGGCTCACAGCTGAATTCCCATGGAGGTGCGTATGTCATTTTCCGGGACGAAACAGCAGACCAGCCAGGGGCAGGCGAGGGAAGCCCTGGTCAAAGTGCAGTACGAGGACGCGACCGCGGCGGCGAACTACGCGGCGTCGTTCGAGGGATGGGGCCCCGTCGCCCGCTATCACTGGTCGCGGCGGCACATCGTCGGGGAGGCCCTGAAGAACTGCCCCGGTGGGGCGCTGCTCGACATCGGGTGCGGCCCCGGTGCGCAGGTCCGGTACCTGCTCGACGAGCGACCGGGAGATTTTCGCATCACGGCGTGCGACCAGTCGTTCGCAATGATCGAGGCCACCGCCGAACGCGTCGGCCCGGCGGGCGGCGTCCGGCTTTCGGTGGCGGACATCGAGGACATGCCGTTCGGCGACGACAGTTTCGACGTGGTCCTCGCGATGGGGGTGCTCGAGTATGTCGACGCGGGCAACGCGTTGCGGGAGGTCGCGCGGGTACTGCGGCCGGGCGGGCTCCTCGTCGCGACGATGCTCAACCCGCTGAGTCCGTACCGGCTGTTCGAGTGGGGCGTGTTCTGGCCTGCCCGGCGGGTGGCGGGTTTCGTCGAGCGATGGTGCGGTGTCCCGCCGCATCGTCGGCACGCCGCCCGGAGGACGGGGATCCACGCCGTCCGCCCGGCCCGGCTGCGGAAGTTGCTGTGGCAGTCCGGACTGTCGCCGAAGGATGTCGCGTTCTACGACGTGACGGTGCTGGTGCCGCCGTTCGACCGCCTCGTGCGCCGGTGGGCGAGGGGGTGGCGGCACGCACCGGAGACCACGGTGAGCCGCGGCGCGCGGCGCTGGCTCGGCACGGCCTATCTGATGACCGCGCGGCAGTCCGTGCCGTCCTGAACGACGGGAGGCATCGTGCCGAAGGGGACTTTCAGTGCGTCCACGCACCGAAAGTCCCCTTCGGGTCAACCGGTTACGCCGCCTGGGGCAGCGGTGCCGACGCCGGGGCGAGCGCCAGGTCGAGCACCTCGCGGACGTTCGCCACCGCGTGCACGTCCAGCTCGGCGAGCACCTCGGCGGGCACGTCGTCGAGGTCCGGTTCGTTGCGCTGCGGGATGATCACGGTCTTCATCCCGGCCCGGTGCGCGGCGAGCAGTTTCTGCTTGACCCCGCCGATGGGCAGCACCCGCCCGGTCAGTGACACCTCTCCGGTCATCGCGACGTCCGCGCGCACCACGCGGCCCGAGAGCAGCGAGGCCAACGCCGTCGTCATCGTGATCCCGGCGCTCGGCCCGTCCTTCGGCACCGCGCCCGCGGGCACGTGGACGTGGATGCCGCGCTCCTTCAGATCGCCGACCGGCAGCTCCAGCTCCGCACCGTGCGAGCGCAGGTAGGACAGCGCGATCTGCACCGACTCCTTCATCACGTCGCCGAGCTGGCCGGTGAGCTGCAGCCCGGTCGCGCCGGACTCCGGATCCGCCAGCGACGCCTCGATGTAGAGCACGTCACCACCGGCGCCGGTCACCGCCAGACCTGTTGCCACACCGGGGGTGGCGGTCCGCTGGGTCGACGCGGGCAGCGAGGACTCCGGCAGGTGCCGTGGCCGGCCGAGGTAGGTCTCCAGGCCCTCGGCGTCCACCGTGACCGGCAGGGTGACCTCGTCGAGCGCGACCTTGGTGGTGATCTTGCGCAGCACCTTCGCGATCGTCCGGTTCGCGTTGCGCACGCCCGCCTCGCGGGTGTACTCGGCGGCGATCCGGCTGAACGCCTCGTCGGTGATGACTACGTCGCCCTCGCCCAGCCCGGCGCGTTCCAGCTCGCGGGGGAGCAGGTGGTCGCGGGCGATGGTCACCTTCTCGTGCTCGGTGTAGCCGTCGAGCGTGACCAGCTCCATGCGGTCCAGCAGCGGGCCGGGGATGGTCTCCAGCGCGTTCGCCGTCGCCAGGAACACCACATCCGACAGGTCCAGCTCGACCTCGAGGTAGTGGTCCCGGAACGTGTGATTCTGCTCCGGATCGAGCACTTCCAGCAGTGCGGCGGTCGGGTCGCCGCGGTAGTCGGCGCCGACCTTGTCGATCTCGTCGAGCAGCACGACCGGGTTCATCGAGCCCGCTTCCTTGATGGCGCGGACGATCCGGCCGGGCAGCGCGCCGACGTAGGTCCGCCGGTGCCCGCGGATCTCCGCCTCGTCGCGGATGCCGCCGAGCGCGACGCGGACGAACTCGCGGCCCATCGCCTTCGCCACCGACTCGCCCAGCGACGTCTTACCGACGCCGGGAGGGCCCGCGAGGGCGAGCACCGCGCCGGATCGCCGCCCGCCGACCGGCCCGAGGCCCGATTCCGCGCGTCGCTTGCGCACGGCCAGGTATTCGATGATGCGTTCCTTGACGTCGTCGAGCCCCGCGTGGTCGGCGTCGAGGATCGCCCGCGCGCCCGCGATGTCGTGGACGTCGGTGGTGCGCTCGTTCCACGGCAGTTCCAGCACCGTGTCGAGCCAGGTCCGGATCCAGCCGCCCTCCGGCGACTGGTCCGAGGTCCGCTCCAGTTTGTCCACTTCGGACAGTGCGGCCTTCTTGACGTGCTCGGGCAGCTCGGCGGCCTCGACCCGGGCACGGTAGTCGTCGTCGGCCGCGGATCCGTCCAGCTCGCCCAGCTCCTTGCGGATCGCCTCGAGCTGGCGGCGCAGCAGGAACTCTTTCTGCTGCTTCTCCATGCCCTCCTGGACGTCCTTGCGGATCGTGTCCGTGACCTCCAGCTCGGCGAGGTACTCGCGGCTCCATTCGAGCGCCTTCTCCAGGCGCGTCGAGACGTCGAGCGTAGTGAGCAGCTCGAGCTTCTGCTCGGTCTTGAGGTACGGCGCGTTGCCGGACAGGTCGGCGACCGCGGAGGGCTCCTCGACCTGCTGGACGGCGTCGATCAGCTGCCAGCCGCCACGCTGTTGCAGCACGGAGATGACGACGGCCTTGTACTCGGTGGCGAGCTGGGCCGTGCGGTCGTCGGTGACCTCGGGGGCGTCGTCGGCGTGGACCCAGCGGGCGGCGCCCGGGCCGTCGGCGATGCGGCCGACGGCGGCGCGGTGGGTGCCGCGTAGCAGGACCGCGGCCTTGCCGCCGGGGACGCGGCCGACGCGTTCGACGGTCGCGACGGTGCCTACCTCGGCGTACTCGCCGTGGACGCGGGGGACGATCAGGACCTCGGCCTTCGCCGCCGCGGCGGAGCGGATGCCGGGGAAGGACGCCTGCGCCGGCGTCTTGGCCTGGGCGGACTCCACCGCGGCCCGGGTCTCGCTGTCGGTCAGGTCGAGCGGGACCACCATGCCCGGCAGCACGACGTCGTCGTCCAGCGGGAGCACGGGCAGGAGGCGGGTGTCGGTCATGTGCACTCCTCGGTTAGTTGAGTCTGCCTAGCTCAACTCTCCGATCGACCGGTTTGTTTCCACTGGAGTGTTCGCCCGCAGCGATCACCCCCGCCCACCCCAAACATCCGACCCCCTCCTAGCCCCCTGCCCGCCTCCGAGCGCGTTTAGCCCGCTAAACGCGCTCGCCGAGGGGGCACCCGAGTGCGTTTAGCCCGCTAAACGCGCTTGGTCGCGGGAGGGGGCGGGGTGGACATCGGAGGTGTGGAGGGGAAGGGAGAGGTGGGTCAGGCGGGCTTTTCGGCCACGCCGCACCACGCGAAGGGCCGCGCCTCGGCCTCGACGGCGTTCAGCTGACGGTCCGGCCGCCAGTCGGGAAGGTGCACGACGCCGGGCTCCAGCAGCGTCCAGTCCCCGAACAGCGCGACGATCTCGTCGCGGTCCCGCAGCCACATCGGGTTGCTCGTGTTCCGGTACTGCTCGACGAGCCAGCGCAGCCCGTCCAGTGCCTCGCCCGGCTCGCCGTCGCCCTCGCTCATGTGCGAGATCACCAGCCTGCTGCCCGGCGGCAGCGCGTCCCGGTACGTCCGCACGATCCCGGCGGGGTCGTCGTCCGGCCCGGCGAAATGCAGCACGGCCACCAGCATCAGGCAGACCGGCTGCGTGAAGTCGATCAGTTCCCGCGTCCGCGGGTCACGCAGGACCGTCTTCGGGGAGCGCATGTCGGCCTGGACGATCCCGGCCCAGTCGGTCGCGCCCTCCTCTTCCAGGATGACCGTCGCGTGTGCCACCGCCACCGGCTCGTAATCGACATAGACCACTTTCGCCGGCTCGTCGTCGGGCAGTTCGGCCGCGATCACCTCGTGCACGTTCCCGGCTGTCGGGACCCCCGAGCCGAGGTCGATGAACTGCCGGATCCCGCCGTCCAGCGCGCTGCGCACCGCCCGGTTCATGAACTCCCGGTTGTGCCGGGCACCCGGTTTGACGTACGGCCACTGCCGTTCCATCCGGCGCCCGAACTCGCGGTCGACGGCCCAGTTCTGGCTGCCCCCGAGATACCAGTCGTAGATCCGCGCCGCGGACGGCTTCTCGGTGTCGACGCCCTCCGGCGCGGTCGGCGCGGAATCCCCCTGCTCGGTCACTATCGGTCCCCTCGCTCGCGCGTTCCTGTGCTCAGCGTAGCGAGCGCGGGGCCTGCGAGAAGCCGCCACGCGCCGTAGTCACCGAACCGCCGGCCGCCGTTGCCAGTACGTCCACAGCGGGCGATAGCCCTGCGCGTACCAGAACGGCGTCGACCGCGGATTCGCCGCGGCGTGGTGCAGCAGCACGACGTCGGCGCCCTCCTCGTCGAGAACCTGGTGCGCGTGGGTCGCCAGCGCGGTGCCGACACCGGACGACCGCGCGGCCTCCGCGACCGCCAGTGACGACAGATAGCCGACGCGGGTAGCGGCGACGCGGCCGCTGATCCAGCCGGTCTCGCCGGGGTGCTGGACGTTCACCATGCCG
Organism: Amycolatopsis sp. NPDC058986; assembly: GCF_042741125.1. Classification (NCBI taxonomy): domain Bacteria; kingdom Bacillati; phylum Actinomycetota; class Actinomycetes; order Pseudonocardiales; family Pseudonocardiaceae; genus Amycolatopsis; species Amycolatopsis sp. NPDC058986. Next base: position 66,224 of record NZ_JBHYJW010000004.1, on the reverse strand, counting down.
AGCGGACGGCCGTACAACTCGGCGATCCACAACGGCGGCTCCGGCCGTTTCAGCTGTTCGGCGAGGTCCTTGGCCAGGATCTCCTCGACACCCGCGCGGAGGTTGACCGTGCCGAACTGGGCGTCGTAGGAATGCAGCTCCATCCCCAGCGCGACGGCGGTCTCGAGGTCGCCGGGCTCGGCACGGCGGATCTTGACGCCCGGCGTGCCGCGCGGGCCCGCCGGGGTCATCCGCTCGGCGGGCCGCACCGCGATCACGCGCAGGGGCGCGAAGCCGTGGTGCAGCATCTCGCGCGCGCCCGCCGCGTCCCGGCTCGCACGGGGCACGATCGCCGCGGTCTCGGTGTCGCCCGGTTCGGCGACCGCGCGCAGATGTTCATCCCATCGGGTGAGCAGCGCGTCGAGCGCGTCCGCCGGGCGCGGGCCCGCCAGCTGGAGGTCGAGCCGGTGCTCGGTCAGCGCGCGCCAGGGCGCGTTCGGGGCGTCGCGGTCGACCTGGACGCGGGAAGCGAGGCCTGCCGCGGCGGAGTCACCGGCCCCGACGCCCAGCACCACGGCGTTTTCCGAGGTCTCGAAGGGAGTCGAACCGGGGAGCAGGGGATCCACCGCCGCGAGCCGTGTCGCGTGTTCGGAGGCAATCACGTCGCTGTGCATGGGGCACATTCAAGCGCTACCCGGGCGGATGTGCGTAGAGAACGACGCGAGTGGGCACCTCGTACGCGACCCCGGATGTTTCACTCCTTGGTCCACGCAGGTCAGTGCGGCTTGGTCATTGTTAACCCTGGGGTGATCTCCTAGTGTCTCGAAAGGGACACGGGTACGCCCTACGGGGTACGGTATGGCCCTTGTCCACACCTGACGTCACGGATGAACGACCGGTGGGGCAGCCGGGAAGGAAGGTCGGATGCCGGACAGCAACGCCCACGCCCCAGCCTCGGCACAGGCCAAAGCGGGCACGGGTGGAGCCGGGACGTCAGTGTCTTCCGTGTCCTCTTCCGAGGCCCGCACCGACGAACGCCGCTTCCGCGCCTACACCTTCGTCGTGCTCAGCCTCGGCCTCGTCGCGGCCTTCGCGGTCGGCGCGTGGCTGCCGTTCAAGGGGAACGTCAACCTCTGGTGGATCGGCCTCGTCCTCACCGTCGCCTTCCTGCTCGCCGAGCAGCTCGGCATCAACGTCGACGTCCGGAGCGGCATCTCCTGGACCATTTCGTTCACTGAAATCCCGCTGGTAATCGGTTTCTTCATCGCTCCGTTCGAGGTCGTGCTCGCCGCGCACCTGGTCGCGGGCATCGGGACACTGCTCGCCCGCAAGGTCGCCGGGCGCGTCCTCTACAACGCGGGCGCGTTCCTGCTGGAGATCACCGGCGCCTTCGCGGTCGCGGGCCTGGTCAAGCAGGCGACCGGCTCGGTGGACATGACGTGGGTGGCCGCGCTCGCCGGGACACTGGCCGCGCCGCTGGTCAGCACGCTGCTCGCGCTCGCCGCGGTGCGGGTGCTGCGCCGCCGGATGCGGGTCAGCACCGCGATCCGGCTCACCGGGCGCATCCTCGTCGTCGGCTTCGTCAACGCCTCGGTCGGCCTCTCCGGTTACCTGGTCATCTCCAGCACGCCCAAGGCGTGGCCGCTGGTGCTCGCCGTCTTCCTCGGGCTGACCGCGCTGTACTGGGCTTATTCCGACCTGCTGCGCGAACAACGCGACATGGAAGCGCTGTCGGACGTCAGCCTGATGGTCGCCCGCTCCGGCCAGCAGGCCGCCGCTCGGCCCGCGAGCCGGGCGGACGAGCTCGTCGGCGGCGTCGACGTCCGCGAGTGGGCCACGATCGCCGAACGCATCAAGGACCAGCTCGCCGCCGGGCGGGTGGTGCTGCGGCTGCGGCTGGAACCCAAGGACGCCATGCGCGTGGTCGTCGCGGGTGACGACCTGCCACCGGTCGACCCGGCCGCCGACGATCCGCTGCTGCGCCTTCCCGGCGCGCACGTCCGGCACTTCCGGATCACCGAAGCGAACCCGGACGTCCGTGCCGCGCTGATCGACCGCGGCGCGCAGGAGGCGCTCGTCGTCCCGCTGCGCAGCGCGAACCAGCTCCTCGGCGTCGTCGAAGCGCACGACCGGCTCTCCCGCTGGCGTGGTTTCGGCAAGTACGACGTCCAGCTGCTGGGCACGATGGCGAGTCACCTCGCGACGTCGCTCGACAACCGCCGCCTGCTCGCGACACTGCGGCACGACGCGTACCACGACCCGCTCACCGGGCACCTCAACCGGCCGGGCTTCCGGCAGGTCGCGAAGGAACCGTTGCGGGAGTTCGCGAACGCCGTGGTGCTGCGTATCGACCTGGACGTCTTCTCGACGGTCAGCGACGCGCTCGGCTACGCGTGGGCCGACCGGATGGTGATCGCCGCCGGCCGCCGCATCCGTGACGCGCTCGGCCCGGATGTCCCGCTCGCGCGGCTGGAGGGCGCGTCCTTCGCGGCGCTGCTCGTCGGGTGCGCGCCCGAGAACGCCCACGCGGCGGCGGAACGGCTGCGTGCCGAGCTTTCCGCGCCGTATCCGGTGGACCGGCTCTCCGTCGAAGCGAACGCGATGATCGGGTACGCCACCACCTCGCCCGAGGACAACGGCGACGCCGTGGACATCGACGGGCTGCTCCAGCGTGCCGACGTCGCGGTCCGGGCCACGCGCGGCGGCGAGGAGGTCCGCGGCTACGTGCCGAGCATGGGCCAGATCTTCTTGCGGCGCTTCCAGCTGGTCACGCAGTTCCGCCAGTCGCTGGAGGACGGCCAGGTCACCGTGCACTACCAGCCCAAGATCACTCTGCCGAACCGTCAGGTGCAGGGCGTCGAGGCGCTGGTGCGCTGGGTGCACCCGGAGTTCGGCAGGCTCGGCCCGGACGAGTTCGTCCCGGCGATCGAGGCGGCCGGGCTCATCGGCGTGCTGACGTCGTTCGTGCTGGAGGCCTCGCTCAAGCGCGTCCGCAAGTGGCTCGACGAGGGCCTGCGGATCTCCGCCGCGGTGAACCTGTCGGTGCGCAACCTCGCCGACGAGGACTTCCCGGCCAAGGTCGCGCGTGAGCTGGAACGCTTCGACGTCCCGCCGGAGCTGCTGACGTTCGAGCTGACCGAGTCCGGGGTGATGTCGGACCCGCAGAAGGCGCTGCCGATCCTGCGCGAGCTGCACTCGCTGGGCATCGTGCTCGCGGTCGACGACTTCGGCACCGGGTACTCGTCGCTGGCCTACCTGCGGCAGCTCCCGGTCGACCAGGTCAAGATCGACAAGAGCTTCGTGCTCGGTATGGGCACCGACCTCGGCGACCTCGCCGTGGTGCGCTCGATCGTCGAACTCGGTCACTCGCTCGGGCTCACCGTCGTGGCCGAGGGCGTCGAGGAGGACGTCGCCCGCGACCAGCTCGAAGCGATGGGTTGTGACGTCGCGCAGGGCTACCTCATCTCGCGGCCGCTGCCGGAGGACCGCCTGGAGGCGTGGCTGCAGGCGCGGACGGCCCGCTCACCGGGGCGGCACTCGGAGACAGTGCTGACCCTGCTGACCTGAGGTTTTGTACTTTGGCCACCCCGGTTGCACAGAGGGGTGAACCCCCTTGCTAATCTTTCCAAGTCCTCGCGAGAGGCCAGGCCCCTTTAGCTCAGTCGGCAGAGCGTCTCCATGGTAAGGAGAAGGTCTACGGTTCGATTCCGTAAAGGGGCTCGCGAGTGGGCGGGCTATGCTTGCAGAAAGCGCAAGCGTAGCTCGCTTCGCGGTGTCCTCTGGGGGTCGGACCCCCAGACCCCCGCCAGGGGCAAGCCCCTGGACCCCGGGGGCGGGCGCAAGTAGGGCGGTGTAGCTCAGTTGGCAGAGCAAGCGGCTCATAATCGCTGTGTCGCCGGTTCAAGTCCGGCCACCGCTACGCGGTAATCCTGGGGTACGCCCCCAGACCTGAGAGAGAAGGAAACGCTGTGGCTGCCACCGACGTGCGACCCAAGATCACGCTGGCGTGCGAGGAGTGCAAGCACCGCAACTACATCACCAAGAAGAACCGGCGCAACAACCCGGATCGCCTGGAGATGAAGAAGTTCTGCCCGAACTGCGGTACGCACCGGACTCACAAAGAGACCCGCTGACGTCGAGCGGTTCCTCATCCAGCTTCGCCGAAGCCGTCCCGGACACCCCGGGGCGGCTTCGTCGTTCCCGGAGCCCGGTAGCCTCCTCGCGTGCCCTTGGATCAGTCGTTCAGCGGGCGGAGCTATCCGCCCGCCAGCAAGTATGAAGTGAGCCGGGAGAAAATCCGGGAGTTCGCCGACGCGATCGGCGACGAGAACCCGCTCTACCGGGACGCCGAAGCCGCGCGCGCCGCCGGCTATCCCGACGTCATCGCGCCGCCGACGTTCGTCACGATCATCAACCTCGCCGCGATCAACACCATCGTCACCGACCCCGAACTGGGGCTGGACTACTCGCGCATGGTCCACGGCAACCAGTCCTTCGGTCACACCCGCCCGATCCACGCGGGCGACGTGCTCGAGCTGACCACGCACATCGAGAAGATCATGGCGCGCGCGGGCAACGACTTCATCGACCTCCGCGCCGACATCACCGACGCCGGGGGCGCGCCGGTGTGCACCACGCGGGCCCAGCTCGTCGTGCGAGGGGAGGACGCGTGAACGTCGGAGACGAACTGCCCCCGCTGCGGGTGCGGGTCACCAGGGACCAGCTCGTCCGCTACGCCGGTGCGTCGCTGGACTTCAACCCCATCCACTGGAACGAGAGGTTCGCGAAGAACGTCGGGCTCCCGGACGTCATCGCGCACGGCATGCTGACCATGGCGCTGGCGGGCCGGGTCGTCACCGACTGGCTCGGCGACCCCGGCCGCCTCGTCGATCTCAGCACCCGTTTCACCCGGCCCGTCGTGGTCCCCAACGACGAGCAGGGCGCGCTTGTCGAGTTCACCGGCAAGGTGGCCGCGATCTCGGACGACGGGATCGCCCGCATCGATCTGGTGGCCAGGTTCGACGGCCAGACCGTCCTCGGCAGGCCGCAGGCCAAGGTCCGCGCGAGCTGAAGGGGACGTTCGTCGCATAAGACGTGCTGAAGGGGACTTTCCTCGCATCTCGTGAGAGGAAAGTCCCCTTCAGCAGCTCTAGGGGAGCTTCAAGAGGCCCTCGACGGCTTCGGCCATGCCCTGTTCGCCCCGCGCGTTCGGGTGCAGCGCGGCGGCGGGTGAGGCGGGGAAGAGCCCTTCGACCCAGCGTTTGTCCGTCGCCGCGCACAGGTCGTGGCCCTTGCCGGGCGTCGCGGTGTCGGCGAATCCCGCGCCGTGCGCCTTCGCCTGCGTGGCGAGCATGCTGTCGAACTTGCCCAGCGACTCCCGCAGGTACTTGACGTCCCCCGACCCCACCGGCAGCGACGGCCAGCAGCCGTCCCCCTCCGGCAGCACGGTGGGGTAGCCCACGACGATGACTCGCGCTTTCGGCGCCTTCTCGTGGATCTTTCCCAGTACCGACGCGATCTTGCCCGCGGTGGCCTCGATGCGCTCGGCGAGTTCGTCGCGCCCGCCCGCGGTGAACCGGTCCCGGCACTGCGCGCCGGCCGGCTGGTTCGTGGAGCACTGGCTCGCGAGCCCGACGAACCCGACGTCGTTGCCGCCGATGCCGATCGTCACCAGCGTGGTCGCGGCGGTGACGGCGTCCAGTTGCGCCGAGTTGGTCCCGTTGCGGGTCTGCTGGGGGCCGGTGATGTTCGCGGTCGTGGCACCGCTGCAGCTGACGTCGGCGAACTCGGCGGGCTTGAGCCGCGCGGAGACCAGATGCGGGTAGTTGTTGTCCGAGCGGTCGCAGCCCGGCGGTGTCCCGGCGGGCCGCCCGGTGCGGGGCGCGGAGGTGTACGAGTCGCCGAGCGCGACGTAGCGCCCCGTGCCGCCGCCGGTTTCCGCGCCGGCGGGCGGGCTCGTGGACGAGCCGCGATGCCAGTAGTAGTACCCGAACGCCACCAGCCCGATGACGATCACGAGAACCAGGCAGCCGCCCCCACCACTCTTCTTCGCCACTCCTTCGTTTCTACCGACCCGCGGGCCCGCGCGCCTCGCCGATCCGGGTGACGTGCAGGCCGCCGAACAGGAGCTCTCCGGTTGCGTGAGACATGCGTCACAGTCAGTGTGGACTGGTCCGAACAGCCCAACGGAAGGCGGGAAGTCATGAGCCTGAACCTCGACAAGCTGGTCGACAAGGCTTGGGAGGACAAGTCGATCAAGGAGCTGCTGGAGGCGCCGCCGTCGGCGCTGGAAGGCCTGACTCCGAAGCACGACGAACTGCTCGCGGAACTGAAGATCAAGACGATCCGCGACCTCGGCAACTGGAAGTACGCGACGAAGGCCGCCGCGCTGGTGGACCTCGCGGACGCCGAAGCCTGACGACCATCCGTGAAGGCCTCCTTACCAGCGCTTGAATCCATACCGCCGTGCGTAGCGCGTCCGTTGAGGGCGGTGGCGGGGGCATGGATGGACGGTAAGGAGGCCTTCACGTCACTTCAGGGCGTCACGCAGCTCGGTGGCGAGTTCGAGGGCGTGGGTGACGTCGTGCGCGAGGTAGTGCAGATCGACGAAGGCCTCGTCGTACCCGGCGTCGCGGGTCTCGGCCAGCCGCGCGGTGGCGTCCGAAACGCTCGCGATCCGCGTCCCTGGCGACGGGTTCAGCCGCAGCACACGCCGCAAGGCGCCCGGGTCGCGTCCGGCCTCCTCGGCGGCGGCCACCGCGACGTCCCACAGCGCGTCGAGCCGCTGGGGCGGCTGCCACGCGGGCAGCCAGCCGTCCGCGCGCCTGCCGATCCGCCGCAGCGCCGTCTCCGACATCCCGCCCAGCAGCACCGGCGGGCCGGGGCGCTGCACCGGCCGAAGGTCCACTGTGGACTCCGGAATCCGCCACCGCGCGCCTGCGTGCCCGCCCGGCGCGCCGGACCAGATTTCCCCCAGTACGTCGAGAAGTTCGTCCAGCTGCTTACCGCGTCCGGTCCACGAGGTGCCGGTCGCGGCGTACTCGTCCCGCATCCAGCCGATGCCGAAACCGGCGTCCAGCCTGCCGTCGCTGGCTTGGTCCAGTGTCGTCAGGGTCCGCGCCAGCAGCACCGGCGAGTACACCGGCGCGATGAGCGTGCTGGTGCCCAGCCGCGCGGTTTCGGTCGCGCCCGCCGCCGCGGCCAGCGTCACGAACGGATCCGCGAACGTCGTGAACTCCGGCGGATACGGCCGTTCCGGCGTGCCGCCGGGGTAACGGTCCGACGGGTTGTTCGGGGTCAGCACTCGATCGCCCACCCACAACGACGCGAAGCCGAGAGACTCCGCGGCCGAGGCGAAGCTCGCGACCGAGCCGGGCGCGGCCAGCTTTCCGTACTGCGGCAGGGCCAATCCGAGTTTCATCTCGCCTCCGCGAGGATCTCGCCCATGCGGGTTACGCCTTCGACGAGCGCGTCCTCACCGATCGCGTACGAAAGCCGGAAGTACCCCGGGGTGCCGAACGCCTCGCCGGGCACCACGGCGACCTCGGCCTCGCGCAGCAGCAAATCGGCCAGTGCCACCGTGTCCTTCGGCTGCGCGCCGCGAATTTCCTTGCCCAGCAATGCCTTCATCGACGGGTACGCGTAGAAGGCCCCCTGCGGCACGGGAATCTCCACGCCGGGAATCTCCGAAAGCAGCGAGACGATGCGCTTGCGCCGGGCGTCGAACGCGGCCCGCATCTCGTGCACGACGTCGAGCGGGCCCGCGACCGCGGCGAGTGCCGCGCGCTGGGCCACATTGGACACATTGCCGCACAGATGCGACTGGTAGCCCGCGGCCGCCTTGATGACGTCGGCAGGGCCCGCCATCCAGCCGACCCGCCAGCCGGTCATCGAGTACGTCTTCGCGACGCCGTTCAGCACCAGCGTCCGGTCCGCCAGCTCCGGCACCACGACCGGCATCGAGTGCGCCTCGGCGCCGTCGTAGACCAGGTGCTCGTAGATCTCGTCGGTGACGACCCACAGGCCGTGCTCGAGCGCCCAGCGCCCGATCGCCTCGACCTGCTCGCGCGGGTACACCGCACCGGTCGGGTTCGACGGCGACACGAACAGCAGCACCTTCGTCCGCGGTGTCCTGGCGGCTTCGAGCTGTTCGACGTCCACGAGGTAGCCGGTGGTCTCGTCCGCGACGACCGGCACCGCGACGCCGCCCGCCAGCCGGATCGACTCCGGGTAGGTGGTCCAGTACGGCGCGGGGACGAGTACCTCGTCGCCGGGGTCGAGCAGGGTGGCGAACGCGGAATAGACCGCCTGCTTCCCGCCGTTGGTCACCAGCGTCTGCGCCGGTTCGACGACGAGCCCCGAGTCCCGCGCGGTCTTCGCGGCGATGGCCTCGCGCAGTTCGGGCAGCCCGGCCGCGCCGGTGTAGCCGTGGTTGGCCGGATCGCGCACCGCCGCGGCGGCGGCCTCGACGACGTGCGCGGGGGTCGGGAAGTCGGGCTGACCGGCGCCGAAGCCGATCACCGGGCGGCCGAGGGCCTTGAGCTCACGGGCCTTCGCGTCGACCGCGAGGGTCGCCGACGGGGTGATCCCGCCGATGCGCGCGGACACGCGGGGGTGTCGCTGGGTGCCGTTGGCGGGGCTGGTCATGCGGTCATCGTGACACGACCGGGTGACGGCCCGCCCGCTGGTTTCCCCGGTGATCGGGAGCGTTGAGGGGCGCGGTTGCGAGGTGCCGGAGGCCTTGCCGTAGACTTCCGGACTTGGAACGCACTACGGTCAACCCCGCCTGGTGGTGGGGATGATGGAATGCGTCCTCCGGAGCTCCGAGTGATCGGTGTTCCACAGGGGTGTAGCTCAATTGGCAGAGCAGCGGTCTCCAAAACCGCAGGTTGCAGGTTCAAGTCCTGTCACCCCTGCGCAACGGAACTGGTGGAGCGGAGGAGTGGTCGTGAGCGACAGCGACGCCAGCGGCGAAAACGAGCAGGACAAGGCGCCAGAGGCCCAGTCCCGCCCGGTCACCGCCGCTGCCCGGCGTGAACGCCGTGCCTCCTCTCGTCCGTCCGGGAAGTCCGAGGCCCGCTCGGATGGCAAGACCCGGCCTGCCAAGGCCGGGGAGAAGGCCGACGACGCCGCGAAGTCCGAGAAGTCTTCGGACGCGAAGGGGAAGGCGACCCCGAAGCGCGACCGCAAGCCGAAGAAGGCTTCGCTGTTCGCCCGGATCATGCGCTTCATCCGCGAGGTGTGGGCGGAGCTGCGCAAGGTCATCTGGCCCAACCGCAAGCAGATGGTCACCTACACCGCGGTGGTGCTGATCTTCGTGGTGTTCATGGTGGCACTGGTGAGCGGTCTTGACCTGGGATTCAAGCAGGTCATCGGGCTCGTGTTCGGCTAGCGAGCGGCCGGGCGCGGCGCCGGGAGGCGGACCGCGCCAGCCTGCCCGGACACGGCAAGCGATCAACTGAGAGGACGGAACGTGACCTCCGAGAACGGCACAGCAGCCGGTCAGGACCTGACCGAGCTTGACGGCGAGCAGGTGGCCGCGGCACTCGGTGACGAGGAGACCGTGGACGCCGAGGCCGCCGACGTGCCCGCCGCCAGCGAAGAGGTCGACGAAGCCGCCGCTGCTGACGAAGCCCCCGCCGCCGAAGAGCAGGCGGACGACCCGGTCGCGGCGCTGCGCGCGGAGCTGAACTCGCTGCCGGGCGAGTGGTACGTCGTGCACTCCTACGCCGGGTACGAGAACAAGGTGAAGACCAACCTCGAGACCCGCACCCAGACCCTGGACGTCGAGGACTACATCTTCCAGATCGAGGTCCCGACCGAAGAGGTCACCGAGATCAAGAACGGCCAGCGCAAGCAGGTGCAGCGCAAGGTGCTGCCGGGCTACATCCTGGTCCGGATGGACCTCAACGACCAGTCGTGGAGCGCGGTGCGCAACACCCCCGGTGTCACCGGGTTCGTCGGTGCCACCTCGCGCCCGTCGCCGCTCACCGTCGACGACGTGCTGAAGTTCCTCGCGCCGCAGGTCGAGAAGGAAGCCCCGGCCAAGGCGGGCAAGGGCGAGGCGGCCGCGGCCGCGGCGCCCGCCGGCGGTTCGTCGGTCGAGGTCGACTTCGAGGTCGGCGAGTCCGTCACCGTCATGGACGGCCCGTTCGCGACCCTGCCCGCGACGATTTCCGAGGTCAACGTCGACGGGCAGAAGCTGAAGGTCCTGGTGTCGATCTTCGGCCGGGAGACGCCGGTCGAGCTGTCGTTCACCCAGGTCTCCAAGATCTGACGACCGCAGTACGCGGCCGGCAGCCCCCGCGCCCACGGCAGGTGCGCGGGGAACGTAGTACAGGACAGGAACAGGAATGCCACCCAAGAAGAAGAAGCTTGCGGCGATCATCAAGCTGCAGATCAAGGCGGGTGCGGCCAACCCCGCGCCGCCGGTCGGCCCCGCGCTGGGTCAGCACGGCGTGAACATCATGGAGTTCTGCAAGGCCTACAACGCCGCGACCGAGTCGCAGCGCGGGGACGTCGTCCCGGTCGAGATCTCCGTGTACGAGGACCGGTCGTTCGACTTCAAGCTGAAGACGCCGCCGGCCGCGAAGCTGCTGCTGAAGGCCGCGGGCGTGGAGAAGGGCTCCGGCGAGCCGCACAAGACCAAGGTCGCCAAGGTCACCTGGGACCAGGTCCGCGAGATCGCCAAGACCAAGGAGACCGACCTCAACGCGCACGACATCGACCAGGCCGCGAAGATCATCGCCGGCACCGCCCGCTCCATGGGCATCACGGTCGTCGACTGACGTCATCTCGCAGCTCCACGTGGGAGAGCCAAGTGCTGGCTCGACACCACACTGATCCACTGAAGCTAAGGACAGAAGCATGACCAAGCACAGCAAGGCCTACCGCCAGGCCGCCGAGCTGATCGACAAGACGCGGCTCTACGCGCCGCTCGAGGCGGCGAAGCTGGCCAAGGAGACCTCCAAGAGCAAGATGGACGCGACCGTCGAGGTCGCGATGCGTCTCGGTGTGGATCCCCGTAAGGCCGACCAGATGGTCCGCGGCACCGTGAACCTGCCGCACGGCACCGGTAAGACCGCTCGCGTCATCGTTTTCGCCGTTGGTGACAAGGCCGCCGAGGCCGAAGCCGCCGGCGCCGACGCGGTCGGTACCGACGAACTGATCGAGCGCATCCAGGGTGGCTGGCTCGACTTCGACGCCGCGATCGCGACGCCGGACCAGATGGCCAAGGTGGGCCGCATCGCCCGCATCCTCGGCCCGCGTGGCCTGATGCCGAACCCGAAGACCGGCACCGTGACCCCCGCGGTCACGAAGGCCGTGCAGGACATCAAGGGCGGGAAGATCAACTTCCGCGTCGACAAGCAGGCCAACCTGCACCTGGTGATCGGCAAGGCCTCGTTCGACACCGAGAAGCTGGTCGAGAACTACGCGGCCGCGCTGGACGAGATCCTGCGTGCCAAGCCGTCCTCGGCGAAGGGCCGTTACCTGAAGAAGGTCACCTTCGCGACGACGATGGGCCCGGGCATCCCGGTCGACCCGGCGCGCACGCGCAACCTGCTCAGCGAGGACGCGGCGGTCTGACCTGCCGCTGAGTCAAACATCACGCGAAAGGGCGGCCCCGTTTTGTGCGGGGCCGCCCTTTCTTCGTGTCTGATGGAGACATGCCGACTTTCGCCACGTTCGACGGGCTCCGACTGCACTACACGGTGTGGGACGGCGATGGGCGGCATCGGCGTCCGGTGGTGCTACAGCACGGCTTCGCAGCCGACACGAACGCGAACTGGATCGGCCCCGGCGTCGTCGAAGCGCTGCGCGAGGCAGGCTTCACCGTCATCTCGCTCGACGCGCGGGGTCACGGCCGGTCCGAAAAGCCGCATGAGCCCGAGCGCTACACCGAGGACACCATGGCGCTGGACGTGTCCGCGCTGCTCGACGAACTGGGTCTCGACGAGGTGTCGCTGGTCGGCTACTCGATGGGCGCGATCATCGCGCTGGCCACGACCGCGTCCGACCAGCGCGTCCGCTGCCTGGCCACCGGCGGCGTCGGCTCCGGGATCGTCGACTTCGGCGGCGTCGACACCCGGGTCGTGCGGCCCGAGGAGATCGTGGCCGCGATGCTCGCCGATGACCCATCGGACCTCCCGGCGGCGTCGGCACCCTTCCGCGCCCTGGTCGACCTCGTCGGCGGTGACCGGTACGCGCTGGCCGCCGTCGCGCGCGGCGCGAAGAACGTCCCGATGGACCTGACCGCGATCGGCGTCCCGACCCTCGTGCTCGCCGGTGAACAGGACCCCCTGGCCGCCGAACCCGAGCGCCTCGCCGCCGCCATCGCGGGCGCCCGCCTGGTCCGGGTCCCCGGTGACCACATGACCGCGGTCATGAACCCCGCCTTCTCGGCCGCGCTGGTGGACTTCCTCTCCGCCCACCCCGCCGATCACCCGACGCGCCCCGCCCACCGCGTTTAGCCCGCTAAACGCACTGGGGCAGCCGCCGGAGAGCGCGTTTAGCCCGCTAAACGCAGGTCAGCTGGTCGGGGGTGCGCTGGACGGCGGAGCCGGGCAGGCGGCAGGGCCCGGCGAGTGGCCGGTGATGATCCACTGGCCCTTCTCGACCCTGGACACCTTGAAGACGCCCAGCGCCGGACCGCCCTTCACGCGGTAGGAACACGAATCGATCGTGACCGTGTCCCCCGGAACCGGTTCGGAAACACTCGAGGGCAGCGATTCGGCGTAGTCGTTCTTGCTGGTCACCTGCGTGGCGAGAGCCCGGACGGCGGCTTGGCAGTCGGGCTGTCCCATGTCCCGGGCGAACTTGGTCTGGATGTCGATGTTCTGCCTCGGATCGAAGCTGAACCGGCCACAGGCGTCGTCCACGCGGCCCTGCGCGATGTTGTGGTAGACGAACCGGACGGCCTCGTACGGGTTCGTCGAGAAGATGTGGTTGGAGTGGTAGGTGCCGCCGCCTTCCGCCGCGATCTGCGCGGACGACTTCCCGGCGTCACTGGGGAAGAACTGGTGGTAGGCCCAGGTGGCCGCGATGGCGAGCAGCACGAACGCGAGGACCCAGCCGAGCACCTTCCCGCCGAGCCGCTTCAGCCAGCGAGGCGCCTGACGGGGCCGGGGGCGTTCGGCGGGCGCCAGCAGGCCGGTCTGGGGTGCCGGGACCGGCGGCTGCCAGTTCTGCTGCGGAACGGGCTGCTGCGACGACGTCGGGACCAGGCCGCCCTCCGGCGTCGGCGCGGGCTGGTTGCCCTGCTGGGCCTGGGTGAAACGCAGGTAGTCCTGGAACTGCTTGAACTGCTCGAACTCACGCAGCTGCTGCGGATCGAGCTGCGGTGCGGGTGGCTGCGCGGGAGCGGCGGGCGCCGGTTGCGCCGCGCTCGCGGGTTCGATGTCCGTGCCGGGGTCGTGCTCCGGCTTTCCGTCACCACGCTGCTCCGCCACGTCACCATGATGCCTCCCCGCGTGTCTCCCGCCACCCCCTGGGCACCCCGGCGACCGCGTTTAGCCCGCTAAACGCAGGTCACGGCGCCCGAGGGGGTGGGGTGGGAGAAGAGGGCGGGGCGGGGTGCCGTATGCTGGTCGACGGTTCTACCGAAGACCGCTGGTTTTCCCGGCGCCCGGATGGGTGCGGGGAACGAAGGCCCCGCAGTGGCGGGCGGCCCGCGCAGGAGGAACGAGGCTCGCCCCGCGGCGCCGCAAGGTGCCCGTGTGTCAACGCCCCGCGTCTGCTGCGCTGGGGCGTTTCGTCGTTTCAGGGCTCTTCGGCCAGTGGAAACACTAGCCAAGAGAGGAGGCGACCATGGCGAAGCCCGACAAGGTGGCGGCCGTCGCCGAGATCGCGGAGAGCTTCCGCAGCAGCTCGGCCACTGTCGTTACCCAGTACACCGGCCTCTCCGTGTCCCAGCTGTCCCAGCTGCGCCGCGCTCTCGGCACCAACGCCAAGTACCGGGTCGCGAAGAACACCCTCGTCAAGCGTGCCGCCGAGGACGCCGGCATCGAGGGCCTCGAGGACCTGTTCGTCGGTGCGACCGCGATCGCCTTCGTCAAGGGTGAAGCTGTCGACGCCGCGAAGGCGCTTCGCGACTTCGCGAAGGAAAACAACGCGCTTGTCATCAAGGGCGGCTACATGGACGGCCGCGCCCTCAGCGTCGAAGAGATCGGCAAGATCGCCGACCTCGACAGCCGCGAGGTCCTGCTGTCCAAGGCCGCCGGCGCGTTCAAGGCGAAGCTGTCCCAGGCCGCCGCGCTGTTCCAGGCGCCGGCGTCCCAGGTCGCCCGCCTGGCCGCCGCGCTGGAGGAGAAGCAGCGCGAATCCGGTACCGCAGCCGAAGCACCCGCCGAGAGCTGAACCACCCCACCCCCGAACGTCTAGTTCGTTTCAGAGAGGAAAGCCATCATGGCGAAGCTGAGCACCGCCGAGCTGATCGACGCCTTCAAGGAGCTCACCCTTCTTGAGCTGTCCGAGTTCGTGAAGGAGTTCGAGGAGACCTTCGACGTCACCGCCGCCGCCCCGGCCGCCGTCGTCGCCGCCGCCCCGGGTGCCGCCGCTCCGGCCGCCGCCGAGGAGCAGGACGAGTTCGACGTCGTCCTCGAGTCTGCCGGTGACAAGAAGATCCAGGTCATCAAGGTCGTCCGCGAGGTCGTCTCGGGCCTGGGCCTGAAGGAGGCCAAGGAGCTCGTCGAGAGCGCCCCCAAGGCCCTCCTGGAGAAGGTCGACAAGGAGGCCGCCGAGGCCGCCAAGGAGAAGCTCGAGGCCGCCGGCGCCAAGATCGCCATCAAGTGATCTTGGGCGCGTCAGCGCCTTGCAGTACCGCCGAAGGGGCGGGCGTCCACATCGGACGCCCGCCCCTTCGCGTTCCGGCCGAGCTTTCAGGGCTCTCGCAGGATGACTTCGTCGAGACCGGCGACGTGCGCGTCGACGAGCTTGTCCAGTTCGGCCTTGTCGGTCAGCTTCGGGAGTTCGACCGTGATCGTCGTGGCCGCGGGTCGCTCCGCCGTCGCGACCGGGCCGTACATGCCCAGCGAATTGCCCTCCGCGTGTTCCGAGGAGCTGTAGTGGACGTTCGGCGCGATCTCTGTTCTCCGCGGCGCGTTCCCGGCGAAGGCGCTCGGCCGGGCGTCGCGGGCGTGGGAGCGGGTCTTGGCGAGCAGTTCCTGGGTCAGCGCGTCGTCCGCGGCCGCCGCTTTCGGGTCGGTGAGCTTGCCGGTGTTCGGGTCGGTGCCCCGCGGGTCGACGAACACGCCGGGCGCGTCCCCGATCTTGCTGGTCAGGGAATGTGAATGGACGCTGACGATTCGTGTCGGCTTGAACCGCTCCATCAGTTTGATCAGCGCCCTGGTTTCCGGCAACAGGCGGATGCTGCTGGTGTTGAACGACTTCTTCTTGCCGTCCTTCGTTTTCGTGAAGTCCTCCGGCGGCCTCGTCGGGGTGTTGAACTGTGTTTCCCCGGTGTCCCGGTCGATCGGATGCGTCACCAGTTCGGCCCCGCCGCTCTTCCCACGCTCGCGCGCCTGGGCGTAGGTCTCGCCGGGTAGCGGGTAGTTCCGGTTCGGGTCCAGCTCCCCACCGCCTTTCCTGGTCCGCCCGGCCGGCACGTAGCGGCCGGACTGGGGACGTTCCGGCAAGCCGTATTCCCGGTGCGTCAGGGAGATGAGTTCGGGGACGAGGATCGTGGTGAACGCCGGTGGGTTTCCGGCGGCGGACTCCTTGGCCAGCCGCGTACGCAGCCTCTCGACGACTTCGCGACCTTCAGGCTCGTCACCATGGACGCCACCGAGCACGAGGACTCGCTGGTCCGGGTTCCTGCCGGGGAAGAGGTAGATCTTGATGGGCTGGATCTGCCGATCCCGGCTCGGATCCGGGTCGGGATCGGCTTGGCCCGCCTCGATGTTGCCCGCTTCGGGAGCCCAGTTCCCTTTTCGTGCCCGGTCGCTGCGTTCGGTGAGGTCCTTGGCGTCCCACAGGGGTTCGGCACCGTGCGCGATGATCGTCCTGGCGAGCCAGAGGTCGTCCGGCTGGCCGGCGAGTTTCGCTTCGACCGCGGTGAGTACCGCCGGGTCCTTCCGGTCGGCTTCGCTCCCGGCGCGGAGGGCGTCGAACACCTCCCCCTTGGACTTGGCGGTCTGCACGCGTTCGGCGAGCGTGGCGTGCTGGACCGCATGACGCGGCGCGGCCCCGCGTACCGTGGCCCGGCTGCCGGACAGCACCAGTTCGGCGGCGTCGTGCGCCTCACGCTCCAGTGAACCGGTATCACCCGGTGAGCGCTCGGCGCCGTGCCGTTGCTGAAGCACGTGCGCGAGTTCGTGGGCCAGCAGCCGCCGTTCTTCCCGCGGCTGCCCCGGCGACGACGTGACCCGCACGAACTCGCCGGACGCGCTGGCCACGACCCCCGGCGTTTCCGGTGCGCCGCCCAGCCGGACGCGGGAGAGATCGGCGTCGAAAGCGTGCTCCATTTCGCGGCGGACGTCACCGGGCAGCGGTGTGCCGTGGACGGGGGTGTCGACGAAATCGCCGAGCGCTGGGCCGTGCTGGGGGACCTCGGCGACTGGCTCGCGCCCGGCGGGCCGCGTACTCGGCTCGTTTGCCTGTTTAGTCCGTTTGGTGCCGTCGTGCCGCATGTCGCGATCCCCTCCGCCGCGCCGGATCCGATCCCGCCGGAATACCGCATGCCCGTCACGCCGCCGTCACCGTCGCAGCGTCCGGCGACCGCGGTTAGCGGGCTAAACGCGGCGTTTAGGCAAGCTAAGGACCGCGTTTAGCTGGCTAAACGCAGTTCGGGGCCCTTGTCGATCTGCGGGGAAGAGGTGGGTGCACTACGGTGCGTCCTGCGCGACGGCCGAGGACGCCGTCCCGAGGGTCACGGCGAGATGACGATGACCTTGGGGCTGGCCAGAAAAGAAAACTGGTGAGTAACCTGTTCGCACTCAGCTCGTTGCACCTGGTTGACGCGGGATCGAGGCGCGTTCGCGGGTTTCGCGGCCAGTGGCGCGAGGCGGCGGGCGCGCAATGACGCGGAACAGCTCCTGGAGGTGCGATGGGTGCCGAGGTGGTCATCGAGGGCTTGACGAAGTCCTTCGGTAAGCAGGCCATCTGGCGGGACGTCACGTTGACGCTGCCTCCGGGCGAGGTGTCGGCGATGCTCGGGCCGTCGGGGACCGGGAAGTCGGTCTTCCTGAAGTCGATGATCGGGCTGCTCAAGCCCGAACGGGGCCGGTGTGTGATCAACGGGGTCGACATCGTGACCTGCTCCGAGCACAAGCTGTACGAGATCCGGAAACTGTTCGGGGTGCTGTTCCAGGACGGGGCGTTGTTCGGGTCCATGAACCTGTTCGACAACGTGGCCTTCCCGCTGCGCGAGCACACGAAGAAGTCCGAGACCGAGATCCGCCGGATCGTGCTCGAAAAGCTGGAAATGACCGGTTTGGCCGGGGCGGAGAAGAAACTGCCCGGCGAGATCTCCGGCGGTATGCGCAAACGTGCCGGGCTGGCCCGCGCGCTGGTGCTGGACCCGCAGATCATCCTGGTCGACGAGCCGGACTCCGGTCTGGACCCGGTCCGCACCACCTACATCTCGCAGCTGTTCCTGGATGTGAACGCGCAGATCGACGCGACGTTCCTGATCGTCACGCACAACATCAACCTGGCCCGCACGGTGCCGGACAACCTGGGCATGCTCTTCCGCAAGGAGCTGGTCATGTTCGGCCCGCGCGAGGTGCTGCTGACCAGTGACGAGCCGGTGGTCGAGCAGTTCCTCAACGGCCGCAAGCGCGGTCCGATCGGCATGTCCGAGGAGAAGGACAGCGCCACCATGGCCCGCGAGGAGGCCGAGGCCGCCGCGGGACACGCCGACGGCGCGCTCGACCACGAGGACGTCCGCGGTGTCGTGCCGCAGATGCAGGTCAGCCCCGGCGTGCCCGCCCGCTCCGGCGAGCGGCGCCGCAAGGACCGGGTCATGAAGATCCTGCACACGCTTCCGCCCGCCGCGCAGGAGGGCATCATCGAATCGCTGTCCCCCGAGGAACAGCAGCGCTACGGCGTCAGCCCGCACATGCTGGTCCCGGCGGGCAGGCGCGGACAGGACACGGGCACCGGCTCGATGCCGAGCCACCATCAGGGCCAGCTGCCCCCCGACCAGGTCGCCCAGCTGCCTGGCAACGGGTGGGACGCCGGTCAGCCGAGACAGGGTTCGCACCGGATGCGTCCGCGTGGTGATCAGGAGTCCGGGTGAGCTCGACCGCAACACCGGCGAAGATTCCCGGTATCGGCATGCTGCGGCAGACCGGGAACCTGTTCGCTCTCGGCCTGGACATCGTCCGTGGCATTTTCCAGCGTCCGTTCCAGCTGCGTGAGTTCATCCAGCAGGCGTGGTTCATCGCCAGCGTGACGATCCTGCCGACCGCGCTCGTCGCGATCCCGTTCGGCGCGGTCATCTCGCTGCAGTTCGGCTCGCTCGCGCGTCAGCTCGGCGCGCAGTCCTACACCGGCGCCGGTTCGGTGCTCGCCACCGTGCAGCAGGCGAGCCCGCTGGTGACGGCTCTGCTCGTCGCGGGTGCGGGCGGAAGCGCTGTCTGCGCGGACATCGGCGCGCGGACGATCCGCGAGGAGATCGACGCGATGGAGGTGCTGGGCGTCTCCGCGGTCCAGCGCCTCATCGTGCCGCGCACGCTCGCGATGATGCTGGTGGCGCTGCTGCTCAACGGCATGGTCAGCGTCATCGGCGTCCTCGGCGGCTACTTCTTCAACGTCGTGCTCCAGGGCGGGACGCCGGGCGCGTACCTGGCGAGCTTCTCCGCGCTGGCCCAGCTGCCCGACCTCTGGGTCGGGGAACTCAAGGCGCTCATCTTCGGCTTCATCGCCGCGGTGGTCGCCAGCTACCGCGGGCTCCACCCCTCCGGTGGGCCGAAGGGCGTCGGGGACGCGGTGAACCAGTCGGTGGTCATCACGTTCCTGCTGCTGTTCGTCGTCAACTTCGTGATCACGCTGGTCTACCTGCAGATCGTGCCCGGAAAGCTGGACTAGCGCATGACGTTCCTCCAAGGCGCGAAACGCGTCGCCAACCGTCCTTTGCAGACGCTGGACTCGCTGGGCGACCAGATGTCGTTCTACGGCAGGGCACTGCTGTGGACGCCGAGGACGCTGCGCCGGTACACCAAGGAAGTCCTGCGGCTGCTGGCCGAAGTCAGCTTCGGGTCCGGTTCGCTCGCGGTCATCGGCGGCACGGTCGGCGTGATGGTCGGCCTGACGCTGTTCACCGGTGTGCTCGTCGGTCTCCAGGGCTACTCGGCGCTGAACTCGATCGGCACCTCGGCGTTCACCGGCTTCCTGACCGCGTTCTTCAACACCCGCGAGATCGCACCGCTGGTCGCCGGGCTCGCGCTGTCCGCGACGGTCGGTGCCGGGTTCACAGCGCAGCTGGGCGCGATGCGGATCTCCGAGGAGATCGACGCGCTCGAGGTCATGGGCGTGCCGAGCCTGCCGTACCTGGTGACGACGCGGATCATCGCCGGGTTCGTCGCGGTCATCCCGCTCTACATCATCGGCCTGCTGAGCTCGTATCTCGCGTCACGCTTGGTCGTTATCTACATCTACAACCAGTCAGCGGGAACCTACGACCATTATTTCGACCTTTTCCTACCACCACAGGACGTGCTGTATTCGTTCATCAAGGTGCTGCTGTTCAGCGTCTTGATCATCCTGTCGCACTGCTACTTCGGGTACCGGGCGACGGGCGGACCGGCCGGTGTCGGCGTCGCCGTCGGCAAGGCGGTCCGGTTGTCCATCGTCACGGTTTCGATCATGAACTTCTTCATCGGTTTCGCCATCTGGGGAACCGACGTCACGGTGAGGATCGCGGGATGAGCACCATCAGGCGCAGGCTGCTGGGTCTGCTGCTGGTCGCGGTCCTCGTCGGCGGCGTCGCGCTGAGCATCGCGCTCTACGACAAGGCGTTCACGTCCGTGGTCACGGTCAAGCTGAAGGCCGACACGGTCGGCAACCAGCTGATCGAGCAGTCCGACGTCAAGGTGCGCGGGCTGATCGTCGGCTCGGTCAAGAAGATCGACGCGACGACCGACGGCGCCGAACTGACGCTCGCGCTCAAGCCGGAGTCGGCGAAGCTGATCCCGGCGAACGTCTCGGCGCGGTTCCTGCCGAAGACGTTGTTCGGCGAGCGGTACGTGTCGCTGGAGATCCCGGACGCCCCGTCGTCGAAGACGATCGCCAGCGGCGACACGATTTCGCAGGACCGCTCGGTCACCGCGGTCGAGCTGAGCAAGGCGCTCGGTGACCTGATGCCGGTGCTGCAGGCGGTCCAGCCGCAGAAGCTGTCCAGCACGCTGACCGCGATCTCCACCGCGCTCAAGGGCCGCGGCAACGACCTCGGCGAGACGCTGTCCCAGCTGGGTGACTACATCGGACAGCTGAACCCGCACGAACCCGAGCTGCAGCACAACCTCAAGGCACTCACCGAGTTCTCCGGGCACCTCGGCAACGCGGCGCCGGATCTGGTGCAGAGCCTGGACAACCTGAGCACGACCACGAGGACGGTCGTGGACCAGCGGCAGAATCTGTCCACTTTGTACAACAGCCTCGGCCAGGCCTCGATGGACCTCCAGACGTTCCTGGAGAACAACGCCTCGAACCTGATCAGCCTGGCGAAGACCGCCCGGCCCACCGCCGAGCTGCTCGCGAAGTACTCGCCCGAGTACCCGTGCGTGATCAACGGGATGGCGGGCATCGTGCCGCTGGTCGACCAGGCGCTCGGCAAGGGCACCGGCAAGCCGGGCCTGCACGCGACGCTCGAGATCGTCGTCAACCGCGGTGCCTACAAGCCGGGCAAGGACGAGCCGCGGTTCGAGGACAAGCGCGGCCCGCGCTGCTACGACTTCAAGAATCCGCCGGACCCGTTCCCGCAGCAGCCGCCGGACGGGCCGTTCAAGGACGGCACGAGCCAGACCCCGCCGCCGCGTTCGGTCAGCGAGGGCCTCAACCCGGCGAACTTCAAGGCGGACGCCGTCGGGCTGGGCGGCGGTGGTGCCTCCGCGGGCAACCCGGCCTACACCGCCGCGGAGCACGACTTCCTGTCCCAGCTCGTCGGCCCGCAGGTCGGCATGGACGCCGCGAAGGTGCCCGGCTGGAGCTCGCTGCTGGTCGGCCCGCTCTACCGAGGGGCGGAGGTGACGGTCCAGTGAGGGGACTGCTCGCGCCGCTGATCAAGCTGGTCGTCTTCGTCGTGGTCACGGTCCTGTTCACCACGGTGCTCGGGCTGAGCATCGCGAACATGAACAACACCAGCACCAAGGCCTATCAGGCCCGCTTCGTCGACGCGACGCTGTTGCTGCCCAACGACGACGTCCGCATCGCGGGGGTCCGCGTCGGCCAGGTCAAGGACGTCAAGATCGTCGACCGGCGCCAGGCGCAGGTCGACTTCGAGGTCGACTCCGGCATCAAGCTCCCGGCCGGGGTCACCGCGCAGATCAAGTTCCGCAACCTGGTCGGCCAGCGCTACGTCTCGCTGTCGCAGGGCGGCCCGGTGGGCGGCGGGATGCTGCAGCCGGGCGGCACCATCCCGCTGGAGCGCACCACGCCGGCGCTGGACCTCACCGAGCTGTTCAACGGCTTCAAGCCGCTGTTCACCGCGCTGAACCCGGACGACATCAACAAGCTGTCCTACGAGGTCATCCAGGTCCTGCAGGGCGAGGGCGGCACGGTGGAGAGCCTGCTGCGGCACACCGCGTCGCTGGCGACCACGATCGCCGACAAGGACAAGGTGATCGGCGAGGTCATCGACAACCTCAACTCGGTGCTCGACACGGTCAACGCGCACACCCCGCAGCTCAACGACCTGATCATCAAGCTGCAGCAGCTGGTCTCCGGGCTCGCCGCCGACCGCAAGCCGATCGGGGACGCGATCGAGGGACTGGGCAACCTCGCGCAGTCGACGTCCGGGCTGCTGTCCGAGGCACGCGCGCCGCTGAAGGACGACATCGCCGCGCTGGGCACGCTCACCGACAAGCTGAACCAGAACGAGCCGCTGCTCGAACACTTCTTCCAGCTCCTGCCGAAGAAGGTCTCCGCGCTGACGCGCACCGCGGACTACGGGTCCTGGTTCAACTTCTACGCCTGTGAAGTGAAGGGAAGCGTGGCCCTGCCTCCGCTCATCAACGAGCCGATCAACGTCCCGCTCCTGCCCGCCAACCGGGCGAGGTGCCAGGGATGAAGTCGTTCCAGAAGCGCAACCCCGTCCCGATCGCCCTCGCCGGAATCGCGGTGCTGGTGCTCGGCTTCATCGCCGCGCTGAACTCCGACAGCCTGCCGCTCATCGGCGGCGGCACCACCTACAGCGCGGATTTCGCCGAGGCCGCGGGGCTGCAGAAGGACAACGACGTCCGCATCGCCGGTGTCAAGGTCGGCAAGGTGTCCGACATCAAGCTCGACGGCGCGAACGTCAAGGTGTCGTTCAAGGTCAAGGACGCCTGGATCGGCGACAAGACCAACGCGGCGATCAAGATCAAGACGGTGCTGGGCCAGAAGTACCTCGCGCTGGATCCGCAGGGCCAGGGCACGCAGAACCCGTCCGCGACGATCCCGCGGGACCGGACGATGTCGCCGTTCGACGTGCTGGACGCGTTCCGCGGCCTGTCCAGCACGGTCGACAACATCAACACCGACCAGCTGGCGAAGAGCTTCGACACCATCTCGCAGACCTTCGGCAACACCCCGCAGGACGTGAAGGGCGCGCTGACCGGGCTGTCGCGGCTGTCGGACACCATCGCCTCGCGTGATCAGCAGCTGTCGAACCTGCTCGCCAACACCCGCCAGGTGTCGCAGACGCTGGTGGACCGCGACGCCGAGGTGCAGAAGCTGCTGGGCGACGGGAACAAGCTGCTCGACGAGATCTCCCGGCGTGAGGCGGCGATTTCTTCGCTGCTGGCGGGCTCGAAGCAGCTGGCCTCTCAGCTGCAGGGCCTGATCGACGACAACGACAAGCAGCTCAACCCGGTGCTCACCCAGCTCGACCAGCTGACCTCGATGCTGCAGCGCAACCAGGACTCCCTCGCGCAGGGCATCGCGAAGTTCGCGCCGTTCATCCGGGTGTTCACCAACACGGTCGGCACCGGGCACTGGTTCGACAACTACATCTGTGGTCTGGTGCTGCCGTCGTTCGGCCCGATCAACGAAGAGGGGTGCTACGCGAAATGAGTGACACCCGCTTCGGACAGAGTCTTCTCCGCGGCTTCACCGTCGCGATCGTGCTGGCGCTCGTGGTGGCCGGCGCGCTGTGGTGGACGCTCAAGGACGCCGGGCGCAACCACCTGACCGCCTACTTCGCCGGCGCCGTCGGTCTCTACGAGGGCAACAGCGTCAAGATGCTCGGCGTCGACGTCGGCACGGTGACGAAGATCCAGCCGATGGGCAACCAGGTCAAGGTCGACCTCCAGTACGACCGGTCGGTCCCGGTGCCCGCCGACGCGAAGGCGCTGATCGTGTCGCCGTCGCTGGTGAGCGACCGGTACATCCAGCTCGCCCCGGCCTACACCGGCGGCCCGCGCATCAACGACGGCACGGTCATCCCGCTCAACCGCACCGAGGTCCCCCTGGAAGTCGACCAGCTCGCCGCGAGTCTGTCCAAGGTCAGCAAGTCGCTCGGCCCGAACGGCGCGAACAAGACCGGGTCGCTGTCGAACCTGCTGGACACCGCGGCGAAGAACGTCGACGGCAACGGCCAGGCGCTGCACGACACGATCACCAAGCTCGGCCAGGCCGCCGGGACGCTGCAGGGCAACTCCGGCGACCTGTTCAAGACCGTCGAGAACCTCGGCCAGTTCTCGCAGACACTGGTCAACAGCGACGGCCAGGTCCGCCAGTTCGAGCGGCAGCTGGCCGACGTCAGCGGCTACCTGGCGGGGGAGAAGGACAATCTCGCCGCCACGGTCCGCCAGCTCGGCACCACGCTGACCTCGGTACAGGCGTTCATCGAGCAGAACCGCGGCCGGGTCAAGTCCAATGTGGACAAACTGGCGAGCGTGACCAAGGTGCTGGTGGACCAGCGCAGCGCGCTCGCCGAGACCCTCGACGTCGCGCCGCTCGGCCTGTCCAACCTGGTCAACACCTACAACGGCTCCTCGGGCACGCTCGACGCGCGGCCGCTGCTCAACGAGCTGACCCAGCCGCCGCTGGTGATGGTGTGCAACCTGCTCAAGCAGACGCCCGCCGCGCTGGACGCGCTCGGTGACGCGTGCAAGTCGATCGCCGGGGTGGTCGACGGCCTCGTGCCGTTGCCCTCGATCGCCCAGGTGATCCACTCGCTGCAGAACGGCCAGCTCCCGCCGCTGCCGCTCCCGATCGCCGGGCAGCTCTACGGTTCCCCGGGGGGCAAGTGATGCGACGCTCTCGCCTTTTGACCGCTGGTGTCCTCGCCACCGTCTCCGCGCTGACGCTGAGCGGCTGCGCGTTCAACGGCATCTACGACCTGCCGCTGCCCGGTGGCGCCGACGTCGGCAACCACCCATACACGGTCAAGATCGACTTCCGTGACGTCCTCGACCTCGTCCCGCAGTCCGGGGTGAAGGTCAACGACGTGCCGGTGGGGCGGGTCGAGTCGATCGGGCTGACGCCGGACGGCTGGCACGCCCAGGTCACCGTGAAGGTCAACGGCGACGTCAAGCTGCCGGCGAACGCGATGGCGGGCGTCCGCCAGTCGAGCCTGCTCGGCGAGAAGTACGTGTCGCTCTCCTCGCCCGGCGAGGGCGCGACCGGGAAGCTCGCCGACGGCGCGACGATCCCGCTGGAGCGCACCGGCCGCGACGTCGAGGTCGAAGAGGTCCTCGGCGCGTTGTCGATGCTTCTCAACGGCGGTGGGGTGGCGCAGCTGAACACCATCACCAAGGAGCTCACCAACGTCACGGCCGGACGGGAACCGGAGATCAAGGCGCTGCTGCACAACGCCGACGAGCTGGTGTCCAATTTGGACCGCCAGTCGGCGAACATCACGCGGGCCATCGACGGGCTGAACCGGCTTTCGAGCACGTTGCGCGGGCAGAAGGACAAGCTCGTCGGCGCGGTCGACAACCTCGGGCCGGGGCTCGGCGTGCTGGAACAGCAGCGCGGTCAGCTGGTGAACATGCTCAACGCGCTCAACAACCTCTCCGGCGTCGCGACCGACACGGTGAACAAGAGCCAGGCGAACCTCGTCGCCGACCTCAAGGCGCTGACCCCGACGCTGCAGAAGCTCGGCGAGGCGGGTGCCAACCTGCCGAAGGCGCTGCAGCTGATGCTGACGTTCCCATTCAGCGATCAGGCCGTCGAGGACGTCAAGGGCGACTACTTCAACCTGTTCCTGAAGGTCGACCTGAACCTGAAGGACATCATGGACAACCTGGGCCGCAGCAGGCAGAACCCGCTGAAGGACCTGGTGCCGGTGCCGGGGCTGACCGGTGGTGTCCCCGGCACGCCGGCGAACCAGCCGCCGCCGCTGCCGATCCCCGGTGAGCAGGGGAGCCAGTCCGCCCCGGCGGGCGGCGGGCAGCCGTCGCCGCAGCAGACGGGCGTCGCCGGGATCTTCGGCCTGCTGTCGGGAGGTGCGGGCTGATGCTGATCCGCAGGACGAAGATCCAGCTGGTGGCCTTCGCGGTCATCTCGATCGTCGCCATCGTGTACGCGCTGATCCGCTTCGCCGGGCTGGGCCAGGTGTTCGGGCAGAGCGGGTACACGGTGAAGCTCGAACTCAACGAGTCCGGGGGCATCTTCAGCAACGCCGAGGTGACCTACCGCGGCTTCAACGTCGGCCGCGTCGGCGAACTCCGGCTGACCAAGACCGGGCTGGAAGCGGACCTCAACATCGACCCGTCGGCCCCGCAGATCCCCAGCGACCTGAAGGCCGTCGTGGCGAACCGGTCCGCGGTCGGCGAGCAGTACGTCGACCTGCAGCCCGCCGCCGACAAGGGCCCGTATCTCGCCTCGGGCACCGTCATCCCGGCGGCGAAGACGAAGGTCCCGGTCAGCACCAACGAGCTGATCGGCGACCTCGACTCGCTCGCGACCTCGGTGCCGACCGATTCGCTGCGCACCGTCGTCGACGAGTCGTACAACGCCTTCTCCGGCACCGGTCCGGACCTGCAACGGCTGATGGACACCGCGCGCGGCTTCACCTCCACCGCGCAGAAGTACCTGCCGCAGACCGTGCAGCTGCTCCAGGCGGGCGGCAAGGTGCTGGACACGCAGAACGCCGAGGCGAGCTCGATGGCGTCGTTCAGCAAGAGCCTCAACGAGCTCACCGGCACGCTGAAGAACTCCGACGGCGATCTGCGCAAGCTCATCGGCATCACCCCGCAGGTGGCCAACCAGGTCAGCCAGGTCCTCGCCGAGTCCGGCCCGGGGCTGGGCGCGCTGACGGCGAACCTGCTCACGACGTCGAACCTGCTCTCGACCCGGCTCGACGGGGTCGAACAGGTCCTCGTGACCTACCCGGCGCTGGTCGGCGCGGCCCGCAGTGTCGCGCCCGGCGACGGCACCGCGCACCTCGGGCTGGTGCTGAACCTGTTCGACCCGCCCGCGTGCACCAAGGGCTATCTGCCCTACAAGGACTACCGGCCCGGTTCGGACCTGACGCCGCGGCCGGGGGCCGAGAACGCGTACTGCGCGGAGCCCAAGGGCAGCCCGATCAACGTGCGTGGTTCGCAGAACGCGCCGTACAACGGGGTGCCGGTGGTGCCGTCGGACGCCGACATCAAGGCGAACGCCAACCGGCCCGACCAGGAGCTGGCCGACCAGCGCAACGCCCAGGTGCCGGGCGTCGTCGGGAGCCCCGGTGTCAGCCTCAACAACCTGGCTTCGCTGCTGGGTGTGGGTGCCTGACAGCGATTTGATGACCGCTACCTACGCTGGAGTGTTATGAGTGTGGACGAACCTTCGGACGTGACCGCCGGGACCGACCCCTACGGCGCCGCGCCCGAACCGGTCGCCACCGCCGTCCCCGCCGCGACCCCGGCCGGGAGGTGGCAGCTCCCGCGGCTGCTGATGGTGATCGCGGCGGCGTTCGCGCTGGCCGCGCTGATCGTGGCGGCCGCGTTCGGCGTCCGGTGGTGGCTCGTCGCCTCCGGCGACAACGCCGGCCTGGCCAGCTCCAGAGACGCCGTCGTCCGTGCCGGTGCCACCGCGATCAAGGCCTACACCGAGGTCGACTACCAGAACCTGGACAACTTCTTCAACCAGCAGAAGGCCGTCTCCAGCGACGAGATGGCCAAGCAGCTGTCCCAGCTGGAGCCGACCTACCGCAAGGCGCTCACGGAAGCGAAGACCAAGGTCAGCACGACCGTGCAGGACATCGGTGTGGAGGAACTGGACGACCACCAGGGCAAGGCCAGCTTCCTCGCCGCCATCAGCACCCAGGTCACCCAGGGTGACAAGTCCAGCGCGAAGGCCCTGCGGCTCGAGGTCTCGATGACCAGGGTCGGCCAGGACTGGAAGCTGTCCGGTATCGACAACGTGCCGCTCGTCGCCGCCGGTCAGTAGCCGCACCAGAACGGAGCCTGTTTTGCCCCCCTCTCGTCGTCAGCCCCGCTCGACCCCGCCGGCCCGCCGGCCGCGTGTCGCGGGCCTGCGCAAGCCTTCCCCCGGCCCGTCCGCTCCGCCCTCGCCCGCCACCGAAGAGGAGACGACCTCCGCGGCGACGCGGCCTCGTCCGACGCCCCGTCCCTCGGCCGCGTCGCCCTCCGAGGAGCCGCGGTTCCCGGACGCTGGTGTCCCCGCGACGACCGGGCTGTCCGACAGCGCCTCCGCCGATACTGCCGACGCCGCAGCCGAGGCGGACGCGGCGTCGTCGTCGGAGGCCGAGACGGCGCGGATCGCGGCCGATCCGATCACTGGTGAGCCGGAGAGCACCGCTCCGGAAACCGACGAGCCGGAGACTTCTTCGGCGGAAATGGCTGAGCCGGAGACCAGTGAGCTTCCGGTCGAGGACGCGAAGCCGAGCCCGCGGCGGAAGGCCCGTGACGAGTGGCGGTCCAAGCCGGTCGACGTCGAGGAGGCCGAGGCGGAGGCCGCCGGGAAGCCCGCGTACGCGGCGAGCGCACCCTCGAAGCCGGGCGTGCCCTGGGGCTACCTGGTGGCCGGGATCCTGTTCGTGGTCGGGCTGCTGTTCACGGCCGGTGCGGTGATCTTCGTGCTCAAGGGCAACGAGGCGGCCGACTCCACGAGCAACACCGCGCTGCTCGACGTCGCGAAGACCGCGCAGGTCAAGGACCAGATGTCGAAGGCGACCGAGGCGCTGTTCTCCTACGACTACAACAACATCAAGAAGACCGAGGACGCGGCGAACGACCTGCTGGCCAACGACGAGGTCCGCGGGAAGTACAACGCGTTGATGGGCGAGGTGAAACGGCTCGCGCCGCAGCAGAAGATGGTCGTGACGGCCAAGGTCACCCGCAGCGCGGTGATCATGCTGAACGGCGATCTGGCGAAGGTGATCCTCTTCGTCGACCAGACCTCGACGCGGGCGGACACGAAGAAGACCACCGCGGGCAGCGCGCAGCTGCACGTCAACGCCCAGCTGCAGGGTGACAAGTGGAAGGTCACCGACATGGACACCTACCAGGCGCCCCAGCCGCCACAGCAGTCCGCGCCGCCTTCCTCCCCGGCGCCGCCAAGCAAGTAACCCGCACCCGGGGCCACCGCATTGTCCTTTGTGGACTGCGGTGGCCGAGGGGCGGTCAGGACTTCGGGGGTTTGCGGACCAGCAGCTGGGCCTGCTGGAACCGCCGCTCGTTCTCGTAGGGCTCGCGCAGCATCCGGGAGACCTCGACGAACCCGGACTGGCGCAGGAGGTCCATGAGGCTGTCGGGCGACCACCGGTAGGCGAGCGTGACCTTGTGGTCGAATTCCTCCGGCACCGGGTCGTCCCCGGCGAAGAAGCCGAGCATGAGGTGGCCGCCCGGTGCCAGCACCCGGTGGAACTCGGTGAACACGGTGGGCAGGAGCCGTGGCGGGGTGTGAATGACGGAGTAGAACGCGAGAATCCCGCCGAGCACCTCGTCGGCGAGGTCCAGCGCGGTCATCGAACCCTCGTCGAACCGCAGGTCCGGATGGGCCCTGCGGGCCAGCGCGATCATTTCCGCGGACAGGTCGACGCCGAAGGCGGTCAGCCCGAGTGTGTGCAGGTGGGCGGTCACGTGGCCGGGGCCGCAGCCGAGGTCGGCCACCGGCCCGGCGTCGTGGGCCCGTACGAGCTCCGCGAACGCGGCCAGCATCGCGCGTTCCATCGGCAAGGTCTCGAGCACGTTGCTGAACGTCTCGGCGTAGAGGGACGCGACGGCGTCGTAGGCGGCCCTGGTGTCGCTCAGGACGGTGGATTCGGTCACGGCGGAACCCTACGGCGCCGGTGCCGTCCGTGTCCGGCGGTCGCGGAGTGCCGAGGGACGCCTTCGATGCGCTCGAAGCACCGAGGGACGCCCTCGTCGCGTCAGGAGTGCCGAAGGGCCCCTTCGCCGCGGCCAACGCACCGAGGGCGTCCTTCAGCGCATCCGGCGGCTTCCACGGGCCCCGGAACCCGGGCCCGGAGGAACCTCGATGTGCCGCGAGAGCGGAGAAATTCCCTGCCGGGCATCTCCGGCGCCGCGTCGGTCGAGTGGGCTTCGACATACTTCCCGGGGGCACGAAACCCCAGGTAGAGTGCCCGAGGTGGCGCTACCGGCCGGTAACCAGGATGATATTGGGCCGCTCACGCTCCGCTGGCCCTCTCCCACGCTGCGCCAACCGGCGGGACCATGGCGTGGCATCTTGACTCCGGGCCCCGGTGGGTTCACGCTTACTTCCGACAGCGACACCGGAAGCCCTTGCGGGAGGGACGACCGGCACGCTGGGAGGCATGCCTGAAGGCGTTGCGGTGTGGGCTGGGCCCCGTCTGGAGAGCCCCCTGGACAGGCAGCGACGTCCGGGCTAAACTGTCTCTTTGCGCTGCCCTCTTTCAGGCTGCCCGGAGCCGGTAGTTAGGATAGTGGGCACACGGCACACCCTTGACAGTCACCGATAGCTGTTGCTATGGCGGCTGCCACCGCTCATTGTCCCCGGAAGGACGCATCTTGGCAGTCTCTCCCGCGAACCAGGCCACTGCTGCGACCACCTCGGCTGTAACTCGCTCGGAGTCCACGGGAATCCCCGGCGCGCCCAAGCGGGTCTCCTTCGCAAAGATTCGCGAGCCCCTCACTACGCCCAACCTGCTCGACGTCCAGATCCAGTCGTTCCAGTGGTTCACCGGTGACGAAGCGTGGTACGAGCGTCGGGTCGAGGCTGGCGAGGAAAACCCGATCGGCGGTCTCGAGGAGGTCCTCAACGAGATCTCGCCGATCGAGGACTTCTCGGGTTCCATGTCCCTGTCCTTCTCCGACCCGCGCTTCGACGAGGTCAAGGCCTCCATCGAGGAGTGCAAGGACAAGGACATGACGTACGCCGCCCCGCTGTTCGTCACGGCGGAGTTCGTCAACAACAACACGGGTGAGATCAAGAGCCAGACGGTCTTCCTCGGCGACTTCCCGGTGATGACCGACAAGGGCACGTTCGTCATCAACGGCACCGAGCGTGTCGTGGTGTCGCAGCTGGTCCGCTCCCCGGGCGTGTACTTCAACCGCAACGTCGACAAGACGACCGACAAGGACGTGTTCGACGTCCGGGTCATCCCGAGCCGCGGTGCCTGGCTGGAGTTCGACGTCGACAAGCGCGACACCGTCGGCGTCCGCATCGACCGCAAGCGCCGCCAGCCGGTGACCGTGCTGCTGAAGGCGCTCGGCTGGACGACCGAGGCGATCCGCGAGCGCTTCTCCTTCTCCGAGACGCTGCTGGCCACCCTCGAGAAGGACCACACCGCGGGGACCGACGAGGCGCTGCTCGACATCTACCGCAAGCTGCGCCCGGGCGAGCCGCCGACGAAGGAGAGCGCGCAGACCCTGCTGGAGAACCTGTTCTTCAAGGCGAAGCGCTACGACCTGGCCAAGGTCGGCCGGTACAAGCTGAACAAGAAGCTCGGCCTGAACACGCCGCACGGCACCGGGACGCTGACCGAAGAGGACATCGTCACGATCATCGAGTACCTGGTCCGGCTGCACGCCGGCGAGGAGAAGATGACCGCGTCGACCGGCGAGGAGATCCCGGTCGAGACCGACGACATCGACCACTTCGGCAACCGTCGCATCCGCACCGTCGGCGAGCTGATCCAGAACCAGATCCGCGTCGGCCTGTCCCGCACCGAGCGCGTCGTCCGCGAGCGCATGACCACGCAGGACGTCGAGGCGATCACGCCGCAGACCCTGATCAACATCCGCCCGATCGGCGCGGCGATCAAGGAGTTCTTCGGTACCTCGCAGCTGTCGCAGTTCATGCAGCAGACCAACCCGATCGACGGCCTGACCCACAAGCGCCGCCTGAACGCCCTCGGGCCCGGTGGTCTGTCCCGTGAGCGCGCCGGCATGGAGGTCCGCGACGTCCACCCGTCGCACTACGGCCGGATGTGCCCGATCGAGACGCCGGAAGGCCCGAACATCGGCCTGATCGGCTCGCTGTGCTCCTACGCGCGGGTCAACCCGTTCGGCTTCATCGAGACGCCGTACCGCAAGGTCGTCGAGGGCCGGGTCACCGACCAGGTCGACTACCTGACCGCGGACGAGGAAGACCGCTACGTCAAGGCGCAGGCGAACGCGCCGATCGACGACGACGGCCACTTCCTCGAGGACCGCGTCCTGGTCCGCCGGAAGGGCGGCGAGGTCGAGCTGATCGACCCGATGGACGTCGACTACATGGACGTCTCGCCGCGGCAGATGGTCTCGATCGCGACCGCGATGATCCCGTTCCTCGAGCACGACGACGCGAACCGCGCGCTGATGGGCGCGAACATGCAGCGTCAGGCGGTGCCGCTGCTGCGCAGCCAGGCGCCGTACGTCGGCACCGGCGTGGAGCTGCGGGCCGCGATCGACTCCGGCGACATGCTGGTCGCCGAGCAGTCGGGTGTGGTCGAGGAGCTGTCGGCCGATCTGATCACGGTCATGCACGACGACGGGACGCGGAAGAGCTACAGCCTCTACAAGTTCCGCCGCTCGAACCACGGCACCTGCTTCAACCACCGCCCGATCGTCAACGAGGGCGACCGGGTCGAGCAGGGCCAGGTCATCGCCGACGGCCCGTCCACCGAGAACGGTGAGGTCGCGCTCGGCAAGAACCTGCTCGTGGCGGTCATGCCGTGGGAGGGCCACAACTACGAGGACGCGATCATCCTCTCCGAGCGCATGGTGCAGGACGACGTGCTCACCTCGATCCACATCGAGGAGCACGAGATCGACGCCCGCGACACCAAGCTCGGCGCCGAGGAGATCACCCGGGACATCCCGAACGTCTCCGAGGAGGTCCTGGCCGACCTCGACGAGCGCGGCATCATCCGTATCGGTGCCGAGGTCCGCGACGGCGACATCCTGGTCGGGAAGGTCACGCCGAAGGGCGAGACCGAGCTGACCCCGGAGGAGCGCCTGCTCCGCGCGATCTTCGGCGAGAAGGCCCGCGAGGTCCGCGACACCTCCCTGAAGGTGCCGCACGGCGAGACCGGCAAGGTCATCGGCATCCGGGTGTTCTCCCGCGAGGACGACGACGAGCTGCCCCCCGGCGTCAACGAGCTGGTCCGCGTCTACGTGGCCCAGAAGCGCAAGATCCAGCCGGGCGACAAGCTCGCCGGCCGGCACGGGAACAAGGGTGTCATCGGCAAGATCCTGCCGGTCGAGGACATGCCGTTCATGGAGGACGGCACCCCGGTCGACATCATCCTGAACACCCACGGTGTGCCGCGACGGATGAACATCGGCCAGATCCTGGAGCTGCACCTCGGCTGGCTGGCCTCGCAGGGCTGGAAGATCGAGGGCGGCCCGGACTGGGCGAAGAACCTCAACGAGGAGCTCTACGACGTCGAGCCCGGCACGAACACCGCGACCCCGGTGTTCGACGGTGCGAAGGAAGAGGAGCTGACCGGGCTGCTCGGGGCGACCAGGCCGAACCGCGACGGTGAGCGCATGGTCAAGGAGAACGGCAAGGCGACGCTGTTCGACGGCCGCTCCGGCGAGCCGTACCCGTACCCGGTTTCGGTCGGCTACATGTACATCCTGAAGCTGCACCACCTGGTCGACGACAAGATCCACGCCCGCTCCACCGGCCCGTACTCGATGATCACGCAGCAGCCGCTGGGTGGTAAGGCGCAGTTCGGTGGCCAGCGCTTCGGTGAGATGGAGTGCTGGGCGATGCAGGCGTACGGCGCGGCCTACACGCTGCAGGAGCTGTTGACGATCAAGTCGGACGACGTGGTCGGCCGCGTCAAGGTGTACGAGGCGATCGTCAAGGGGGAGAACATCCCCGAGCCGGGCATCCCGGAGTCGTTCAAGGTGCTCCTCAAGGAGCTCCAGTCGCTGTGCCTCAACGTCGAGGTGCTCTCCAGCGACGGCGCGGCCATCGAGATGCGCGACTCCGACGACGAGGACCTCGAGCGCGCCGCGGCGAACCTCGGCATCAACCTGTCCCGCAACGAGTCGCCCTCGGTGGACGACGTCGTGCACTGACCGGTGCCGGGCGGGGACCGGCCTCCCGCAGGTCCCCGCCCCACCGCCGACCCCTCTTAGTCGAAACAACCCCAAGGGGATGCAAAGACGTGCTGGACGTCAACTTCTTCGATGAGCTCCGCATCGGCCTCGCTACCGCCGACGACATCCGTCAGTGGTCCTACGGCGAGGTGAAGAAGCCGGAGACCATCAACTACCGGACGCTCAAGCCCGAGAAGGACGGCCTCTTCTGCGAGAAGATCTTCGGCCCGACCCGGGACTGGGAGTGCTACTGCGGTAAGTACAAGCGGGTCCGCTTCAAGGGCATCATCTGCGAGCGCTGCGGCGTCGAGGTGACCCGTGCCAAGGTGCGCCGTGAGCGGATGGGCCACATCGAGCTGGCCGCCCCGGTCACCCACATCTGGTACTTCAAGGGTGTTCCCTCGCGCCTGGGCTACCTGCTCGACCTGGCGCCCAAGGACCTCGAGAAGATCATCTACTTCGCGGCCTACGTCATCACCGGCGTCAACACCGAGCTGCGGCACAACGACCTGCCGACCCTCGAGAACGAGATCGGCGTCGAGAAGAAGAACCTCGAGACCAAGCGCGACGCCGACATCGAGGCCCGCGCCCAGAAGCTCGAGGCCGACCTCGCCGAGCTGGAGGCCGAGGGCGCCAAGTCCGACGTCCGCCGCAAGGTCAAGGAGGGCGGCGAGCGCGAGATGCGCCAGCTCCGTGACCGCGCCGGTCGCGAGCTGGACCGTCTCGACGAGGTCTGGAGCACCTTCACCAAGCTCGAGCCGCGTCAGCTGATCGCCGACGAGCTGCTCTACCGCGAGCTGATCGACCGCTACGGCGAGTACTTCACCGGCGGCATGGGCGCGGAGGCCATCCAGAAGCTGGCCACCGAGTTCGACGTCAACGCCGAGGCCGAGAGCCTGCGCGACACCATCCGCAACGGCAAGGGGCAGAAGAAGCTCCGCGCGCTGAAGCGGCTCAAGGTCGTCGCGGCCTTCCAGGCCACCGGCAACGACCCGCGCGGCATGGTGCTCGACGCCGTCCCGGTGATCCCGCCGGACCTGCGCCCGATGGTCCAGCTCGACGGTGGCCGTTTCGCCACCTCCGACCTGAACGACCTCTACCGCCGGGTCATCAACCGGAACAACCGGTTGAAGCGGCTCATCGACCTCGGCGCGCCCGAGATCATCGTGAACAACGAGAAGCGGATGCTGCAGGAGGCCGTCGACGCGCTGTTCGACAACGGCCGCCGCGGCCGCCCGGTGACCGGTCCCGGTAACCGTCCGCTGAAGTCGCTGTCCGATCTGCTCAAGGGCAAGCAGGGCCGGTTCCGCCAGAACCTGCTCGGCAAGCG
Organism: Amycolatopsis sp. NPDC058986; assembly: GCF_042741125.1. Classification (NCBI taxonomy): domain Bacteria; kingdom Bacillati; phylum Actinomycetota; class Actinomycetes; order Pseudonocardiales; family Pseudonocardiaceae; genus Amycolatopsis; species Amycolatopsis sp. NPDC058986. The sequence continues at coordinate 31,307 of NZ_JBHYJW010000004.1, read as the reverse complement.
TGTCGACTACTCCGGCCGTTCGGTCATCATCGTCGGCCCGCAGCTGAAGCTGCACCAGTGCGGTCTGCCGAAGGACATGGCGCTCGAGCTGTTCAAGCCGTTCGTCATGAAGCGGCTGGTCGACCTGAACCACGCGCAGAACATCAAGTCCGCCAAGCGGATGGTGGAGCGCTCGCGGCCGCAGGTGTGGGACGTGCTGGAAGAGGTCATCACCGGCCACCCGGTGATGCTCAACCGTGCGCCGACCCTGCACCGCCTCGGTATCCAGGCCTTCGAGCCGCAGCTGGTCGAGGGCAAGGCCATCCAGCTGCACCCGCTGGTCTGTGAGGCGTTCAACGCGGACTTCGACGGTGACCAGATGGCGGTGCACCTGCCGCTGTCGGCCGAGGCGCAGGCCGAGGCCCGGATCCTGATGCTGTCGGCGAACAACATCCTGTCGCCGGCGTCGGGCCGTCCGCTCGCCATGCCGCGGCTGGACATGGTCACCGGCCTGTTCCACCTGACCCGGTTGAACGAGAAGGCCGACGGCGCGGGTCAGGCGTACTCCTCGCCCGCCGAGGCGATCATGGCCTTCGACCGTAAGGCGCTGAGCCTGCACGCCCCGATCAAGATCCGCATCACCGACCGTCAGCCCGCCAAGGCCGACGAGGCGCGGCTGGCGGAGAACGGCTGGGAGCCGGGCAAGACCTGGCTGGCCGAGACCACCCTGGGCCGCGTGCTGTTCAACGAGCTGCTGCCGGCGGACTACCCGTTCATCAACGAGCCGATGCCGAAGAAGCGTCAGGCCGCGATCGTGAACGACCTCGCCGAGCGGTACTCGATGACCCAGGTCGCGCAGACCCTGGACCGCCTGAAGGACGCCGGGTTCTACTGGGCGACCCGTTCCGGCGTCACGGTGGCGATCTCCGACGTCCTGGTGCCGGAGGGCAAGAAGGCCATCCTCGACGAGTACGAGGGCAAGGCCGACCAGGTCGAGAAGCGCTACCAGCGTGGTCAGCTGTCGCACACCGAGCGCAACAACGAGCTCGTCAAGGTGTGGACGCAGGCCACCGAAGAGGTCCACAAGATCATGGAGACGGCGCTGCCGGACGACAACCCGATCGCCATGATCGTGAAGTCCGGCGCGGCGGGGAACATGACGCAGGTCCGGTCGCTGGCCGGGATGCGTGGTCTGGTGTCGAACCCGAAGGGTGAGTACATCCCGCGCCCGATCAAGGCCAACTTCCGTGAGGGCTTGTCGGTGGCGGAGTACTTCATCGCGACGCACGGTGCCCGGAAGGGTCTGGCGGACACGGCGCTCCGTACCGCCGACTCGGGTTACCTGACCCGTCGTCTGGTGGACGTCTCGCAGGACGTCATCGTCCGCGAGATCGACTGTGGCACCACCCGCGGCATCAACATGCCGATCGGCGAGGACATCGGCGACGGCAAGGTCCTGCGTGACCAGCACGTCGAGACCAGCGTGTACGCGCGGAACCTCGCGACGGACGCGGTGGACGCCAAGGGCAACGTCGTGCTCAACGCCGGCGACGACCTGGGCGACCCGGCCATCGAGAAGCTGCTCGGCAGCGGCATCTCGAAGGTCAAGGTCCGCTCGGTGCTGACCTGCGAGTCGGCCGTCGGTATCTGCGCGACCTGCTACGGCCGCTCGATGGCGACCGGTCAGCTCGTCGACGTCGGCGAGGCGGTGGGTATCGTCGCCGCCCAGTCGATCGGTGAGCCGGGTACGCAGCTGACGATGCGTACGTTCCACCAGGGTGGTGTCGCCGGTGACGACATCACGACCGGTCTGCCGCGTGTCCAGGAGCTGTTCGAGGCCCGCGTCCCGAAGGGCAAGGCGCCCATCGCCGACGTCGACGGCCGCGTGCGGATCGAGGAGAGCGAGCGGTTCTGGAAGATCACCCTCATCCCGGACGACGGGGGCGAGGAGATCGTCTTCGACAAGCTGTCCAAGCGGCAGCGGCTCGCGAACACCCCGAACGGCCCGCTGGGCGACGGCGACCACGTGAACGTCGGCCAGCAGCTGCTCGAAGGCACGCCGGATCCGCACGAGGTCCTGCGGGTCATGGGGCCGCGCGAGGCGCAGATGCACCTGGTGGACGAGGTCCAGAAGGTGTACCGGGCGCAGGGTGTGTCGATCCACGACAAGCACATCGAGGTCATCGTCCGGCAGATGCTGCGCCGCGTGACGATCATCGACTCCGGTGCCACGGACTTCCTGCCGGGCGAGCTGCCCGAGCGGACCAGGTTCGAGGCGACCAACCGGGCCGCGGTCAACGACGGTGGCGAGCCCGCTTCGGGCCGTCCGGTGCTGATGGGTATCACGAAGGCCTCGCTGACCACGGACTCGTGGCTGTCGGCGGCGTCGTTCCAGGAGACCACGCGCGTCCTGACCGACGCGGCCATCAACGGCCGCTCGGACAAGCTCGTCGGCCTCAAGGAGAACGTGATCATCGGTAAGCTGATCCCGGCCGGTACCGGGATCAACAAGTACCGCAACATCCAGGTGCAGCCGACCGAGGAGGCGCGGGTCGCCGCTTACGCGATCCCGTCCTACGACGACGGCTACTACACCCCGGATGTGTTCGGCTCCTCGCCGGGCGCCGCGGTGCCGCTGGACGACTACGACTTCGGCCGCGACTTCCGCTGATCCACCCTTTCGAAGAGCCCCCGGCACACGCCGGGGGCTCTTCGCTTTTCCGGGGAATGTCACGGCGGTACACCGTTCACCGGAAACGGATATTCACCTTTTCGCGAATCTCGCTAAGGTGATCCGGTTCTACGCGGTTCGGGGGCTTTGCGCGTTTCCATCGGGTAATCAGGGGTGACACTGCGTGAACAAATTACCTGGCGAAAGACCCATCGCGCGGACGGTGGCGAGCTGTCTCGCCACGTTCGCCGCGGCGGTGGCATTGACCGGCGTGTTCGCCGCGCCCGCCGGAGCGGATCCGGTACCTGTTTCCACCGCGCCGCCGTCCACGGCCGCGCCGTCGAGTAGTTCCGCGGCACCGGAGCCCAGCGCGCCGAGTTCTTCGGCCGTGCCGAGTTCTCCGCCTGCGGTGAGTTCGCAGCCCGCGGCGCCGCAGCCGAAAGCCGAGTCCGCGCAGCGTTCCCGTGTCGAGGCGTCGGTGATCTTCGCCCAGACGTCGTACCGGACGGACGAGGACGTCCGGTTCATCTTCAAGCTGAAGAACATCGGCGAGACTCCTGCAGTTGGTCTGCAGGTCTCCCAGAACATCCTCGATCCGACCGATCTTGTGGTCCCGTACGACCCAGGCTGGGGTCCGCTCAAGGGCAAGCCGGGACTGAACCTCGATCCTGGGGCCACCTACGAGCTGCCGGTCTCCGGGAAGGTTCGTGATCTCGAAAAGGCCACCGCGGTCGTGCGGGGATTCGTGTACGACGAGACCGGATTCGGTGCCGGTACGTTCAACGCCGAGGTCACGGTGACCAAGGGGCCCGGTCATGCGGCTGGCGTCGTCTTTGGCGACCGGAACGGCAACGGCATCTTCGACAACGGTGAACAACTGGCCGGCGCCAAGCTCACTCTGCGGTACGTCCACAGTGGAGGGACGTACTCGGCGACGAGCGACGCCGACGGGAAGTTCAGTTTCGACGCGCCGGCCGCGGACTACTACCTCGGTGGCGAAGTGGTCGGCGGCTGGCTGATCCCGTTCGAAACCGTCCACATCGGACCGGACACGAAGGACCTGCTCGTCCGAGGGGCACCGCCGCTGAACGGCGCGCTGAAGGCGTCGATGGCCTTCACCCAGCGCAGCTACAAGCCAGGGGAACTCGCGCACGTCACGGTGACGCTGTCCAACTCCGGCCCGATCCCGCTCACCGGCATCGTGGCCGCGTGCAACCGCATCGGCGACGGCTACATCCTGAACGGCCGCGGCCCCGGGTGGGGAGACCTCGCGGCGGGCGGCGTGACGATCGCGCCCGGGCAGACCCGTACCTTCGACGTGTCCGAGGCAGTGCCCGAGGCCGCCTTCAATCGGGGTTACGTCGTTGCCTCCTGTGACTTCGGCTATCGCGAGGTCGACATCGACAACCACGCGAAGGCTCATGACCAGGCGGCGGTGCCGGGTGCCAAGGCCGCCGTCGTCGGCGATGTGGCCGTCAATTTCGACAACCAAGGGAAGCCGCAGCAGGGCGTCGCCGGGGTCAAGGTCGTGCTGGTCTCCGACCAGGACTGCCCGATCGCCGGCGAGCAGACGACCGACGCGAACGGGCACTTCGAGTTCCACGACGTGGTGCCGGGGCCCGCTTACCAGCTGTACTTCCTGCCTCCGCAGGGCTGGCGGATCAAGTACCAGAACCCGACCGCGATCAACGTCTACGGCCCCGCCGACCACCCGGCCCGGGTGGTGATCCTGGCCGAGTCCGGTGACGCGCCGCTGCCGACCGTGCCAGCCCAGCCCGCGAGCTGCGGCCGGCCCGGCACTCCCACGTCGCCGGACGCCGCCCCCGCCGGAAGCCAGGGGACCGGCGGCGGTCAGAGCGGCAGCTCCGGCCTGGCCAGCACCGGCGTCGACGCGCTCGCGTTCGGCGCACTCGGCCTGGTCACCTTGGCGCTCGGTGCGGCCTTCGTGCTCGTCGCCCGCCGACGCCGCCGTCCAACCGCCTAACACCATCCCCCTCCCAGCGCCCTCGGCCCCCTTCGGCCGAGGGCGCTTCTTCATTCCCCGACACCCCACGAGCCGCCCCCTCCACCCTCCTCCCAGCCCCGCCCCGAGCGCGTTTAGCCCGCTAAACGCACTCTGCGCGGCCCCGGCAAGCGCAGTTAGCGGGCTAAACGCGGCGCTGAGCAACGCTAAGGATCTGGCGGGAGGGTGGTGCGGCGGCGGGTCGCGATGGTCGCGGGAGGGGGCCAAGTCGGCCGGCAAGCCCACAAGTTCCCGGCATTTGGTAACGAAATCATCACGCCTGCCGCCAGGGGTGAGGGCGCGGATAGGGCCGTTGTGACCAGTTGTGAGACGGCCAAGGGGAGCACTTCTCATGGTCCGAGAAGGCGCCACTCGTTCGGGCTAGTCAACAGAGGGTTGCTGACCTTCGTGCAGAGAGAAATTCACCCAGCCGGGCTAGTTCTCATTCTTTGATCACGAGATTGACACGATGACCGGTTGGGTCGACTATTTCGCGCATGTCCGCTCCTGTCGCCCTGGTGTGCCGCCGCCACGTGGATCTTCGGCACCAGGCCAGCGCGCTCTGTATGAATTCCTGACGGTTCCTCCGCAGCCGATCCGCTGAATCCGCGCGCCCGTTTCCCGGTGCGTGCCGATTCACCGTGACCCGTTCATTATTCGCCGCACCGCGAGCATTTCCGGATCCGCCGGTCCGGTGAACGCGTACGCGCGGTGCCGCCGGCTTCCCCTGCCGCAATCGGTCAGTTCGTCGTGCGCGAAACAGGGGGAGGGATGTGCCTTTCGTGGCGCTTTTCGACAAACAGGGAGTACGTATGCGATTCACCTCGCTCCGGACCGGCTCGGTCCGCAGGCGAAAAGTGGTGACCGTCGCCATGGCGGCCGCACTGGCCGTCGCGGCGGTCACCTACACCGGCTCGGCGACCAGCGCCTACGCCGACGTCCAGGTCGTCACCGACGCGAAGACCGCGGCCGACGGCAAGCAGTACTGGGTGCAGAACCACCTGGTGTCCAAGGATCTCGCCACGCAGGCGCGTTCCGGTGGCACGCCCAAGAAATGGCTGCTGGTCTGGGCCGGTGACGAGAACATCGCCGACACACTGGTCAAGGACGTCAAGAACCTGCCGGGCTCGCTCGGCGGTGGTCTGAACAAGGTTAAGAACGCGCTTCCCGGGCCGGACTTCCTGGCCGTGATCGACGCTACCCAGGGCTCGCCGACCTACGGCAAGGTGGTCAACACCGCCACCGTCGGCCCGCTCGTCGAGAACGAGCCGCACCACATGCAATACGTGTGGCACAAGGGAGACACCATCTACGCCGGTGCGCTCTTCGCCGCCGCGACTTACGCGTTCGACGTCGGTGCGCTGCCGCAGCTGAAGCTCAAGGGTGTCAGCTTGCCGACGCAGACGCTCGGTGGCTCGGTGCCGGACGCGTACTGGGTGCTCAAGGACGGCACCGCCTATGGCACGTACATGGGCGGCCCGGTCGTTCCGGGCCCGCATTCCTACGCCGACGGCTCGACCCAGATCGGCAACGGTTTCGCCGGCAGCCCCGGCGAGGTGGTCCGCTTCGACCAGAACGCCAAGGTGCTTTCCGAGTCGCCTGCCGCGACACCGCAGGGCGACAACCAGAAACTGTGCGACAACCTGCCGCAGCTGGGCAAGCCGACCTGCGCGAACCCGCACGGAATCCAGGCCCGCGAGGACCTGAACACGTTGGTCACCAGTGACTACGCCGAGCCGAGGAACATTATTCTCGACCCGGTCAAGCAACCCTCGCCGTACCTGCGCCGCCCGACCGTGCGCACCTGGGACATCGCCGACCGGAACCACCCGAAGCTGAAGTCGGTGTCCTACCTGCAGGACGGCCCGCGTGCCGATCCGAAGGACCCGTTGCACGCCGAAAGCCGCGCGGTCATGGAGACCACGGTGACCAACCAGCCCGGCCACAAGGGCGCGTTCGCCCAGACCATGCAGGGCGGCGCGGTGTTCTACACGCCGGACATCACCGCGAAGGAGCCGCACTGGATCGAGGTGTTCGACGACGGCACCGCGAACAAGGCGATCTACCCGAACAACGACTCAAACGGCGGTAGTTCCAACGGTGGCTGGATCCAGACCAGTCCGGACGACAAGTACCTCTACCGCGCCATCCAGGGGCGGCAGAAGGGCGCGCTCGGGCCGGACGACCCCGGCACCACCGGTGGCGTGTACGTCCTCAACATCGAGAAGCTGGTCAATGCCGGTGATCGGGTCGAGGACATCAAGGGCCGCATCGACACCAAGGAGAAGGCTCAGCAGGGCGGTGGTGGCGATCTCCCGACCGTCGCCGGCGCGGCGCCGATCAACCCCGGTACCCCGGGCGCGGGCCCGCACTGGGGCGCCTACGACAACTGGACGCTCGGCGCCGACGGTTTCTACCACGAAACCGCCCAGCCGCAGCACCTCGCGGTGTCGAACTACTTCGTCGCCCGGTCCGGTTTGGACGGTGACCACAAGGTCAACCTGCTGAACCTCGGGCCGGACGGGAAGGTCGCGGTCGACCAGAAGTTCCGGGACGAGTTCACCGGGCAGGTCGGTATCAACTTCAACCGCAAGTCCTGGCCGCACGGGGACTTCGGCAACGCCAAACCGCACTCCGAACTGTTCGTCGTCGCGGACGCGGACATCAAATGATCACCGTGCCGTGGCGGGCGGTTCACGCCCCCCCCCACCGCAAACCACCCCG
>NZ_JBHYJW010000004.1:21375-23921 GCF_042741125.1 Amycolatopsis sp. NPDC058986 | reverse complement strand
CCCATCCGGCCGCCCCCGGTGCATCTCACACAAAACACACCCCAAACTCTATCTGTCCTGGTCGGCCTCCCCACAAAAAAACCCCTCCCGGGGGGGGGGGGGGCGGCCCCCCCCCCCCCCCCCGGCCACTCCACCCGGAAGGTCCCCATGGATCACCATGTCGTCCCGGCCACCGGTTCGTCCGGAGTGGACACTGCCGCGCTGCTGCTGAGACTCGTCCTCCTGCTGAGTACTGCTTTCCTCGCCGGTACCGGCGTCCTGCGACCGCTCGTGGACAAGTTGCCGCGCCGGTTGCTCATCGCCGTCGGCTTGCTCGGTGGTGTCTCGGCTGTAGCGGCGGTGGTGTCGGCGTTCGTCGTCGACCTCAACGTGTACGCGCTGGCCGTCCATCTCGTGCTCGCCGCGGTGATCCCCGTGCTGATCCGCTGGCCGTCCGCCGGCCGGTGGGCGTCGATCGCGTTGATCGTCCTGGTGGTACTGGAAACTTCCCTCGGCCGCTCCGGTGTCGATTTCGCCGTCGACACGGTCTACGTGGTGGGCGCCGCGTTGTGGTTCGGTGTCACCGTCCTGTCCGCGGGAGTGCCCGCGGATCGCTGGCGTGGCACCGCTTTCCGGCTCGGTCCACTCGCGCTGACGATCGGTGGCCTGCTCGCGGTCGCAGGCGCGGTGCAACTCGTCCAATCCGGGCTCGGCTTCGACCGGCGGTTGTACGAAACCCTCTTCGGGGTCGCGCTGCTGGCGATCGTCCTGTTGCCGATCGTGGTGGCCGTTCTTGCCGGAGTTTTGCTGGGGGGCAATGATTCCAGTCGGGTCTACCGATTCGGCGCGGTCGGGGTCGCAGTGGGTTTTCTTGCCTGGAGCGCGCTGGCGGCCATTCCCCAGCCGCCTGCCCTGCCGGTCCCCGGGGTGCCGCTGATCGCCGACGCGGTAGCCGGTGGAGCACGGATCCCGGTGCTGCTCAGTCCGCAGCGGCCGGGCCGTAACCTCGTGCACTTCCCGGCCAGTGCGGGCGACGACCTGTCCGCCGGAGTGCCGGGCGGGCTGATCACCAAAGCTGCCGCACGGCCGGGTGCCGAGGGGAGCTGGGCCGAGGTCGAACTCCCGCCGGGACGCAGCGAACTGGTCGTGAGCAAGGGAACGGCCGAAACGAGGGTCGACGTCGACGCGGGGGACGCCGCCGGGCCCTCGATCGCCGACGCCGACGCGCCCGAATGTGCCAGCGCGGCACTCGGCGGAGTCATCGCCGGACGACGCGATGTGCTCGCCTCGTGCCCTGCCGACGTACTGTCCTCTGAGGACAGTGGTTCGCTGGTCAAGCTCGTGGAGTTCCTCGCGGGGCGAAAGCCTTCGGCGATCACTCTGGTCGGTGACGAATCGCCGCGCGGTGTCGCGGCGGCGAAGCTAGTGCGCGACACCGCGGCGCGCACCGGCCTCGCGGTGCGGGAAGATCCCGGCGCCGACACGGCGTTGGTCGTCGTTTCCGGCTGGGCCGGGGGATACACGGCGATGAGCCGCGCGGCGGAGTCGCAGCGGTTGAAGCCGACACATCAGTACGGCTTGTATCTCGCGCCCTGGCTGTTGAACGGTCCGATCGTGAATGCGGTCGCGAGTTCTTCGCTGCCGCTGCGGTTCGATCCGCGCGACCAGCTCGCCGTCGGTTACGCGGTGGCGGTGGGGAATTCCTTCGGCGGGGAGAGCCCGACCTTGGGTGGTTTTCGTTCCTGGCTCGGCGACCAATGGCGTTCGGCGAACGGCGATGTGCAGATCTTCGCTGCCGCGCAGGTCAATGCCATGCCGATGTATCCGAATGAACCGCATGCCATCGGAATGGTGATGAACCGCGATTACGCGGGCCAATGGGTCCCGGACGGAACCATTGTGCCGATCAGCGCGGTTCTCCGCTGATTTCCGCTTCCCCTGGAAAACGGGGAAATCGATTGAAGTCAAGGAGGTGAATTCCATGAAGCGAATCGCAGCCAGGGTGCTGCTCCCGCTGGCCGCGGCGGCAGTGTTGACCGGCGTGGCGGGCGGGGTGGCCGATGCCGCCCCGGCCGAGGGCACACCCATCTGGGTGACGCCGGACCTCGACCTGGGCGGTCTGCTCGGCCCCGCGGTGCAGGCGCCGACCCAGCTCCTCGCGCCGATCTTCGGCCTCATCACGCCGATCTCCTGATCCCGCACACCCCCAGGTCACCCCAAGGAGGGAACCGATGAAGAAAACCCTGGCCCGCGCGGCCGCGATTGCCACACTCGCGAGCGTCGGCGTGCTCGGTGCCGCCGTGCCGGCGCTGGCGGCCACCACGTCCGCCCAGGACGCGCCCGGCGGCGTGACCGTCGTGGACGAGCCCGACACGACCAACCTGAACAACATCTGGACGTTCGCGCCGCTCGGTGTTCCGGTGCTCGGCCTGATCCAGTCGCTCAACGGTGTCCCGGGCAGGCTGCTGCCCTCTTGAGCGCCCCGGCGGCTCTCGCTTCCCGGGACGCGAGAGCCGCCCCCGCGAGCGCCCTCGTGGGTGTTGGGTAGGTGGCCGAGCAAGTGTTGC
>NZ_JBHYJW010000004.1:0-21365 GCF_042741125.1 Amycolatopsis sp. NPDC058986 | reverse complement strand
GTTCCGGGGCTCGCCGTTATCCACTGCCACATGCGGGCCGCGGGCCGCGGGAGCCCACGTGTCCGGCCCCGCCGCCGACGCAAACCGGCCCCCCCCCCCCCGCCACGGCACGAGCCGTCGAGGAGATTCCGATGGTGGACAAGCAAGTGTTCCTGCGCCTCGGCGTCGCCGCGGTCGTCGTCGCGGCCGGTGCGGCCGGGGTGATCCTGCTCGGCGGCGGTGATGAGCCGCCACCGGCGGAGGCCGTCGCCGTGGTCGGCGAACCGTCGCCGTCCGCGCCGGTGTCGTCGAGTGCCCCGACACCCCAGTCGGTCACCCGGACGGTGACTTCGACGCCGGTGCCGGACGACTGGCGCATCATCTACGAGCTGGCGGGCAGCGGGACCGCGACCGTCGTCTACGACGAGAACGGCCTCGGGCTCGTGCACCAGGAACTCGCGGTGCCACTGCCGTGGCGGAAGGAACTGACCTGGAAGCACACCGGCACGCCGCCGACCGTCCAGCTGATGGGCCAGGCCGACGGCCCCGTCGAGTGCCGGATCGCCGTCCGCGGCACCGTCGTGACCTCGCAGAACTCCGCCCCCGGTGAGGTCACCACCTGCGCCAGCCGCCTCGGCTGAGCCCCGCTCCGACCGCGTTTAGCCCGCTAACTGCACGTCAGGCCCCTCGTCGACCACTCCGACGCCGACCAGGCGCCCCGAGCGCGTTTAGCGGGCTAAACGCGCTCGGCGGGGCCCTGGCGCGGTGCGGCGGGAGGCCCGGAGGCGACAGGCAGCGGGCGGCGAGAGCACCCGGCGCCGTGCAGCGGAGGCGCGGACGCGGCAGGCGACGAGAGCTGGCCGCCGGGCGGGAGGGTCGGGCGGCGACTGCGTTTAGCCCGCTAAACGCAGCGTGCGCCGGGGGAGCGGCCGGGCGCAGGTCAGCGGCCGGGCCGACTGCGTTTAGCCCGCTAACTGCGCGTCGGGGCCCTGGTGGGGAGGGGTTTCGCGAACCAGTGCTCGGCGTACTTGTCGGAGTTGAACGGGGCGACTTCGGCGTAGCCGCAGCGGGTGTAGAGCGCGCGGGCCTCGACGAGGTCGTCGCGGGTGTCGAGCCGGATCAGCGTCGCGCCCAAGTCACTGGCGACCTCCTCGGCGGCGCCGACCAGCCGCACGCCGCCGCCCTGCCCCCGGCCGGACGCACGGACGTACACCCGCTTCAACTCGGCGACGGCCGGCTCCACCAGCCGGACGCCGATGCAGCCCAGCACGGCGCCGTCCTCGGCGCGGGCCAGCAGCAGCGCACCGGTCGGCGGCGCGAGGTCGTCGGTCGGGTCTTCGACCAGCGCGACGTCGATCTCCGAGTCCGTCGCGGGCCGCCCGTAGTACCGGGAGGCGATGTCGGTCATGTACTCCCGCAGCACCGCGACGGCGTCCGGATGATCGACGGCCGACGGGGCGATGGTCCAGCGTTCACTCACCAGGCCATCCTGACCCGCCCGTCCACCGGTTTTCCAGGAGAGGCTCAGCGCCGGTACTGCCACGTGTAGCCCGGCAACGTCCGCACGAAGTCGACGAGGAACCCGGCCAACGAGGGCACGTCGTCCAGCGAAAGCGCTCGCGGCCCCGAAACCAGCGCGACGGAGTTGAGCAGCCCGAACTGCGCCGGCGTCCGCGAATCCGCGAGCAGCCGCTCCAGCACCGGCGGCGTGAGCACGCCCCGCGCGAAGTCCGGATGCTCGCAGTACACCGTGAACCGCGCGTCGAACGCCGGATGCCCGATCGGCACCGTCCCGGCCGACTGGAACGCCGTCGGCTGCCCCTTGATCGACGTCAGCATGCTCTTCAACGTCGTATCGAAGCTCAGCGCGGGCACCGGGGGAGTCCAGACCTGCACCATGTACCCGATCCCGGCGGCATCCTCCGAAGTCCGGTACTCGAACGCCAGTACCGCGTGCTCACCCAGCCGCAACTCGACGGCGTATTCGTACGGCGCGGCCTGGGGCGTCAGATGGGCGAACGTCGTCCGCTGCCGCGCGTTGGGGAAATAGCCGAACGTCGGCGCGCGGCCGTCGCCCGCGACGTACAACGCGGCGTTGTGCTTCGCAACCCACTCCCGCGGTGTGCTCGCCCGCCGACGCGCCATGGACGAATCGTAGGCGTCAGCGCGCGATCCCGTGGGCCACGGCGAGGAGCCGGTCGGTGACCTGGGTGACCGATGCGATCGACATCGGCCCGGTGATCCGGCTCGACGCCACCCCGTCGCCGACGTCGATTCCCGGCGACAGCGGCGGCACGGCGCCCGCGTACCAGTGCAGGAACGCCGGCGTGAGCACGGTGTCGGCGAAGCGCGGATCGGCGGTGTAGACGGCGATCAGCGGCCGCAGCGCGGGATCCGGCACCGGCCACTCGGCCAGCTCGCGGCTCACCGAGGCGGGGATGTACGTGCGGAGCATCATCCGGTGCATCGGCGAATCGGGCCGGTCGACGGGCCCGATCTTGTACAGGCACAGCCTCGGCGTCATCGGCGCGCCGACGCGCACCTTGTGCCAGACCGTGGTGTCGCCGCCGACGGTGTCCACGCCCTGGAACGCCACCACCGGCACGCTTTGGCGGCCGAACTCGAGCGCGAACGTGTACCGCTCGTCCGGCCGGACGCCGAAACCGGGATGGGTGCCGCTGCCGGAGTCGTGCCACCGCCCGCCCTGCGACGTCGCGAACGCGCGCAGGTCGTCCCGGCCCTTCTTACGGCTCACGAGGGCCACGACCAGTCCGATGAGGACGATCACGACGATGCCGAGCATGAGCCACAGCGCGATCACGGTTCGTCTCCACTCAGGTGGCCCGCCACAGCCGGGCGGGCAGGCGGTCGGCAAGGCCGAGGAGGAAGTCCGCCTCGGCGATCAGCGTTGGCCTGCTCAGCTGGCCGACGCCCCAGGTGCGCAGCGAGCCGCCTTCGACCGCGAACGGCCGCTCACCCAAAGAGCGAAGCAGCCACGCGCGCAGCTCCGCGTCGAGGACTTCGTCCGCTACGGCCACATCACTCGTGTACACGACGTACGCCGCGTCGAAGGCCTTGTCCATGGTCTTGAACCGCGTCGACCGGTCACGGATCTCCGCAGGGAGCACCTTCCCGACGCACAGCAGCGGCGACGGCGGTACCGAGACCTGGACGTAGTGCTGATCCCGGCTCTCGATGTGATCCGACAGCGCGCGGTAGAGCTCGCGGCCATCGGCGCCGATCACCGCGCGGTCGCGATGGCGGAACTCGACCCACGGATGCCCGCTCGACTCGCCGAGCGGCCGCCCGCCCGGATGCCGCACGCCGAACGAGGGCACCGCCGTGTCCCCGCTCTGTCCACTGTGGAAGGTCCCACCGTGCTCGGCCGCGAAGGCGCGGAACCAGTGCTCCACGGCGGCCTTGCGGGCGCCCCGGTTGCGGCCCAGCATGATCACGGCGAGCACCGCCAGCACCGCGGCGATCGACGCCCCGGCCAGGACGTTGTTCAGCACGGGGCTCTCGAACACCCCGGCGAGGTCGGCCGTCATGGTCAGAAGTCCAGATCCTTCTTGGTCTCTTCGTCCGACTGCTCGGTACCGGTCTCACCGTAGTCACTCGTCTTCTTGGCGTTCTTCACGTGACTGTTCAGCTTGCCGAGGTGGTCGTTGACCGTCTTCGCCGGATTCTCCCCGGGATTCGTCGGGTCGTAGCCGAGCACACCCTTGAACGCGGCTTCGCGGCCCTTCTTCAGCGTTTCCTTCGCGCCGTTCTTCAGCAGCGACGGCGTGTAGCGGATCGCGCCGTCCTCGTTCAGGGCGGGGTTGTCCCACGCCTTCTCGAAACGCTTGCCGAGCATGCCCTTCTCGCCGAAGAGCTTCTCCATGGCGCCCTGGCCCTTGGTCAGCTCCTTGGCTTCCTTGAGCTTGCCCGCGGTCTTGCCCTCCATCAGCGCCTTGCCGAACCGCGTTTCCTTCAGCTTCGCCATGAGCTTCTTGAGCCACTCCAGGACGTCCTGGAGGATCTTGCGCAGCTTGCTCACCTTCTGCGTCGTCTTCGCCGACGTCGTGGCCAGCTTGACCTCCGACGCCGTCCCCGCCGCCGCGGTCGACGCGCCCGCGGTCGGGATCGCGGCGGCGATCGCCGGGACCCAGATCATGACCAGCCAGGTGATCAGCTCGGTCAGGATGGCCTTGATCAGCTCCTCGACGAACGTCATCAACATGCTGCTGAGCTGCAGCATCTGCGCGAGGTCGCCGGATTTGGCCGCCACCCCGTCCACCCCGTGCGCGAACTCGCCGAGCGACGTCTTCGCCGCCGTCGCGGCATCGCCCTGCCACTGCGCGAGCGAGGACTCGGCGACCTCGGCGAAGTTCTTCGCCAGGTCCTGGAGGCCCTTCGCGATCGCGCCGAAGTTCTCCGCGGCGATGCCCAGCGCCGGGCCGTCGCCGCTGACGAAGTGGATCGCGTCCTGGATCGGCTGCACCGCGCTGATCAGGAAGTTGAGCCCCTGGCCGATCAGCCAGCCCAGCGGGTCGGTCGCGATGTCCACGATGGCCTGCGAGCTCGACTGGATGAACCCGGTCGTGTCGGTCGCGATCGTGGTGAGCCCGAGCGTGATGTCCGCGCCGTCGGGGTGCGGAGCGCCGAAGGCCTTGAACACCGCGCCGGCGTCCTTGCCCACCGTGACGGCCTGCCCGAGGAACGGGGTGGCCTTGACCGCGTTGTCGACGTTGATGCCCGCGACCGTGTTCGGATCGTCGGACTTGATCGAGATCTTTCCCGCGACGTCCTCGACTTCTGCCATGACGTCCCTCTCAGTGCTTCTCGCCGCGCGGGCCGTCCAGCAGCGTCTCGATCTGCCCGAACACCGCCTTGTGGTCGTCTTCGGTGCCCTGGTACACGTTCGCCGCGTCGGTGAACTTCGCCTGCGCCGAGGCCAGTCCCTCGCTCATCGAGCGCAGCAGGTCCCGCAGCTCGTGCAGGGTCTCGGTGTAGCCGTGCTTGGTGAACAGCCCGACCACGCCCCACGACTTGTCGCCGACGTCGGCGTTGCCGACCATGTCGGTGATCTTCCCGGTCTGGTCCTTGTAGTTCCCCAGCGAGCCGACGTAGTTGTGCAGCGCGTCGACCTGGACCTGGTACCCCGTGCCGGGGGTGGCTCCGTCGGGCATCAGTGGTCCTCCTCGTCGAACAGCTTGCGCAGGAAGGTGTCGCCCTCGGAACCACCACTGGGCGGGGCCGCGGGCGGCGGTTCCTCCGCGCGCCGCACGAACGACTGCTCGGAGAAGTCGTCCGGTGGTGCGGGCGCCGCCGCGGTCTCCGCCGCCATCCGGGACCGCATTTCCTCGACGCTGGTGCCGAACAGTTCGGCCTGGCTCTCGAGCACCTGGTCGGTGAGGCCGAGGTCGTCGCCCATGTGTTCTTCGACGATGCTCGCCTGCCGCCGGGCCGACTCGGCCACGGCCTCGCGCAGCGTCGACATCAGCGCGGCGGACAGCGCCTGTGGCGACTGCCGGAGTGCCTCCTCGGTGAACCGGACGTCGAGTACCGCGCCGCCGGGCCCCGCCACCACCGTCACCGCCCGGTCGGGGGAGGTCACGGTGGCTTCCAGCGCGCTCAGCTCGGCCCGCATCCCCTCGATCCCGGCCAGCCGGTCGTCCACGTTCCTGATCTTCGACTGGAACCGTTCGAACTCGGCGACCAGCTGATCGAACTCCGCCGACATGCCTTCCCCTCCCGTGCTGCTCCGCGTGACGTAAGTCATGGTGACCCGTTCGCGGGCTTGGACGTGCCGAATGCGGGAATGGATCCCCCTGCGTCACCCGTTCGGGGAATGGGTAGGTTCCCCGGCGGCAAGGGGAATCGCGAGCAGGAGGACAGCGTTATGGAAACAGCGGGGTGGACCGCCGAGACGGAACCCGCCGAGGAGCGCAGGGGGCGGCACGCGGCGCCGGAGGGAGCGGGCGTGCACCCGCTGGTCGACCTTTCCCGGGATCCGCACCCGGGCAGGCCGGACCACGCGAAGCCGGACGAGGACTGAAGCACGGCGCACGGTGTGGAACAACGCCACACCGAGGTGCACAACGGGTAGGATGACGCTTCCTGCCCGTTCAGACCCCCCGCCTCGGCCACCCGAGAAGCGGCCGGGTATCTTTGGAGACCGTGCCCGGCAGGCGTCGGGCCGCTCCGTGTGCCGTTCGGCATGACCGGTGCGCGTGTCGCATCCGGTCGCCCGCTCCGGCAGGACGGGGTCCGACGGAAAATCCCTCCCGGGAAGTTACCGGTCGACAGACCGTGACGCGGGCCGACACGCCCGACCGCGGGGGCCGGTGAAGACACGAAGTAAGCAAGATCGCGACAGAAAGCTGGTCCATTGCCCACGATCCAGCAGCTGGTCCGCAAGGGCCGCCAGGACAAGGCTGCCAAGCAGAAGACCGCGGCCCTCAAGGGGAGCCCGCAGCGGCGTGGCGTGTGCACTCGCGTGTACACCACGACCCCGAAGAAGCCGAACTCGGCGCTGCGCAAGGTCGCGCGTGTGAAGCTGACCAGCGGCATCGAGGTCACCGCCTACATCCCCGGTGAGGGCCACAACCTGCAGGAGCACTCGATGGTGCTCGTGCGCGGTGGTCGTGTGAAGGACCTCCCCGGCGTTCGCTACAAGATCATCCGCGGTTCGCTCGACACCCAGGGTGTGAAGAACCGCAAGCAGGCGCGCAGCCGGTACGGCGCGAAGAAGGAGAAGAGCTAATGCCTCGCAAGGGTCCGGCGCCGAAGCGGCCGCTGATCTCCGACCCCGTCTACGCCTCGCCGCTGGTCACCCAGCTGGTGAACAAGGTGCTGAAGGACGGCAAGCGGTCCCTCGCCGAGCGCATCGTCTACGGCGCGCTGGAAGGCGCCCGCGAGAAGACCGGCACCGACCCGGTCGTCACGCTGAAGCGCGCGCTCGACAACGTGAAGCCCACCATCGAGGTGAAGAGCCGCCGCGTCGGTGGCGCCACCTACCAGGTGCCGATCGAGGTCAAGCCCGGCCGCTCCACCACCCTCGCGCTGCGCTGGCTGGTGTCGTTCTCGCAGGCTCGCCGTGAGAAGACCATGATCGAGCGCCTGCAGAACGAGCTCCTCGACGCCTCCAACGGCCTCGGTGCCAGCGTGAAGCGTCGCGAGGACACGCACAAGATGGCCGAGTCCAACCGGGCCTTCGCGCACTACCGCTGGTGATGACCGCCCGGCAATCGATGGAAGCCTTGCCGGGCCCCACGCTTGAGACAGGGGAACATTCTCGTGGCACGTGAAGTGCTGACCGACCTGAACAAGGTCCGCAACATCGGCATCATGGCCCACATCGACGCCGGTAAGACGACCACCACCGAGCGGATCCTGTTCTACACCGGGATCAACTACAAGATCGGCGAAGTCCACGACGGCGCCGCCACCATGGACTGGATGGAGGAGGAGCAGAAGCGGGGTATCACCATCACCTCGGCTGCCACCACCACCTACTGGGACGACCACCAGATCAACCTGATCGACACCCCCGGGCACGTCGACTTCACCGTCGAGGTGGAGCGCAACCTGCGGGTGCTCGACGGCGCGGTCGCCGTCTTCGACGGCAAGGAAGGTGTCGAACCGCAGTCCGAGCAGGTCTGGCGTCAGGCGGACAAGTACGAGGTTCCGCGCATCTGCTTCGTCAACAAGATGGACAAGCTGGGTGCGGACTTCTACTACACCCTGAAGACCATCGAGGAGCGCCTCGGCGTCCGGCCGCTGGCCATCCAGCTGCCGATCGGCGCGGAGAACGACTTCGAGGGCGTCATCGACCTGGTCCGGATGAAGGCCCTGGTCTGGCGCGGCGAGGTGCAGAAGGGCGAGGACTACGCGGTCGAGGACATCCCGGCCGAGCTCGCCGACAAGGCCGCCGAGTACCGCGAGAAGCTGGTCGAGACCGTCGCCGAGACCGACGACGCGCTGATGGAGAAGTTCCTCGAGGGCGAGGAACTGACCGAGACCGAGATCAAGTCCGGCATCCGCAAGCTGGTGATCACCCGCGAGGCGTTCCCGGTGCTGGCCGGTTCCGCGTTCAAGAACAAGGGCGTGCAGCCCATGCTCGACGCGGTCATCGACTACCTCCCGTCGCCGCTGGACGTCCCGGCCGTCGAGGGCCTGCTGCCCGACGGCGAGACCGTGGCCACCCGCGAGGCGTCGGTGAACGAGCCGTTCGCGGCGCTGGCGTTCAAGATCGCCGCGCACCCGTTCTTCGGCAAGCTGACCTACATCCGGGTCTACTCCGGCAAGGTCGCCTCCGGTGCCCAGGTCGTCAACGCGACCAAGGAGCGCAAGGAGCGCATCGGGAAGATCTTCCAGATGCACTCCAACAAGGAGAACCCGGTCGACGACGCCCAGGTCGGTCACATCTACGCGGTCATCGGCCTGAAGGACACCACCACCGGTGACACCCTGGCCGACCCGCAGAACCCGATCGTCCTCGAGTCGATGACGTTCCCCGAGCCGGTCATCCGGGTCGCGATCGAGCCGAAGACCAAGGCGGACCAGGAGAAGCTCTCCCTGGCGATCCAGAAGCTGGCCGAAGAGGACCCCACGTTCCAGGTGAAGCTGGACGAGGAGACCGGCCAGACGATCATCGCGGGCATGGGCGAGCTGCACCTCGAGGTGCTGGTCAACCGGATGAAGTCCGACTACAAGGTCGAGGCGAACATCGGTAAGCCGCAGGTGGCCTACCGCGAGACCATCAAGAGGACCGTGGACAAGCTCGACTACGTCCACAAGAAGCAGACCGGTGGTTCCGGCCAGTTCGCGAAGGTGATCGTGAAGCTGGAGCCGCTCGAGCGCACCGACGGTGCACTCTACGAGTTCGACAACAAGGTCACCGGTGGCCGCGTGCCGCGGGAGTACATCCCGTCGGTGGACGCCGGTGCGCAGGACGCCATGCAGTACGGCGTGCTCGCGGGCTACCCGCTCGTCGGGTTGAAGTTCACCTTGCTGGACGGTGCGTACCACGAGGTCGACTCTTCGGAGATGGCGTTCAAGATCGCCGGTTCCATGGCGATGAAGGAAGCCGCGAAGAAGGCCGGCCCGGTGATTCTGGAGCCGATGATGGCGGTCGAGGTCACCACGCCCGAGGACTACATGGGTGACGTCATCGGTGACCTCAACTCCCGCCGTGGTCAGATCCAGGCCATGGAGGAGCGGTCGGGTACCCGTGTCGTGAAGGCACTGGTTCCGCTGTCGGAGATGTTCGGTTACGTCGGCGACCTCCGGTCGCGGACCCAGGGCCGGGCGAACTACTCCATGGTGTTCGACTCCTACGCCGAGGTTCCCGCGAACGTCGCGAAGGAAATCATCGCGAAGGCGACGGGGGAGTAGTTCCTCCTCGCTCGCGGGCATAAGGAACACTCCTGAACGTCCGCAGCACCGACGAGAAATACCGCCGACGTACTCCCTCCCGCGGAGGCGGCGTCAACACAGCACTGGCCGGCAGCCACGCCGGCCGGTGAGCACAAAGCGAAATCAGTCCAGGAGGACATTCCAGTGGCGAAGGCGAAGTTCGAGCGGAGCAAGCCGCACGTCAACATCGGGACCATTGGTCACGTCGACCACGGTAAGACCACTCTGACCGCGGCGATCACCAAGGTTCTGCACGACAAGTACCCCGAGCTGAACGAGTCGCGTGCGTTCGACCAGATCGACAACGCGCCCGAAGAGAAGCAGCGCGGCATCACGATCAACATCTCGCACGTCGAGTACCAGACCGAGAAGCGTCACTACGCGCACGTCGACGCCCCCGGTCACGCGGACTACATCAAGAACATGATCACCGGTGCCGCCCAGATGGACGGCGCGATCCTGGTGGTCGCCGCGACCGACGGCCCGATGCCGCAGACCCGTGAGCACGTGCTGCTCGCCCGCCAGGTCGGCGTGCCCTACATCGTGGTCGCGCTGAACAAGGCCGACATGGTCGACGACGAGGAGATCCTCGAGCTCGTCGAGCTGGAGGTCCGTGAGCTGCTGTCCTCGCAGGAGTTCCCCGGCGACGACGCGCCGGTCGTGCGCGTCTCGGGCCTGAAGGCTCTCGAGGGCGACGAGAAGTGGGCCGAGGCCGTTCTCGAGCTGATGACCGCCGTCGACGACAACGTGCCGGACCCGGTGCGTGAGCTCGACAAGCCGTTCCTGATGCCGATCGAGGACGTCTTCACCATCACCGGCCGCGGCACCGTCGTGACCGGTCGTGTGGAGCGCGGCCAGGTCAACGTCAACGAAGAGGTCGAGATCGTGGGTATCCGCGAGAAGTCGACCAAGACCACCGTCACCGGTGTCGAGATGTTCCGCAAGCTGCTCGACTCGGGCCAGGCGGGCGACAACGTCGGCCTCCTGCTCCGCGGTATCAAGCGCGAGGACGTCGAGCGCGGCCAGGTCGTCGTGAAGCCGGGCACCACCACCCCGCACACCGAGTTCGAGGGCCGGGTCTACATCCTGTCCAAGGACGAGGGCGGCCGGCACACGCCGTTCTTCAACAACTACCGCCCGCAGTTCTACTTCCGTACCACGGACGTGACCGGCGTCGTGACCCTCCCCGAGGGCACCGAGATGGTCATGCCGGGCGACAACACGGACATCTCGGTCCAGCTGATCCAGCCGGTCGCGATGGACGAGGGCCTGCGGTTCGCCATCCGTGAGGGTGGCCGTACCGTCGGCGCCGGCCAGGTCACCAAGATCAACAAGTGATTCGGCCCCCTGACCCGGGCCAATACACCCCCGGGTCAGGGGCGTCAAATCACGTGTGCGACACTATTCAGGTTGCTCGTCCTAGGGCGGCCGAATCCCACTGTTGGTTCGACTGACAGGGGTTCCGGCCGCCCTGGTGCGAGTGGCCACGGTCCGTGGAGCTCTTCCTTCGGGTGAGGGTAGCGGGCAAGGGACGCCGATGGTGTGCGAACGCCCTCGAGCGACCCCCTCACGTTGAGGAAGACCAGGCAAGACGACGATCCCACGGGATCCGTCTGTGCGGCGGGCACGACACGCCCGACCGCGTGGACCGGGGACAGGGCCGTTGAACTGCGAAAACCCGGCTCGGGTGGGAACACCGGGGCCAGGTTTGTGAGATAGCGGCACGAGACGACAAGGAACGAGCAGCCACCATGGCGGGACAGAAGATCCGCATCCGGCTCAAGGCCTACGACCACGAGGCGATCGACACCTCGGCGCGCAAGATCGTGGAGACGGTCACGCGCACCGGCGCCCGTGTTGTCGGGCCGGTGCCGCTGCCCACCGAGAAGAACGTTTACTGCGTCATCCGCTCGCCGCACAAGTACAAGGACTCGCGCGAGCACTTCGAGATGCGCACGCACAAGCGTCTGATCGACATCCTCGACCCGACGCCGAAGACGGTCGACGCGCTCATGCGCATCGACCTGCCGGCGAGCGTCGACGTCAACATCCAGTAAGCGTTGGGCGAGCGGCGGAGATAAGAGACTCATGTCTGACAGGCAAATGAAGGGCATCCTGGGCACCAAGCTCGGCATGACCCAGGTCTTCGACGAGCAGAACCGGGTCGTCCCGGTGACCGTCGTCAAGGCCGGGCCGAACGTGGTGACCCAGGTTCGTACCCAGGACAAGGACGGCTACGCGGCCGTGCAGCTGGCGTTCGGCGCCGTCGACCCGCGCCGGGTCAACAAGCCGCGCACCGGCCACTTCGACAAGGCGGGTGTGACCCCGCGCCGGTTCCTCGCCGAGCTGCGGACCACCGACGCCGACACCTACGAGGTGGGCCAGGAGATCACCGCCGAGGTGTTCGCCGCGGGCACCGAGGTCGACGTGACCGGTACCAGCAAGGGCAAGGGCTACGCCGGTGTCATGAAGCGTCACGGCTTCAAGGGCCAGGGCGCCAGCCACGGTAACCAGGCCAAGCACCGCGCGCCGGGCTCCATCGGCGGCTGCGCCACGCCTGGCCGCGTTTTCAAGGGCCTGCGCATGGCGGGCCGGATGGGCAACGACCGGGTCACCACGCAGAACCTGACCGTGCACGCCGTGCGTGCCGAGGACGGCCTGCTGCTGATCAAGGGCGCGGTGCCCGGTCCCAAGGGCGGCCTGCTGTTCGTGCGCAGCGCCGCGAAGGGTGGTAACCCCGAATGACGAACGTCGAGCTGAAGACCCCGGCCGGTAAAGCCGACGGCACCGTCGAGCTCCCCGCGGAGATCTTCGACGTGCAGGCCAACGTGCCGCTGATGCACCAGGTCGTGGTGGCCCAGCTGGCCGCCGCGCGCCAGGGCACGCACGACACGAAGACCCGTGGTGAGGTCTCCGGTGGCGGCAAGAAGCCGTACCGGCAGAAGGGCACCGGCCGTGCCCGCCAGGGTTCGACTCGCGCGCCGCAGTTCACCGGCGGTGGCGTCGTGCACGGCCCCACGCCGCGCGACTACACCCAGCGCACCCCGAAGAAGATGAAGGCCGCCGCCCTGCGTGGCGCCCTCTCCGACCGGGCGCGCGCCGGCCAGCTGCACGTCATCACCGAGCTGGTCACCGGCGAGAAGCCGTCGACCAAGGCCGCCAAGACCGCCATCGCCGCGGTGACGCAGGCGAAGCGCGTGCTCGTGGTGCTGCACCGGGACGACGAGCTCAGCTGGGTCTCCCTGCGGAACCTGGAGCAGGTCCACCTGATCTGGGCCGACCAGCTCAACACCTACGACGTGCTGGTCAACGACGACGTCGTGTTCACCAAGGCCGCGTACGACGCGTTCGTCGCAGGCCCCGTCCGTGGCAAGGCCGTCAAGGCCTCCGCGCGGTCGGGCGAGGTCACGGAAGGGAGTGACGAGAAGTGAGTTCGGTCGCCATTCCGGACCCCCGCGACATCCTGCTCGCGCCGGTGATCTCCGAGAAGTCCTACGGGCTGCTCGAGGAGCACAAGTACACGTTCATCGTCCGCCCGGACGCCAACAAGACCCAGATCAAGATCGCGGTCGAGAAGGTGTTCGGCGTCAAGGTGGTCAGCGTCAACACGGCCAACCGCCAGGGCAAGCGGAAGCGGACTCGCGCCGGCTTCGGCAAGCGCAAGGACACCAAGCGCGCCATCGTGACTCTTTCGCCCGAGAGCAAGGCGATCGAGATCTTCGGCGGACCCACCGCGTAAAGGACTGAGCTGACAATGGGCATCCGCAAGTACAAGCCGACGACTCCGGGTCGTCGCGGTTCGAGCGTCTCCGACTTCGCCGAGATCACCCGGACGACGCCGGAGAAGTCGCTGCTGCGTCCGCTGAGCAAGAGCGGTGGCCGCAACTCCTCGGGCAAGATCACCACCCGGCACAAGGGCGGCGGGCACAAGCGTGCCTACCGCGTGATCGACTTCCGCAGGCACGACAAGGACGGCGTCCCCGCCAAGGTCGCGCACATCGAGTACGACCCCAACCGGTCCGCTCGCATCGCGCTGCTGCACTACGCCGACGGCGAGAAGCGCTACATCATCGCGCCGGAGAAGCTGAAGCAGGGCGACACCGTCGAGAACGGCCCCCGCGCCGACATCAAGCCGGGCAACAACCTGCCGCTGCGCAACATCCCGGTCGGCACCGTGATCCACGCGATCGAGCTCCGCCCCGGTGGCGGCGCGAAGATGGCGCGGTCCGCCGGTGCGCGCGTGCAGCTCGTCGCCAAGGACGGCCCCTACGCCCAGCTGCGGCTTCCCTCGGGCGAGATCCGCAACGTCGACGTGCGCAACCGCGCGACCGTCGGCGAGGTGGGCAACTCCGAGCACGCCAACATCAACTGGGGCAAGGCGGGCCGCAACCGCTGGCGCGGCAAGCGCCCGACCGTCCGTGGTGTCGTCATGAACCCGGTCGACCACCCGCACGGTGGTGGTGAGGGCAAGACCTCCGGTGGTCGCCACCCGGTCAACCCGAACGGTAAGCCCGAGGGCCGTACGCGCAGGCGCAAGCCGAGCGACGCCCTCATCGTCCGCCGCCGGCGTACCGGCAAGAAGCGCTGAGCAGGGAGGTAGAAGAACATGCCACGCAGCCTTAAGAAAGGCCCCTTCGTGGACGACCACCTGCTCAAGAAGGTGGACGCGCTCAACGAGTCGGGCAAGAAGACCGTGATCAAGACCTGGTCGCGCCGCTCCACGATCATCCCGGACTTCCTGGGACACACGTTCGCGGTGCACGACGGCCGCAAGCACGTCCCGGTGTTCGTCACCGAGGCGATGGTGGGTCACAAGCTGGGCGAGTTCGCCCCGACGCGGACCTTCAAGGGCCACATCAAGGACGACCGCAAGTCGCGCCGCCGCTGAGCGGGCACGAAGACAGATAAGGGAAGTAGCGATGAACGCCCAGAACGACGCGACCGTCGAGGCTGAACTGCCTACGGCGTACGCGCGGGCTCGCTTCGTCCGGGACTCACCGACCAAGGTGCGCCGGGTGATCGAGCTCATCAAGGGTCGTAGCGTCAGCGAGGCCCTGGCCGTGCTCCGGTTCGCGCCGCAGGCGGCCAGCACCCCGCTCGCCAAGGTGATCGCCAGCGCGGCGGCCAACGCCGAGAACAACCTCGACCTCGACCCGGAGACCCTCTGGATCAAGTCCGCGACCGCCGACGAGGGCCCGACCCTCAAGCGCATCCGGCCGCGGGCCCAGGGGCGTGCCTACCGGATCCGTAAGCGGACCAGCCACATCACCGTTGTGGTGGAGTCCCGTCCGGCGGAGAAGGCGAAGAGCAAGAAGAAGGCAGGTGGCCGGTAGTGGGCCAGAAGATCAACCCGCACGGTTTCCGCCTGGGTATCACCACGGACTGGAAGTCGCGCTGGTACGCCGACAAGCAGTACGCCGAGTACGTGGCCGAGGACGTCAAGATCCGCCGGCTGCTCTCGACGGGCATGGAGCGCGCCGGCATCTCCAAGGTCGAGATCGAGCGCACCCGTGACCGTGTCCGCGTCGACATCCACACCGCCCGGCCGGGCATCGTCATCGGCCGCCGCGGCGCGGAGGCCGACCGGATCCGCGGCGCGCTGGAGAAGCTGACCAAGAAGCAGGTCCAGCTGAACATCCTCGAGGTCAAGAACCCCGAGGCCGACGCCCAGCTCGTCGCGCAGGGTGTCGCGGAGCAGCTGTCCAACCGTGTGGCGTTCCGCCGCGCGATGCGGAAGGCGATCCAGACCTCGATGCGCTCGCCGCAGGTCAAGGGCATCCGCGTGCAGTGCGGTGGCCGTCTCGGCGGTGCCGAGATGTCCCGCTCCGAGCACTACCGCGACGGCCGGGTCCCGCTGCACACGCTGCGCGCCGACATCGACTACGGCTTCTTCGAGGCCAAGACGACCTTCGGCCGCATCGGCGTCAAGGTGTGGATCTACAAGGGCGAGCTTGTGGGCGGGCTGAAGGCCAAGGAGGCGCGTGACGCTGCCGCGGCCGCCGAGCGTGCCCCGCGCCGTGACCGCGGTGACCGTCCGTCCCGCCCGCGCCGCTCCGGCGCCTCGGGCACGACGGCCACCTCGACCGAAGCCGGCCGCGCGGCCGCTGCCGCGAAGACCGACGCGGGCACCGCTCCCGCCGCCGAGGCGGCCCCGGCGGAGACCGCAGAAAAGACGGAGGGCTGAGACGTGCTCATCCCGCGCAGGGTCAAGCACCGGAAGCAGCACTCCCCGAAGCGCCACGGCGCCGCGAAGGGCGGCACGAAGGTCAACTTCGGCGAGTACGGCATCCAGGCGCTTGAGCACAGCTACGTGACGAACCGGCAGATCGAGTCCGCTCGTATCGCCATGACCCGTCACATCAAGCGTGGCGGCAAGGTGTGGACGACCATCTACCCGGACCGCCCGCTGACCAAGAAGCCTGCCGAGACCCGGATGGGTTCCGGTAAGGGTTCGCCCGAGTGGTGGATCGCCAACGTGAAGCCCGGCCGTGTCATGTTCGAGATCAGCTTCCCGAACGAGGAGACGGCGCGCGAAGCGCTGCGTCGCGCGATCCACAAGCTGCCCATGAAGTGCCGCATCGTGACCCGTGAAGGTGGTGAGTTCTGATGGCGAAGGCCGGAGCCGCTGAGGCATCAGAGCTTCGTGAGCTCACCGCGGAAGAGCTCGTCCTGCGTCTGAAGGAATACAAGGAGGAGCTGTTCAACCTCCGCTTCCAGATGGCGACCGGGCAGCTCGACAACAACCGCCGGTTGCGTTCGGTCCGGGGTGGCATCGCCCGCATCTACACGGTCATGCGCGAGCGTGAACTCGGCCTGTCCGTTGCCCCTGACGCCGAGAGTGAAGGTGCCGCATGAGCGAGCCCACCACCGAGAAGGCGCCCCGTAACGACCGCAAGGTCCGTGAGGGCTACGTCGTCTCGGACAAGATGAACAAGACGATCGTGGTCGAGCTCGAGGACCGCAAGAAGCACCCCCGTTACTCGAAGGTTCTCCGCAGCACCACCAAGGTGAAGGTGCACGACGAGAACAACGAGGCGGGTGTCGGTGACCGGGTCACCCTGATGGAGACCCGCCCGCTGTCGGCGACGAAGCGCTGGCGCCTGGTGCAGATCGTGGAGAAGGCCAAGTAAGCAGGGCTCTTTCGAGTCCTTAGTTCCGCAAGGCTGGGCAGCCCCCAGAACCAGCGCGACATACAGGAGTTGACGTGATCCAGCAGGAGTCGCGGCTTCGGGTAGCCGATAACACGGGTGCGAAGGAAATCCTCTGCATCCGGGTTCTCGGTGGCTCCGGGCGGCGCTACGCCGGCATCGGCGACATCATCGTCGCCACCGTGAAGGACGCCATCCCGGCCGCCGGGGTGAAGAAGGGCGACGTCGTCAAGGCCGTCATCGTCCGCACGGTCAAGGAGCGTCGTCGTCCGGACGGCTCCTACATCCGGTTCGACGAGAACGCCGCCGTGCTCATCAAGAACGACAACGAGCCCCGGGGCACCCGCATCTTCGGCCCGGTGGGCCGCGAGCTGCGCGACCGAAAGTTCATGAAGATCATTTCGCTCGCGCCGGAGGTGTTGTAAGTGAAGGTGAAGAAGGGCGACACGGTTGTCGTCATCTCCGGCAAGGACAAGGGCGCCAAGGGCAAGGTCATCCAGGCCTACCCGGAGCGTCAGCGGGTGCTGGTCGAGGGCGTGAACCGGATCAAGAAGCACACGCGGATCACCCAGACCCAGCGCGGCGCGCAGTCCGGTGGCATCGTCACCCAGGAGGCGCCCATCCACGTGTCGAACGTGATGGTCGTCGACTCCGACGGCAAGCCGGCCCGGGTGGGTTACCGCATCGGCGAGGACGGCAAGAAGGTCCGGATCTCGCGCCGGAACGGTAAGGACATCTGATGACCACCGCAGAGAAGATCGAGCCGCGTCTGAAGACGCGGTACCGCGACGAGATCAAGGGGCAGCTCCAGCAGGAGTTCTCCATCCCGAACGTGCACCTGGTTCCCGGCGTCGTGAAGGTCGTCGTGAACATGGGTGTCGGCGACGCGGCCCGCGACAGCAAGCTGATCGAGGGCGCCATCCGCGACCTTTCCGCGATCACCGGCCAGAAGCCGGAGG
Organism: Amycolatopsis sp. NPDC058986; assembly: GCF_042741125.1. Lineage (NCBI taxonomy): Bacteria > Bacillati > Actinomycetota > Actinomycetes > Pseudonocardiales > Pseudonocardiaceae > Amycolatopsis > Amycolatopsis sp. NPDC058986. The sequence goes on along the minus strand of NZ_JBHYJW010000004.1, from coordinate 3,877 downwards.
TCCGCAAGGCCCGCAAGTCCATCGCGCAGTTCAAGCTGCGTGAGGGTCAGCCGATCGGCGCGCGCGTCACGCTGCGCGGCGACCGGATGTGGGAGTTCCTCGACCGGCTGCTGAACATCGCGCTGCCGCGTATCCGCGACTTCCGCGGACTTTCGGCCAAGCAGTTCGACGGCAACGGCAACTACACCTTCGGTCTCAACGAGCAGTCGATGTTCCACGAGATCGACCCCGACGCGATCGACCGTCCCCGCGGGATGGACGTCACCGTCGTCACCACCGCCACCACCGACGACGAGGGCCGGGCGCTGCTGCGCAAGCTCGGCTTCCCGTTCAAGGAGAACTGAGCCGATGGCCAAGAAAGCACTGGTCCACAAGGCCGCGAAGAAGCCCAAGTTCGCGGTGCGCGCCTACACCCGCTGCCAGCGGTGCGGTCGGCCGCACTCGGTGTTCCGGAAGTTCGGGCTCTGCCGGATCTGCCTTCGCGAGATGGCACACGCGGGCGAGCTGCCCGGCATCCGCAAGTCCAGCTGGTAAGAGCTCGAAACAAATTCCACTTCGCCACAGGCCCCGCTCCCGGTGTCCATTTCGGACACCGGCGGCGGGGAACCAGGCGAGAAAGGTTGACAGGTCACCATGACGATGACCGACCCCATCGCAGACTTCTTGACTCGTCTGCGTAACGCGAACGCGGCCTACCACGACGAGGTCGTGCTCCCGCACTCGAAGCTGAAGGCGAACATCGCCGAGATCCTCAAGCGTGAGGGTTACATCGCGGGTTACCGCGACGAGCCGGGCGAGAAGCACAAGAACCTCGTCGTCGAGCTCAAGTACGGCCCCAACCGTGAGCGCAGCATCGCCGGTCTCCGGCGCGTGTCCAAGCCGGGTCTGCGGGTCTACGCAAAATCGACCGAACTGCCGTCCGTTCTCGGTGGCCTCGGCGTCGCGATCATCTCGACGTCCGGTGGGCTGCAGACCGACCGGCAGGCCAAGCGCAACAGCGTGGGCGGCGAAGTCCTCGCCTACGTCTGGTAAGGAAGGGGGTACTAGGCATGTCACGTATCGGAAAGCTGCCGGTCGCCGTCCCTTCCGGGGTCGAGGTGACCATCGAGGGTCAGCACATCAAGGTCAAGGGGCCCAAGGGCACCCTGGAGCACACCGTCATCGAGCCGATCACCGTCGAGCGCGGTGAGGACGGCACGCTGCAGGTGAAGCGTCCGAACGACGAGCGCACGAGCCGGGCCCTGCACGGTCTCACCCGCACGCTGGTGAACAACCTCGTGGTGGGCGTGACCCAGGGCTACGAGAAGAAGCTCGAGATCCACGGCGTCGGTTACCGCGTGCAGGCCAAGGGCTCGGACCTCGAGTTCGCCCTCGGCTTCTCGCACCCGGTCAAGATCGAGGCCCCGGAAGGCATCACCTTCAAGGTGGAGAGCCCCACCCGGTTCTCGGTCTCCGGCATCGACAAGCAGAAGGTCGGCCAGACGGCTGCGGTCATCCGCAAGCTGCGGCGCCCGGACCCGTACAAGGGCAAGGGCCTGCGGTACGAGGGTGAGAAGATCCGCCGCAAGGTCGGAAAGACGGGTAAGTGATCATGAGCGACACGACTACGAAGCGCAAGCCGGTGGGCAAGGACATCTCGACCCGCCGCCGCGTTGCGAAGGCCCGCCGTCACTTCCGGCTCCGCAAGAAGGTCTCCGGCACGACCGCGCGTCCGCGCCTGGTCGTCAAGCGGTCCTCGCGGCACATCGCGGTCCAGGTGATCGACGACCTCGCCGGCCACACGCTGGCCGCGGCGTCGAGCATCGAGGCCGACGTCCGCGCGGTCGACGGCGACAAGAAGGCCAAGGCTGCCAAGGTCGGCCAGCTGGTCGCCGCGCGTGCCAAGGACGCCGGGATCTCGGCCGTGGTGTTCGACCGTGGCGGCAACGCCTACCACGGCCGCATCGCCGCGCTCGCCGACGCCGCTCGCGAAGCGGGGTTGGAGTTCTGATGGCGGCGCAGGAGTACCTCGTGAAGAATGGAAGGAAAGCCTGATGCCGGGACGTACACGGCAATTCGGCGGCGGCCAGGGCGGACCCGGCGGGCAGGGCGGCAACGACCGCGGTGACCGTCGCGACCGCCGGGACCGGCGCGACAGCGGCCGTGGCGGGGCGGCCCAGGACAAGACCCCGCACCTCGAGAAGGTCGTGACGATCAACCGCGTCGCCAAGGTCGTCAAGGGTGGTCGTCGCTTCAGCTTCACCGCTCTGGTGGTCGTCGGTGACGGCGACGGTCAGGTCGGCGTCGGCTACGGCAAGGCCAAGGAAGTTCCCGCGGCCATCGCCAAGGGCGTCGAAGAGGCGAAGAAGAACTTCTTCAAGGTCCCGCGCGTCGCCGGCACCATCCCGCACCCGGTGCAGGGTGAGGAAGCCGCCGGTGTCGTGCTGCTCCGCCCGGCGTCCGCCGGTACCGGTGTCATCGCCGGTGGCCCGGTGCGCGCGGTGCTGGAGTGCGCGGGTGTCCACGACGTGCTGTCGAAGTCGCTCGGCTCCGACAACGCGATCAACATCGTGCACGCGACCGTGGCGGCCCTCAAGGGCCTGCAGCGTCCCGAAGAGGTGGCGGCCCGCCGTGGCCTGCCGCTCGAGGACGTCGCCCCGGCCCGGATGCTGCGTCAGCGTGCGGGTCAGGGGGTCTGAGATGGCTCAGGTCAAGGTCACCCAGGTCAAGAGCAAGATCGGCACGAAGCACGCTCACCGCGAGTCGCTGCGCACCCTCGGGCTGCGCAAGATCCGCCAGAGCGTCGTGCGTGAAGACACTCCCGAGGTGCGCGGCCTCATCCACACCGTCCGCCACCTGGTGGAGGTCGAGGAGGTCAAGGCATGACGGCCATCAAGATCCACCACCTGCGTCCGGCCCCGGGCGCGAAGACCGACAAGATCCGCGTCGGCCGTGGTGAAGGCTCGAAGGGCAAGACGGCGGGCCGCGGCACCAAGGGCACCAAGGCCCGGAAGAACGTGCCCGCCGGGTTCGAGGGTGGGCAGATGCCCATCCACATGCGGCTGCCGAAGCTGCGTGGCTTCAAGAACCGGTTCCGCACCGAGTACCAGCCGGTGAACGTGGGCGACATCGCCCGCGTCTTCCCGGACGGTGGGTCGGTCGGCACCGACGAACTGGTTGCCAACGGTCTCGTCCGCAAGGGCAAGCTCGTGAAGGTCCTCGGCAACGGCGACGTCAACGGCGTCAAGCTGGACGTCACCGCGGACGCCTTCTCGGCTTCCGCCAAGGAGAAGCTCGCCGCGGCCGGTGGCTCCGCCACCACCGTCTGAGTCCCTTCTCCGCCCGCTCCACCCCAAAGGGCCCGCCCGACCCCCGGTCAGGCGGGCCCTTTGCCGTCCCCAGCCACCCATCCACCCACCCACCCACCCACTCCGCCCCTCCCCCCGCCCCAATGGGGTTTTTTCATCCTGTTGGTGCTGGTCTGGGTGCTTGACGGGGTGGGTTGTGGTTGTGCCGTAGGGGTTTGCTGGGTTGCGTACCGGCGGTACGGGAACGTGGTGGAGCCCCCGGATGTTGATCAAGTCGTGACACAAGAATCCACGTCCGGGGGCTCCGCTCCCACTGTCTCACAGCCCGAGATCGCCGCCTCGTACCGCAGTGCGCTGCCGGTCTCGCCACCCACGATCGCGATGTTGACCAGGCTGATCAGCCGGCATCGCCGGGTGATCGGGTCGCGGTGGCGCAAGGTGTCGGCGGCCGAGCAGGCGGTGCTGGTGCTGGCGATGCTGCGCCACGATCAGCGGCTACTGGACTTGTCCCGTGCCAACGCGGTATCGGCCTCCACTATCCGCCGCTGGCTGCTGGAGGTGATCGGGCTGCTCGCGGCCCGGGCACCCCG
>NZ_JBHYJW010000003.1:224304-286888 GCF_042741125.1 Amycolatopsis sp. NPDC058986 | reverse complement strand
GTGGCGGTCGGGTGGGGGGGGCCTTGGGCTATCCGGGGGGCCCCGGGGGGGGGGGGGGGGGGGGCCGGGGGGGGGGGGGGGGGGTGGGGGGGGGGGGGGGGGGGGCCCCCCCCCCCCCGTACGCCGTCGTCTCGCGACGAGTGTCCGTTGTGGACAATGAAGCCCGGAAGTGGCTCGGGCTACGAGGATTCCTCGTGTGCGTGCCGATGTGCCCCGGCGCGCACGTGCGCGCGCATGCCCTGCATGCCGAACAGGATGAGGAGCTCGACCACGCCGCCGTCGGCGCTGCCCAGCCAGTGCGGCAGCGACGTGTCGAACTCGGCGGCCTCGCCTGGCGGCAACGTCATGTCGCGCTCGCCGAGCACGAGCCGCAGATGTCCATTGAGGACATACAGCCATTCGAAGCCGTCGTGCGTCTGCGGGGTCGGTTCGAGCGGCTCCGACCGCGCGGGAATGATCATCTTGAACGCCTGGATCCCGCCCGGCCGCCGGGAAAGCGGGATGAAGGTCATCCCGAACCGGTGGATCGGCTTGAGGTGGATCCGGGGGTCGCCGGTGCGCGGGGCGCCGACCAGGTCGTCCAGCGGAACGCCGTAGGTACTGGCCAGCGGCAGCAGCAACTCCAGCGTCGCCCGGCGCTGCCCGCTCTCCAGCCGCGACAGGGTGCTTTCCGAGACGCCCGTCGTCGCCGCCAGATCGGCGAGAGTGATGCCGCGGTCACGTCGCAGCGCGCGCAACCGCGGCCCGACCGCGTCGAGCACGTCTTCCGTTCGGTGGTCCACGCGGCCACCTTGCCATAACCGCAAGATTCCGTGCCAGATCGGGACGCGCCTGGCGAGACTGAGCGCGTACCGACCGAAGGAGTCTTGATGAGCACCACCGATGCGGTCACGTTCTGGGACGGCGTGTACCGGGCCCGGAAACCGGCCATCGACCCGCGGCCGAACGCCCGGCTCACCGAGCTGGTCACCGGCCTGGCGCCCGGCGACGCGCTGGACCTCGGCTGTGGCAACGGCGGGGACGCGCTGTGGCTCGCCCGCCAGGGGTGGCGCGTCACCGCCGCCGACATCTCGTCAGTGGCGGTCGACCGGCTCGCCGCCCTTGCCCGGTCAACAGGGCTGGGCAACCGCGTCAGCGTTGCACGGCACGACCTGCACGAATCCTTTCCGCAGGGCCGTTTCGACCTGATCTGCGCCCACTACCTGCACACCCCCGCGGAACTCGACAGGGCGACCGTGCTGCGCTCGGCCGCGCAGGCACTGCGCCCGGGTGGGCGGCTGCTGGTCGTCGACCACGGTTCGGCCGCGCCGTGGTCGTGGAACCAGGACCCCGGCACCCGCTACCCGAGCCCGCGCGAGGTCGCCGCGGGCATCGCGCTGGACGCCGGGATCTGGCGGATCGAACGGGCCGACGCGCCCCGCCGGATCGCGACCGGACCGGGCGGGCGCACCGCCGAGGTCATCGACCACGTCCTGCTCATCCGCCGCACCCCTGACAAGGAAGGAACAACACCGTGCCCAGTACTACGCGCCGGCGCCGCGACTCCCCGCCGCCCCGGACCGGAAGCAGTGAGATCGAGGTCCTGCGCGGATTCCTCGACTACCTCCGTACCTCGATCGCCGCGAAGGTCGACGGCGCCCCCGAACCCGACGTGCGGACGGCGGCGGTGCCCTCGGGCACGAACCTGCTCGGCCTGCTCAACCACCTGACCTTCGTCGAGCGTTCGCTGTTCCTCGGGGACAACGTCACCGATTGGCAGGCGACATTCCACGCCGCACCGGAGGACAGCGTGGCGGACGTCGTCGCCCGCTACCGCGAGGTGATCGAGCACGCGAACGACATGCTCGACGGGTGCGCCGATCTGGGCGCACCTGTCCCGCGGCCGGGCCGCTCCGCGCCCAGCGTGCGCTGGGCGCTCACGCACATGATCGAGGAGACCGGCCGCCATGCCGGCCATGCCGACATCCTCCGCGAACTGATCGACGGCTCCACCGGGCGCTGACGCCCCTTTTCCCAGGACAGGAACACATGATCACCGCACCACGGCCGCTGTCGCGCCGTTTCCCCCGCTTCGCGCGCACGGTCGCGACGGCCGCACTCACCCTCGTGCTCACGATCGGCACCGCCGCATGCTCCACGCCGAGCACCGGCGAGGTCGCGCCCTACGCGGCCGCCACACAGAGCGATCCCCAGTTCGGGAACACCTTCCGGCACGAGTTCGCCGACGTCGACGGCGTCCGGATGCACTACGTGACCGGCGGCAAAGGCACACCGGTGGTGCTGATCCACGGCTGGCCGCAGACCTGGTACGGCTGGTGGCCGATCATGCCGGAGCTCGCCAAAAACCACACCGTCTACGCCGTCGACCTTCCCGGGCTGGGGGACAGCACCGGCAAACCGCCGGGCTACGACAAGGCCACACTGGCGCGGTATGTGCACAAGCTGATCGCCGATCGGCTCGGGGTGCGTGACGCCCGCGTCGTCGGGCACGATTTCGGTGCTGCCGTGGCCTTTCAGTACGCGAGTCAGTTCCCGACCGACACCGCCCGCCTCGGCTACTTCGACCTGCCGCTGCCGGGACCGGCGATCGACGCGACCATGTACCGCTCGCTCAGCTGGCACATCGCCTTCCACTCCCAGCGCCGGGTTCCCGAGGCGGTGGTCCATGACGACGTCCGTGAGTACCTGGCGCTGTTCTATCCCCAGGTTTCCTTCGGGGGCACGGCGTTCGGCGGCACCTCGGATCGGTCCCCGTTCACCGACGCCGAGATCACCGAGTACGCGCGGACCTACAGCAGGCCCGAGGTCCTTTCCGGCGGCTTCGAGCTCTACCGTGCCCTCGACAAGGACGTCCGCGACACCGTGGCGGCGGCACCGGTCCGCGTCCCGACCCTGCTCATGACCGCACAGGGGCAGCTCGACGCGATCCGGGGCACGGTGGCCCCGCGCCTGACCAACATCGTGCAGGCCGCGGACGTGCCGAAGGCGGGCCACTGGCTCGTCGAGGAGAACCCGCGGTTCGTCACCGCGGAGCTGGCGCGGTTCCTCGACGGCTGATCAGCGCAGGTAGTTGTAGATCGTCGCGCGGGCGAGGCCGAGGAGTTCGGTCAGCGCCGGGACCGAGTGCTTGACCTGCAGGAAGCCCTGTTCCTGCAGGGTCCGCACCAGTTCCTTCTTCGCGGCGGGAACGAGACCGCGCGGGGTCTGGCCGTGGGCCGCGGCGTACTCCTCGACCAGGGAACGGAGTTCGTCGACGGTCCTGGCGCGCAGCGTTTCGGTCAGCGGCTGCTCCTGCTCATCGGTCCGGACGAGGGTGGCGAGGCTCTTGGCGGCGCTGGCGAACAGCGAGACGTCGAGGTTGAGGCAGAGAGCGGCGACGTAGGCGCCGTCGCTGTTCTTGACGCCGATCGACGTGCTCTTGGCGGGACGGCCGTCCGGGAAGGTGTTGGGGTAGTTCTGCAGCACCTCCGGATAGTCCGGGTCCTGGATCCGGGCGAGGCCGAGTTCGGTGGCCGGGTCGCCGGGGGCGCGGCCGGAGAGGTTGGACTCGATCACGCGGATGGCGTGGTCCGGGTCGCGCAGGTCGTGCAGGACGACCTCGCACAGCCCGGGGAACATCCGGCCGATCGCCACCGCGATCTTCTCGGTCTCGCGCAGCAGCAGTTCGTCCTCGGCGTCACTCACGGGGTGTCCTCGGCGAACAACGCGGACATCGTGGCCGCCGCCTTGAGACCGGACCCGGTGAGGATGACCACGGTCGTCTCCTCGGGCCGGATGACGCCCTGGGCGCGGAAGACGTCGAGTGCGGCGGCAGCGGTCGCGCTGGTCGGCTCCGCGTAGAGCCCGATGGCGGCGAGCCGGCGTGTCGCGTCGGCGATGGCGGCTTCGTCGATCGCGACGGTGGTCCCGTTCGACCGGCGGATCGCGGTGAGAACCTCGGGCAACCGGACCGGTTCGCGGATGGCCGTGCCCTCGGCGATCGTCGGCGCGAAGGCCGTCGGCACCGGAGTGTCCACAGCGGACTGGAAGCTCGCGTGCAGGGGAGCGCAGTTCGCGGGCTGGGCGACGAGCAGCCGCGGGCGCCGGTCGATCGCACCGGCGGCGAGCAGTTCGGTGAAGCCGAGGTCGCAGCCCAGCACGATACTGCCGGCGCCCGCGACGGTGACGACGTTGTCCGGTGCGGTGAAGCCGAGGTCCTCCCACAGCTCGTAGGCCAGCGTTTTGGTGCCCTGTAAGAAGAACGGGTGCCAGTTGTGGCTGGCGTAGCAGGTCTCGGCGGAACGTCGCAGCGCTTCGGTGGCGGTGTCGTCGCGAGTACCGGGCACGAGTTCGACCGTGGCGCCGTAAGCGCGGCTTTGCAGGATCTTCGCCGGTGACGTCGATTCCGGCGCGAGGATCTTCGCGCGGATACCGGCGGCGGCGCTGTAGGCCGAGATCGACGAGCCGCCGTTGCCCGAGCTGTCCTCCAGCACCTCGGTGACCCCGTGTCCCGCCAGCAGCGAGAGCAGCACGGTGCTGCCCCGGTCCTTGAAACTGCCGGTGGGGTTGAACCACTCGAGCTTGAATCGCGTCGTTTCGCCGCCCCAGGGCAGCTCGACCAGGGGAGTGCAGCCCTCGCCGAGCGACACCGGACGCCGGATGTCCCCGGGGAGCGCGGCCCGGTAGCGCCAAAGCGAGCGCGAGCCGGAATCGACCTCGGCGCGGGTGAGGCCGCGCAGGGGCGGCACGGTCAGGGGTGCGCCGTCGTCACCGCGCCAGCGCAGGGGGTCGAGCGGGTAGATCCGGCCCGATCGTTCGTCGAGGAGGTGCGCCGCGGGGGTCATGACCGCCTTCCGGGGTTGTACAGATGGTCTACATCTGGACAGAATGTCTATCGTGAGGCTCGTTGTCAACTCTCGCGAACGTGACAAGTGAGGCTCTTGATTCGGTAGCAGGGGTCAACATCGGTCAATTGTGAAAATCGGTTCACGTTCCTTTCGGTGAATTTTTCACCGAAAGGGTGTGTGGTACGAGGTGTATCGGCTCGGATGCTCCCCGTGGCAGGCGGGGTTCGTGGATGGGCCTGTGCCGTGGCGCCGGTGTGGGCGTGCGACCACGGTGAATGCTGGGTCGGGGCAAATCCGATGGGGGTAGTCGGCCGGGTTAGGTGAAGGTAAGCGATTGCGGGACGAAATGGTTGATCGCGTCCCTTGTGGGCGGGCGAAGAAAAAGAGAGCCGTCGACGAAACGGTATCGTTTATTCGTGTCGAATCTCATTTCGTGTGGCGTGATCGAATGGCTTTTGTTTCCGATGGCGCCCCGAGGGGCCGTCGCCAAAAGGCGTAGGGTAGGAGACCGAGTCCTTTCGGACTGCGCCGATGGCCGGGAAGGGTTGCCCTGTCTGGGTGGGTGTCGCCCGATCGAGCGGGTACTACTATGCATTACGGTGGGGGCGCAAGTCGGTCCCGTGTCGTGGGCGGATGACGGTGACGTTAAATTCTTGAGTCCTGACCCAGGTGGCCCGACGACTTTTTGAAGCTGCGCGAAGAAAACAGGGCGAGTTGTTGACGTGTCCCGGTCGAGACGCTTAAGTACTCCCCGTTACTGCTTCACTCTTTGGTGCGTTGGGGAGTTCCCATGCGTGTGTCGGAAGGCGATCCCCGGCAGAGCGCCGACACGGTCATCGCCGTGAATCCGCTGAACAGGCCGTCGGCGCGGGCCACCGCGGCCGCCGCGCGGGGCGGTGGGCTCGGCGTGCTCGACCTGACCACGCCCGGCTCCTCGGCCGCCGACGAACTGGCGTTGCTGGCGGAGTGGCCGGTGCCCGGCTTCGGGGTGCGCCTCACTCACCTGGGGGAGGTACCCGAGGCCGCGCACACCGTGCTCCTGACCTCGGATTCGCCTTGTACGGCACGGGACTTCCCCGGGCGCCGGGTGCTGGTCGAAGTGACCACGCGCGCGCAGGCCCGGCGAGCCGTCGCCGACGGTGCCCACGGCCTGATCGCCCGCGGCCACGAATGTGGCGGCCCGGTCGGCGAACTGAGCACGTTCGTCCTGCTCCAGGCGTTGCTCACGGACGAGGCGATCGACCTCCCGGTGTGGGCCTCGGGCGGGATCGGCCCGCACACCGCGGCGGCGGCCGTCGCCGGCGGAGCGGCCGGGGTGGTGCTCGACACGCAGCTGGCCCTGCTCGCCGAGCCGGAGCTGCCGCCGTCTACTACGGTCGCGCTCACCGGGCTCGACGGCTCCGAGACGACGGTCGCCGACGGTGTCCGGGGCCTGACCAGGCGATCGACCGGTGAACGGCTGGAAGCGGGACAGGACGTCTTCCTCGCCACGCGGTTCCGCGACCGCTGGGGTACGGTGACCGCCACCGTCCGCGGGATCCGGGACGCGATCGCCGCGGCGCTGGGCGCGGACGGCCCGGTGCTCGGCCCGGAGTCACCCGGCGCGCGGGCGCTCGGCACGGCGCTGCCGGTGGTGCAGGGGCCGATGACCCGGGTGAGCGACCAGGCCGCGTTCGCCGCCGAGGTCGCGGCCGCGGGAGCGTTGCCGTTCATCGCGCTCGCCCTGTCCGGCCCCGAACAGACCAGGGAGGTGCTCGAACGCACCAGGGACACGGTCGGTGCGGCGCCATGGGGCGTCGGCGTGCTCGGGTTCGCGCCGGACCACGTGAAGGTCGCGCAGCTCCAGGTGATCCGCGAGATCCGGCCCTCGCACGCGATCATCGCGGGCGGGCGCCCGGCGCAGGCCGCGGCCTTGGAGGAGGCGGGGATCTCGACCTTCCTGCACGTCCCCTCGCCCGGGCTGCTCAAGCAGTTCCTCGAAGCGGGGGCGCGGAAGTTCGTCTTCGAAGGGTCCGAATGCGGGGGACACGTCGGCCCGCGCACGAGCTTTCCGTTGTGGGAAGCCCAGCTCGGCGTGCTCGACGACTTCCTCACGACGACACCGGGTGCGGCGGCGGAGCTGCAGGTGCTGTTCGCGGGCGGTATCCACGACGCCCGATCGGGCGCGATGGTCAGCGCGCTGGCGGCGCCGCTCACCGCGCGCGGTGCGGCGATCGGGGTCCTGATGGGCACCGCGTACCTCTTCACCCGCGAGGCCGTCGACGCGGGTGCCGTGCTGCCGCTGTTCCAGCGCCAGCTGCTCACCGCCGCGCACACCGACCTGCTCGAAACCGCGCCGGGCCACGCGACGCGGTGTGTGCGCAGCCCGTTCACCGAGGAGTACGAGCGGATCAAGCGGGACCTGGCCGAGCGCGGCGTGCCGAGCCGCGACGCCTGGGAACGGCTGGAACAGCTCAACGTCGGCAGGCTCCGGCTCGCCAGCAAGGGCATCGAGCGGATCGGGGACGAACTGCGCGAGGTCGGCGAGGACCGCCAGCTCGCCGAGGGCATGTTCATGGCGGGTGAGGTCGCGGTGCTGCGGGCGGCGATCACCACGGTCGCCGACCTGCACGCCGACGTCGGCCCGGGCGCCGACGCGTTCCTCCGCGACCGGGCCGAGAGCCGGGGACTGGCCGCGGACACCGCCGGGCCGGTGCCGGAACCATTGGACGTCGCGATCGTCGGGATGGCCTGCATGTTCCCCGGCGCCCCGGATCTGGCGTCCTTCTGGGCGAACGTCCTTTCCGGACACGACGCGGTCACCGAGGTCCCGGCGCAGCGCTGGGACACCGCCCTCTACTACGGCAAGGACGGCGCCGGGGAGCGGACGCCGTCGCGCTGGGGCGGATTCCTGCCCGAGATCCCGTTCGACCCGCTGGCCTACGGCATTCCGCCGTCGTCGCTGGCGAGCATCGAACCCGTGCAGTTGCTGGCATTGGAGGCCGCGCACCGCGCGCTGGCCGACGCCGGATACGCGGACCGGGCGTTCGACCGTACGCGGACGTCGGTGGTGTTCGGCGCCGAGGCGGGCAGCGACCTGTCCAACGCGATGACGCTGCGCACCGTGCTGCCCTCCTACCTCGGCGAGCTTCCGTCCGCTTTGGACGAACAGCTGCCAAGGCTGACCGAGGACTCGTTCCCCGGTGTGCTGGCGAACGTCATCGCCGGGCGGATCGCGAACCGGCTCGATCTCGGCGGGGCGAACTACACCGTCGACGCGGCGTGCGCGTCCTCGCTCACCGCGGTGGACGTCGCCTGCAAGGAACTCACCGCGGGCACGAGCGATCTCGTGCTGTGCGGGGGTGCGGACCTGCACAACGGCATCAACGACTACCTGCTCTTCGCCTCGGCGCACGCCCTTTCGCCCACCGGGCGCTCGGCGACGTTCGACAGCGCGGCCGACGGCATCGCGCTCGGCGAGGGCGTCGCGTGCATCGCGCTGAAACGGCTCGGGGACGCGGAACGCGACGGCGACCGGGTCTACGCGGTGATCAAGGGTGTCGGCGCGGCGAGTGACGGCCGCGCGCTGGGGCTGACCGCGCCCCGGCCGGAAGGCCAGCACGCGGCGCTCACTCGCGCGTACCGCAACGCCGGGATCTCCCCGTCGCGAGTGGGGTTGGTCGAAGCGCACGGGACCGGGACCGTCGTGGGCGACCGGACCGAGCTGGGCACCCTGACGAAGGTGTTCACCGAAGCGGGCGCGGCGCCGGGCGCGTGCGTGGTCGGTTCGGTGAAGTCCCAGATCGGCCACACGAAGTGCGCGGCCGGGCTGGCGGGGCTGGTCAAGACGGCGCTCGCCGTGCACACCGGGGTCAAGCCGCCGACGCTGCACGTCGAAACGCCGAACCCGGCCTGGGAGGCCGGCCGCAGCCCGTTCGTGTTCCAGTCCTCTGCCCAGCCGTGGGCGGCTCCACCGGCGGAACGGATCGCCGGGGTCAGCGCGTTCGGCTTCGGGGGCACGAACTTCCACGTCGTACTGGCCGCGCACGAGGACATCCCGCCCGCGCGGACCGCCGACGAATGGCCCGCCGAGCTGTTCACCTTCGCGGGCAAGGGATACGAGACCGCGCTGAAGGACCTGCTCGCGCTGGCGGACGTACCCGCCGGGTACCGGCCGTGGCGGTTGCGGGATCTCGCGCGCGCCGCCTCCGGACGCGCGGAGGCCGCGCGGGCGGCCGGTGGCACGACCGAGGTCGCGCTGGTGGCGTCCACTGTGGACGAACTGACCGCTCTGCTGAGCAAGGCGATCACCGGCGAGCGGGCCGAGGGGATCTTCTTCGCCGCCGACGCGGTGGGCGGCGACGTCGCGATGGTGTTCCCCGGGCAGGGCAGCCAGCGGCCGGGCATGTTCGCCGAGTTGTTCGTCGCCTTCCCGGAACTGCACCGCTACCTCCGGCTGGACCCGGAGACGGCCGCGGCGGTGTTCCCGCCCGCCGTGTTCGACGAGGCGGGGCGCCGGGAGCAGGCCGCGCGAGTCACCGATACGCGGGTCGCGCAGCCCGCGCTGGGGATCACCGGTCTCGCGGCGCATCGCCTGCTGACCAGGGCCGGGGTGCGCCCGGCGATGCTGGCCGGGCACAGCTACGGCGAGCTGGTGGCGCTCGCCGCGGCGGGGTCGGTGCGGCCGGACGCGTTGCTGCGGTGCAGCCGGGCGAGGGCCGAGGCGATCCTCGGCGCAACCGGCTCGGGTGACGCGGGGGCGATGGCGGCAGTGGCCGGGCCGGCTGTCGACGTCGGCAAGGTGCTGGCCGACGCGGGACTCGCCGCGGTGGTCGTCGCCAATCACAACGCGCCGAAGCAGACGGTGATCTCCGGCCCGACCGACGACATCGGCCAAGCTGTCGGGCGTCTGCGCGAAGCCGGGCTCGGCGCGAAGCGGCTTCCGGTCGCCTGCGCGTTCCACAGCCCGCTGGTCGCGGCTGCCGGCGAAACGTTCGGGGAGACCCTCGCCGAGGTGGACTTCGCCGCGCCCGAGGTGCCGGTCTACGGCAACCGCGCGGCCGATGTCTATCCTGCCGACGTCGAGGGCATCCGGGCGGAACTGGCCGCCCAGCTGGGCTCGCCGGTGCGGTTCGTCGAGCAGGTGGAGGCGATGTATGCCGCAGGGGCACGGGTGTTCGTCGAAGCCGGGCCGGGCGCGGTACTGTCCAAACTGGTCTCGGCCGTGCTCGAGGACCGTCCACACCGGACGGTCGCACTCGAACGGCCCGGCCGCCGCGGGCTACCGGGGTTTCTGACCGCGCTCGCCGAGCTGGCCGTGTGCGGTGCCGCGGTCGAGACCGGCTGGCTGTTCCGCGGGCGCGACGCCGTCGACGCGGCGGCCACCGCCAGGCCCCGTCGCCCGGGGTGGACGGTGGACGGGCAGCTGCTCCGTACTGCCGACGGGACAGTTCCGGACGCGGCCCTGCACCCTGCCCAACGTATCTCGGAGGGACTCGTGGCCACTCCTCAGCCCGAACAGGGGGCGGAGGCGTTGATCGCCGACTTCCTGCGCACGAGCCGGGAGATGGTCGCGGCCCAGCGTGACGTGATGCTCGGCTACCTCGGCGCCGAACCTTCGGCGGCTCCGGCGTTCGGCCAGGCGGAAACCGCGTTGAGCCCAGTCGTTCCGTCGACGGTCGTGCTCGGCGAACCGGCTCCCACGCCTCCCGCTCCCACGCCTTCGGCGCCCGAGCCGGACCGGCCGGTGCTGGCGGTGGTGGTCGAGGTGATCGGGGAGCGGACGGGCTATCCGGCGGAGATGATCGAGCCGGGCTTGGATCTGGAAGCCGATCTGAGCGTGGATTCGATCAAGCGCGCGGAAATCGCGGGGGAGCTGGCGTCGCGGCTGGGGCTGTCCGGTGCGGATCTGGACGTCGAGGAGTTGTCGAAGGCGCGGACCGCGGCGGGGATCGCCGAACTGATCGGCGGCCGCGCGCCTGCCGCGCCATCGGTTCCGGCTGCCGAGCCGGGCAGGTCCGTGCTGTCGGTGGTGGTCGAGGTGATCGGGGAGCGGACGGGGTATCCGGCGGAGATGATCGAGCCGGGCTTGGATCTCGAAGCCGACTTGAGCGTGGATTCGATCAAGCGCGCCGAGATCGCCGGAGAACTGGCGAGCAGGCTGGGACTGTCCACTGCGGACTTCGACGTCGAAGAGCTGGCCAGGGTACGGACGGCGGCGGGCATCGCGGGCCTGATCGACGGCGAGCAGCCCGCGGAGTCCGCGGAACCCGGGAAGCCCGGCGAACAGCAACCGGTCGTCGTCGCGCCGAAACGCCTGGTGATGACGCCGTTCGAGCTGGCACCCGCCGTCGTGGACGTGGCAGGGTGCCGCTTCCTGGTGCTGGGCGACGGTGAGCTGGCCGACGCGATGGCCGCTCGCCTCACCGGGCTCGGGGCCGATGCGGTCCCGGCCACCGCGGTGCCTGCCGGGGAATCGTTCGATGGGGTGGTGCACACCGATCCGATGCTCCCGGAGGCGTTCGAGCCCTACCGCGCCGTGCTCGCGGCCGGACCGCGCTGGCTGCTCGCCGCCGGGCCCCGGCCGGGCCTGCGCGGATTCTTCCGGTCGGTGTCGCGGGAGTACCCGGACATTGTCGCCAGGGTGGTCGAGCATGCGGCGGGCACGGGCGTCGACGAGGTCGCGGCAGGGCTGGTCGCGGAACTGACCACTGTGGACCGTGAGCCGGTGGTGCTGCGGGACGGCGACACCCGCCGCGGCCTCCGGATGACCGAGGAGCCGCTCGGCCTGCTCGGCAGCACCGGCGCCGGTCCGGCCGGCGACGGCGCGGCGGAGGCCGAGGCGATCGGCCTCGGCCGGGACTCCGTGGTGCTGCTCGTCGGCGGGGCCAAGGGCATCACGGCCCGGTTCGCGACGACGCTGGCCGCGGCGGCCCGGTGCCGGTTCGAACTGCTCGGCCGTACCCCGGTACCGCCTGCCGAAGAGGACCCTGCGTTCGCGAACGCTCGTGACGCCAAGGAAATCCGTACCGCGCTGATCGCGGGTGGACAGCGGGTGCCCGCGGAAATCGAGCGTTCCGTGTCGCGGATTCTCGGTGAGCGCGAGGTGCGGAGCACACTGCGGACGTTGACCGAGCTGGGCGCGTCGGTGCGCTACCAGTCGGTCGACATGCGGGACACCGAGGCCGTGCACCGCGCGATCAAGGAGATCCACGCCGAGCACGGCAGGCTCGACGGCATCGTGTACGCGGCGGGCGTCATCGAGGACAAGCTCATCGCCGAGAAGGCGCCGGAGTCGTTCCAGCGGGTGTTCGGCACGAAGGTCGACGGCGCGCAGGCGTTGCTCGACGCGACCGCCGAACTCCCCGCCCCGCCGCGGTTCGTGGCGTTGTTCGGGAGTATCGCGGCAACCCTGGGCAACCGGGGCCAGTCCGACTACGCCGCCGCGAACGACGCGCTGGAGAGTTTCGGCCGCCGCTGGCCGGTGTCCGGCAGGGCGGTGACCGTCCACTGGGGACCGTGGGCGCCGACCGGCACCCACGACGGCATGGTCACACCGGAACTGATGCGGGACTACGCCCGGCGCGGGATCGAGCTGATCGATCCGGAGGAAGGCACCATGAGCCTCCTGCGCGAGCTGGCGTGGGGCCATGCCGACGCCGCGTCGGTCGTCTACACCGCCTCGGGGTGGTGACGTGCCGGACCCGGTCGCGATCGTGGGGATGTCGGTGCTACTGCCCGGCGCCCCCGACCTCGGCACGTACTGGCGGAACCTCGCCGGCGGTGTCGACGCCATCACCACCGTGCCGCCCGATCGCTGGGACGCGGTCCACTACGCCCCGGACGAGCCGTCGCGGGCGGACCGGATCTACTGCAGGCGCGGTGGTTTCGTCGGCGAACTGGCCGAAGTGGACGTCACGGGATTCGGGATCATGCCGAACTCCGTGCCCGCGACCGAGCCCGACCAGCTGATCGCGTTGCGGGTCGCCGCGGAGGCCATCGCCGACGCGGGCGGTCCGGAGCGGCTGCCCGCGCAACGGGCGAAGGCCGGGGTGATCCTCGGCCGCGGCGGCTACCTCACTCCCGGCCTGGTGCGGCTCGACCAGCGCGTCCGCACGGCCACCCAGCTGGTCCACACGCTGAGCGAGCTGCTGCCCGATCTCGGCGCCGATCGGCTCGACGAGGTACGGGAAGCGTTCACCGCCCGGCTCGGACCGGAGGCGCCGGAGTCCGCGATCGGGCTCGTGCCGAACCTGGCCGCGTCGCGGCTGGCGAACCGGCTCGACCTGCGCGGCCCGGCGTACACGGTGGACGCCGCGTGCGCGTCGTCGCTCATCGCCGTCGATCACGCGATCCGGGAACTCCACAGTGGACGGTGCGACGTCGTGCTGGCCGGTGGGGTGCACCATTGCCACGACGTCACGTTCTGGAGTGTGTTCAACCAGCTAGGCGCGCTGTCGCCGAGCGAGCGGATCCGGCCGTTCCACCGCGACGCGGACGGTGTGCTGATCGGCGAGGGCACCGGCGTCGTCGTCCTCAAGCGGCTCGCCGACGCCGAGCGCGACGGCGACCGGGTGTACGCGGTGATCACCGGGACCGGGGTGGCGAGCGACGGCCGCACCGCGAGTCTGGCCAACCCCGACACCGGCGGTCAGGTCCGCGCGGTCCGGCAGGCGTGGGAAGCCGCCGGTCTCGACCCGGCCCGGCCGGGCGCCCTGGGCCTGCTGGAGGCACACGGCACCGCGACCCCTGCGGGCGACGCGGCCGAACTAGCCACCCTGGCCGAGGTTTTCGGCAAGCCGGGGGACACCGCGGTGATCGGGTCGGTCAAGTCGATGATCGGGCACACCATGCCCGCGGCCGGGATCGCCGGGCTGATCAAGGCCGCGCTGGCCGTGCACCACGGGGTCCTGCCGCCGACGCTGCACTGCGACGATCCGCGTCCGGAGCTCGCGCGGACCCGGTTCATCCCGCTCGACGCGGCGCGTCCGTGGGAGGGCGACGGCGTGCGCCGCGCGGGCGTCAACGCGTTCGGGTTCGGCGGGATCAACGCGCACGTCGTGCTCGAACAGGCACCGGACCGCGGGGCTCCCGTCGTCTCGGTGAGTGAACCGGAGCGGGTTCTGCGGCTCGCCGTGTCCACAGTGGACGAAATGGCCGCGCTTCTGGACGGCGCCGATCAGGACGTCCTCGCCCGCGAAGGCGGGGAGGGGCCGGTCCGGCTCGGCATCGTCGCCCCGACGGCCAAGCGCCTTGCCCTGGCGAGGAAAGCGGTGGCGCGAGGCAAGGGCCTCCGCGGTCGCAACGACGTCTGGTTCGCACCGGAACCCTTGCTGCGCAGCGGAAAACTCGCGTTCGTCTTTCCGGGGCTGGAGGCCGAGTTCACGCCGAACTGTGCCGACGTCGCGCGGCACTTCGGGCTGCCATGGCAGCAGGCGGACGTCGAGGTCGGCGACATCGGCAGGCACGGCGCCGCGGTGTTCGGGCTCGGCAGGCTGCTGCACGCCGCGCTGGGACGGCTCGGCGTGACCCCGGACGCGCTGGCCGGGCACAGCCTCGGCGAATGGACGGCGATGGCGGCGGCCGGGATCCACGCCGAGGACGAGGTCGACGCGTTCCTCGCCGGGTTCGACCCGGACGCGCTGGTGGTCCCCGGTCTCTCGTTCGCCGCGATCGGCGCGTCCGCGTCCCGGGTGCTGGCCGAACTCGCCGGGCGCGAGGACGTCGTGCTGTCCCACGACAACGCGCCGAACCAGGCGATGCTCTGCGGGCCCGCGGACGAGGTCGGCGAGCTGGTCGGCCGGTTCCGGGACCAGGGCGTGCTCGCGCAGGTGCTGCCGTTCCGGTCCGGGTTCCACACCCCGATGCTGCGGCCGTACCTCGGCCCGATCCGGGAGGGCGCGGAACGGCTGAGCCTCAACCCGGCCCGGCTGCCGGTGTGGTCGGCCACCACGGTGTCGCCATACCCGGCGGACGCGGCGGCGGTGCGGGACCTGTTCGTCCGGCACCTGCTGGAACCCGTGCGGTTCCGGCCGTTGGTCGAGGCCATGTACGCGGCGGGCTTCCGCGGGTTCGTCCAGCTCGGCGCCGGGCAGCTCGGTTCCCTGATCGACGACACCTTGCACGGGCGCGAACACCTTGCGGTGCCGGCACATTCGCCGCAGCGTGACGGGCTCGCGCAGCTGCGACGCGTGGCCACCGCCTTGTGGGCCGACGGTCTGGACGTCGACACAGCGGCGTTGCCCGGCGGCGAGGCGGTCGCTCGACGAGGCCGGGCGGTAAAACTGGACCTCGGCGGCAAGCTGGTCTCACTGGACGAACGGACCCGGGCCCGGTTCACCATGCCCGCGCGTACCGAGTCCACTGTGGATGGACTCGACGCGCTGGCCTCGCACGGCCCGCTCGCCGCCGAGTTCTCCGCGCTGCTCAAGGACACCGCCGCGCTCGCGACGGACGTCCTCGCGCAGCGTGGCAGGCGGCCGGCACCCCGCCGCGTCGTCGCGCCCCGGGAACTGCGGACGACGCTGACCGTGTCGATCGAGACCATGCCTTACCTGCTCGACCACTGCTTCTTCCGGCAGCCCGAGCGGGCCGAGCCCGCCGATCGGTGGCCGGTGGTCCCGGCGACGACGGTGATCGAGCACCTCATGGGCTTCGCAGAACAGGCCATGCCCGGACGGCACGCCGTGGCCGTGCACGACGTACGGCTCACCCAGTGGATCACCGCGATCCCCGCCGTGACGGTCCCGGTCCGCGTGGTGCCGCAAGGACGCGACCGGGTGCTCGCGTCCTTGGAGGGATACTCGCAAGCTGTTGTCGAACTCGCGCCGGACTACGCGCGGAGCGCGCCGGAGCCGTGGCGGTTCCCGGCGTCCGAGGAGAGCGAGCCCGAGCTGACCGCGGCCGAGCTGTACAGCGAACGCTGGATGTTCCACGGCCCCGGGTTCCAAGGCGTGCAGGAGCTGGTCGCGGTGGGGAAGCGGCACGTCCGCGCGGTGCTGACGACACCGGCGGCGCCCGGCGCCTTGCTGGACAACGTCGGCCAGGTCCTCGGCTACTGGATCATGTCGCGGCTGCCCGAACGGAACACGGTGTTCCCGGTCGGCATGCGCGAGATCCGGTTCCACGGTCCGCATCCCGTGCCGGGGGAACGGCTGGACTGCCTGGTGCGCATCACGAACGTCACCGACGCCGAACTCGAGGCCGAGATGCAGCTCGTCCACAAAGGACAGGTGTGGGCCGAGTTCACCGGCTGGCGCGACCGGCGCTTCGACAGCAATCCGGCGATCCGCCGGGTCGATCGCCGGCCGGAGCGGTACACGCTCTCGCAGGCGCGGCCGGAGGGCTGGGCGCTGGTCCGCGAGCAGTGGCCGGACCTGGCCACCCGCGACCTGATCATGCGCAACATGCTGGCGGGCGCGGAACGCGAGGCCTACGACGCGCATCCGCCGCGCGGCAGGCGGCAGTGGCTGCTCGGGCGCATCGCGGTGAAGGACGCCGTCCGGCACTTCTTGTGGGACAACAGCTTGTGGGACTCCGGCGAAGGCGAGATCTTCCCGGCGGAACTGCGGGTCGGCAACGACAGCGCGGGACGCCCGTTCGTCACCGGTGCCTACGGGCGGACGCTGCCGGAACTCACGGTGTCGCTGGCGCATCGCGGCGACGTCGGCGTGGCGATCGCGCGGCCGTGGCCGTGCGGGATCGACGTCGAAGAGGTCGCGCCGAAGGCCGCGTCCACACTGGCGGTGGCGTTCGGCGAGGCGGAGCGGGCGCTCTTCGACGAGGTGTCCGCGGACGATCCCGACCGCTGGTTCGCCCGGTTCTGGACCGCGAAGGAAGCCGTCGCGAAGCTCCGCGGTACCGGATTGCGGGGCGAACCACGGGACTTCGAGGTCGTCGAAGCGGCGCCGGAACGGTTGACGGTCCGTGCGGGCGGGCGGGACTACCCGGTGCGCTGCCGCGACGTCGAACACGCGCCGCGCGCGTACGTCGTGGCTTGGACGGAAGAAGAAAAGGAGACAGAGCTGTGAGCATCGAGACGGCGCGTCCGGACACGGTCGCGGACGAGGTGACCGTGCTGGCGGACCTCGCCACCATGCTGCGCGGGCTGCTGGACGAGTACGGGCTGGACGACGCCGAGATCACGATGGACACGACGTTCCACGACGACCTCGAACTGGAAAGCGTCGACCTAGTCGCGCTGTCCGGCCAGCTGCGCGAGCACTACGGCGAGCGGGTCAACTTCGCGACGTTCATCGCCGAACGCGATCTGGAGGAGATCATCGCGCTGACCGTGGGCGAACTCGTCCGGTACATCGTCACGTCGCTGCGTGTCGCGGGAACGCCGTGAGCAAGGTCCGCGCGGGCGAACTGGACGTCCATGTCCAGCGGCTTTCCCCACCCGATCCGGACGCGCCGATCCTGGTGTGCGTCCACGGATTGCTGACCGACAGCCTCGCCAGCTACTACTTCACCCTCGGGCCCGCGTTCGCGGAGCGGGGGATCGACGTCGTGATGTACGACCTGCGCGGGCACGGCCGCACGACCCGGCTCGGCTCCGGTTACCGGCTCGAACGGTTCGTCGAGGATCTGGACGCGCTGCTCGACGCGCTCGGTATCACCCGCCCGGTGCACGTCGTGGGCAACTCCTTCGGTGGTTCGGTCGCGTTCGGACTCGCCGCCGCGCGCCCGGACCGCGTCGCCAGCGTCATCGCGATCGAGGCCGAACCGCCCACTCCATTGTGGACCCGGCACATGGCCGACGGCCTGGCGGACGCGAAGAACCGGCTCGCCATCGACGGCGCGTTCGAGTGGATCGCGGCGAACCACGGCGCCCACACCGCCCGGCTTTCGAAGTCGGCGAACAAGATCCTCCAGGCCACGACGATCGCCGAGGACATCCCGCTCAGCCGTACCATCGACCCGGACCTTTCGGCGGTGCGCTGCCCGGTGCTGGCGGTGTTCGGCGGCGACTCGGGGTTGTCGGACCAAGTCCCGCAGCTCGAAGCGAGCCTGACGCACTGCCGGACGCTGGTGCTGCCGGACCAGGGGCATTCGGTGCTCGTGGAACGCACCGCGGAGACGATCGACGCGATCCTCGACTGGGTCCACGAGACCAGCCGGGCAGCGGTGGAAGCGTAGTGGCCCGGTTCCTCTTCGTCGTCCCGCCCCTGACCGGACACGTCAACCCGGCCGTGGGAGTCGCGGCCGAACTGGCCGCGCGCGGCCATCACGTGGCCTGGGCGGGGCACGAAACGGTGCTGCGCAAGCTCACCGGGCACGGCGCGGAGATCTTCGGCTGCGCGATCCCCGAGACCGAACCCGTGCGGGCCCCGGATCTCAAAGGCCCGGCCGCGCTGCGGTTCCTGTGGGAGGACTTCCTGATCCCGCTGGCCGACGCGATGGCGCCCGGCGTGCACGCCGCGATCGACGCCTTCGGCCCGCACGTCGTGGTCGCCGATCAGCAGGCGCTCGCGGGCGGGCTCATCGCCGACGCGTGCGGGCTGGCGTGGGCGACCTCGGCGACGACGTCGGCCGAGCTGATCGACCCGCTCGCCGGGATGCCCAAGGTCGCCGCGTGGGTCGACGAACTGCTCACCGGGCTGCGGGCCCGTATCGCGGGCGGCAGGGGTGCGGCGGACCCGCGGTTCTCCCCGCACGGCGTCCTCGCGTTCACCACCCGGCGGCTGCTCGGCGCGGCCGAGCTGCCGCCCGCGGTGTGGCTGGTCGGGCCGTCGATCACCGCCCGTCCGTCCACAACGGACTTCCCATGGGAGTGGCTCGACCCGGCGACGCCCACCGTGCTCGTCACCCTCGGGACCGCGAACGCCGACGCCGCGGCGGGATTCCTCACCGCGGCCGCCGACGCGTTCGACGGCATGGACCGCCGGGCGGTGCTCGTGGACCCCGGCGGCGTACTGGGCCCGACACCGGAGAATGTGCTGGTACGCGGGGAAGTTCCGCAGCTTCCGTTGCTGTCTCGCGTCGACGCCGTGGTGTGCCACGCCGGGCACAACACCGTCTGCGAAGCGCTGTGGCACGGCGTCCCGCTGGTGGTCGCCCCGATCCGCGACGACCAGCCGATCGTCGCCGGGCAGGTCGCCGACGCCGGTGCGGGCGTCCGGTTGCGGTTCGGCCGCTCGGACGCCGGGCGCATCGCGGCCGCCGTCGGCAAGGTCCTGACCGAGCCCGGCTACCGGCGGGCCGCCGAGGCGATCGGGCGGTCCTTCCGCACCGCCGGGGGTATCCGCGCCGCGGCGGGGCACCTCGAACAGCTGGCGTTGGAGCGGCTCAGCCGTCCGGCGCGGGAATCCGGCAGCCCCGTGCGCTGAGCGCCACACTGGGACCATGGGAGTTCTGGACGGACGATCCGTGGTGGTCACCGGAGCGGGGCAGGGACTGGGGCAGGCGTTCGCGCGGCACGCGGCGGCGGCCGGGGCCGCGGTCGTCGTCAACGACATCGACGCGGAGACGGCCGAGGAGACCGCCGAGGACATCAGGGCGGCCGGGGGACAGGCGGTCGCGTATGCCGGAGATGTGTCCGATGCCGCGTATGCGTCTTCACTGATCCAACGCTGTGTCAGCGAGTTCGGCGGGATCGGCGGCCTGGTCAACAACGCGGCGGTGAACTACCACGT
This sequence comes from Amycolatopsis sp. NPDC058986, assembly GCF_042741125.1. Lineage (NCBI taxonomy): Bacteria > Bacillati > Actinomycetota > Actinomycetes > Pseudonocardiales > Pseudonocardiaceae > Amycolatopsis > Amycolatopsis sp. NPDC058986. The sequence goes on along the minus strand of NZ_JBHYJW010000003.1, from coordinate 267,447 downwards.
CGAGCCGTGGGAGGACGACGACGCGGAGCGGACCCGCGCACTCGTCGAGACGAACGTCCTCGGGCCGCTCCACTGCGGGTCCGCCGCGTTGAAGCGGATGGTCGCCCAGCGGTCCGGGGCGATCGTGAACCTGACATCCGGATCGATGATCGGCCAGCGCGGGGCCGCCGCGTACTCGGCGTCGAAGGGCGCGGTCGCCTCGCTGACCTACTCCTGGGCGGCCGACGTCGGCGAGCACGGCGTCCGCGTGAACGCGGTGTGCCCGATCGCGTGGACGCGGATGATGCGGGAGAGCCGCAATGCGCACCTGCACGGAAATCCCGCGCTGACACCGGACCTCGTCGCGCCGCTGGTCACGTACCTGCTCAGCGACCTTTCGGCGGCGCTGAACGGTCAGGTGCTCCGGCTCGCCGACGGGCATCTGCACGTCGTCCGGCAGCCCGCGGTCAAACCGCCGGTGCTGCGCCGGGAAGTCTGGGACGTCGGGGGCATCGCGGACGCGGTGGTGGGGGAACTCGCGGTGGCGCTCGAACCACCGCCGCCGGAGCGCTGGTTCCTCGGCGGGTTCACCGCATCAGGTGATCAATCCACAGTGGAGCGGAGCTGATCCGGCCAATACGTTGAAGGCCGGACAGCCAGGAGGGTGCGATGACGACGACCGTGGACAGCGGACGGCAGGACACCGCGCCGCCGGAGCTGAGCCGCAAGCGGGTCAACGCGGTGTTCGCCGCGGTCATGCTCGGCATGCTGCTCGCGGCGCTGGACCAGACGATCGTGGGCACGGCACTGCCCACGATCGTCGGCGATCTCGGCGGCGCCGGGCACCTGTCCTGGGTGATCACCTCGTACCTGCTCGCCGAGACGATCATGACCGCGGTCGTCGGGAAGCTCGGCGACCTGTTCGGCCGCAAGCTGATGTTCCAGCTGTCGGTGATCGTGTTCACCGGCGGCTCGTTCTTCTGCGGGTTCGCGAACGACATGATCTGGCTGATCGTGGCGCGGGCGGTGCAGGGGCTGGGCGCGGGCGGGCTGATGGTCACCGCGACGGCGCTGGTGGCCGACGTCGTCCCGCTGCGTGACCGCGGCAAGTACCAGGGTGTCCTCGGCTCGGTGTTCGGCGTCGTCACGGTGCTCGGGCCGATGCTGGGCGGCCTGTTCGTCGATCACCTTTCGTGGCGGTGGGCGTTCTACGTCAACGTCCCGGTGGCGGTGATCGTGCTGATCGTCGCGGCGAGCGCGATGCCGAGCGTGAAGGCCGCGGCGAAGCCGGTGATCGACTACCTGGGCATCCTGCTCGTCGGCCTCGCCGCGACCGGGCTGACGCTGGTGACCAGCTGGGGCGGGACGCAGTACGCGTGGGACTCGCCGACGATCATCGGCATGGCCGTCGGCTCGGTGATCCTGCTGGTGCTGTTCGTCTTCGCGGAGAAACGGGCGACGGAACCGACCCTGCCGATGCGCTTGTTCCGGAACCCGGTGTTCACCGTGGCGGCGATCCTGAGTTTCGTCGTCGGGTTCGCGATGCTCGGCGCGCTGTCCTACCTGCCGACGTATCTGCAGTACGTGCACGGCATCTCGGCGACGAGTTCCGGCGTGCGGATGCTGCCGATGGTGATCGCGCTGCTGATCGCGGGCGTCTTCGCGGGAAACCTGGTCGGCAAGACAGGGCGGTACAAGATCTTCCCGATCCTCGGCGGCGTCGGCCTGACGGCCGGGCTGTACCTGCTTTCCCGGCTGACCCCGGAGAGTGGGTTCTGGGAGATGTCGGCCTACTTCGCGGTGCTGGGCCTCGGAATCGGGCTGAGCATGCAGGTGCTGGTCATCGTCGTGCAGAACACCGCCGAATACCGGGATCTGGGCGTCGCGACGTCCGGGGTGACGTTCCTGCGGTCCATGGGATCCTCGTTCGGCGCGGCCATCTTCGGCACGATCTACGCCAACCAGCTGGCCCCGAACATGGCGAAGGCGTCAGCGGAACACCCGCTGCCGCCGGGGATCAACCCGCAGGCCGTGCAGGTCCCGATCGCGCTGCACAAGCTGCCGGAGCCGGTGGCGGCGCCCTACATCCAGGCCTACAGCGATTCGATCCACTCGGTGTTCCTCTATGCCGCGCCCGTCGGTCTTGTGGCGCTGGTGCTGGCCTTCTTCCTCAAGGAAGTCCCGCTGCGCGACACCGCGCGCGCCGGCGCCCAGGACATCGGCGACGGGTTCGCGATGCCGGACCCGAGCGACCGGGACCAGGATCTGGAACGCGCGGTCGGCCGGATCCTCGCGCGCGAGGGACGGGCGGCGTCCGCCGGGGTCGTCGCGCGTTCGGGCTGCGAACTGGACCGCGGCGGACTGTGGTGCGTGGGGCAGGTACGGCTACGGGAACGCCGCGAGAAGCCGACGTCGCTGACGGTCATCGGCGAACGCTACGGCGTCCCGCCGGAGGTGTTCGAGCCCGCGTTCGCGAGGCTGGAGCTGACCGGGCACCTGACCTATCGCGGCGGCCAGTGGTCGACCACCGAACTCGGGCTCGCCGAACTCGACAAGCTCATCGGGGCCTGGAAGGACTGGCTGGCCGAGCGGCTCGAGGACTGGGGCCCCGAGGGACACGACGAACTGCACGCGGCACTCGGCCGGGTCGCCAACCGCATCCTCGACCAGGCGGCCGACGACCGCCCGCACGGCAAACACGCGGTCGCCGTCTGAAACGGGCACGGCACATCGGCCGGTTTGCGGTTACGTTCTCTTTCATGGCGAAGGATTCCGCGGTGGAGATCGAGGTCGGGCACCGGACGGTGCGGGTCTCGAATCCGGACCGGGTCTACTTCCCCGCACGCGGGGAAACCAAGCTCGACCTGGTCAACTACTACCTGTCGGTCGGGGACGGGATCGTGCGCGCGCTGCGCGAGCGGCCGTGCATGCTGCATCGGTTCCCGTCCGGCGTGGCGGGGGAGAAGGTGCACCAGAAGCGCGTCCCGCACGGCGCGCCGCCGTGGCTGGAGACGGTGCGGGTGGACTTCCCGCGCTACGGGCGGCACGCCTACGAACTGTGCGTGACGGAGCTGGCGAGCGTCGTGTGGGCGGTCCAGATGTCCACTGTGGAGTTTCACCCGTGGAACTCGCGACGCGCCGACACGGAGCGGCCCGACGAGTGGCGGATCGACCTCGACCCGATGCCGGACTGCGGCTTCGACCGGGTCCGGCGCGTCGCGCACGTCGCCCACGAGGTGCTCGACGAGCTGGGCGTGGCCGGCTGGCCCAAGACCTCGGGCGGCAGCGGCTTGCACATCTACGTCCGCATCGAGCCGCGCTGGGGATTCGCCGACGTCCGGCGAGCGGCCCTGGCCTTCGCCAAGGAGGTCGAACGCCGTGCGCCGGACGACGTGACCACGACGTGGTGGCGTAAGGATCGTGACCCGGCGATGCTGTTCGTCGACTACAACCAGAACGCCAGGGATCACACGATCGCCAGCGCCTATTCGGTCCGCGGCGTGCCCGAGGGCACGGTGTCCACCCCGATCCGCTGGGACGAGATCGACGACGTCGAACCCGGCGACTGCACCATCGCGACCGTGCCCGCGCGCTTCGCCGAGCTGGGCGACCTCCACGCGGGGATCGACGACACGGCCTATTCGCTGGACACCCTCCTGGAGTGGGCCGATCGCGACGGTCTCGACGAGCAGCAAGACTCCTGAGTGCTGTCTCGCCAGATGGACGGAGACGACAGCGGGGTGGAGCCAAGGGCATCGTGACGTGCCATGCGGGAGACCGAGGAAACCGAGTACGACCGGAGCCGCTTGGCCGGGCTGTCGCGGCGTACCGCGTTGCGGCTGGCCGGGGTGGTGGGCGCGGCCGTCGCGGCGGGTCCACTGTGGACAGGGCGGGCCTCGGCGGCGAGCCCGATCGTGAAACCGCTGCCCGCGGACAAGTTCGTCGTCTACGGCGGTAACGCCGAGATGCGCTGGGCGTCGATGAGCGGGCAGGGCGACCTCGTCCCGATCGACCGGTTCTTCGTCCGCGATCACACCGAGACGCCGATCATCGACGCGGCGGGCTGGCGGCTGAAACTGTGGGGCAGCGGGCTGCGTGGCGCGCCGCCGGAGGATCGGCCGGTCGAGTTCGGCTACGACGATCTGCGGCGGCTGCCCTCGCGAACGGTCACCGCGCGCATCGAATGCGCGGGGAACGGCCGGAGCTTCTTCACCAGCCAGCAGGGGCAACGGGTCGAGGGCACGGCGTGGGGCCTCGGCGCGGTCGGCGTCGCGCGCTGGCGGGGCGTGCCACTCGGGACAGTGCTGCGCCGCGCCGGCCTGACCACGTCCGCGGTGGACATCCTGCCGGAGGGCCTTGACCGCGAATACGTCACGGGCGGCGTGAACCTCGGCCGGGTCCGGCGCCCGCTGCCGGTGCGCAAGGCGTTGTCGGACGTTCTGCTCGCGTACGAGATGAACGGCGAGCCCCTGCCGCCGGACCACGGTTTCCCGGTGCGGCTGGTGGTCCCGGACTGGATCGGCATCTCGTCGATCAAATGGCTCGGCCGGATCGAGGTGGCGGACCGGCCGCTGTACTCGCCGTGGAACACCCAGTACTACCGGCTCGTCGGCCCCGGCTATCCGGCCGACGGCGAACTGGTCACCCGGCAGAACACCAAGAGCGCGTTCGAGCTGCCGTGGGCGGCGATCCTCGACGGCGGCCGTGAGCATCTGCTGCGCGGCCGGTCGTGGTCGGGGACCGGGCGGGTGCGGCGCGTGGAGGTCAGCACCGACGGCGGGCGGACCTGGCGGCACACTACCCCGGTGGGCGCCGGACACGGGTGGCAGCGCTGGGCGGTTCCGTGGCGCCCGCCGGGGCCGGGCTCCTACAACGTCCGCGCGCGGGCCACGGATTCGAGCGGCGTCACCCAGCCCGACGTCGCGCCGTACAACACCCAGGGCTACCTGTTCGGCGCGGTCGTCGCGCATCCGGTCACGGTCACGTGATCGCCTCGGGGTCCCGGTGCCGTGAAGGCCTCCTTCACAGCGCTGAGCGCCGGTAAGGAGGCCTTCACGGCGTGACGGACCGGGGAGTGGTTACCGCAGGCCGGGCAGGCCCGCGGCGTAGTCGACGAGGGCGGCGCGGTCGGCACGCTGGGCCTTGGCCATCAGGCTCGCGACGTGTTTCTCGACCGTGCGGGGCGAGATGTGCAGGCGTTTCGCGATGTCCTTGTTGCCCAGCCGGTCGGCGACCAGCACCAGGACCTCGTACTCCCGGACGGTGATCCCCGCGGCGCGCAGATCGTCGGGCACCCGGTCGATGCCCGTACGGCGTTGCCGGACCCGGGCGCCGATGCCGCGCAGCAGGCCGCGGCAGGCGCTGGCGACGGCGGGGATTCCGGCGGTGTGGAAGTATTCCTCGGCTTCCTTGAGCCAGGTCACGGGCTCGCCCCAGCCGTCGGCGGCGGCGCAGGCGGCCACCAGGCGCAGTGCGAGATGCCGGGCCACCGGGTACAGCTCGGCGGCTTCCAGCGCGCGGGCCGCGGCGGCGTTCGCGTCCTCGGCGCGGCCGAGCCGTCCGAGCCGGACCGCTTCGGCGAGCTGCGCGAACTGACGGTTCCAGCGCAGCCCGCCCGCCGCCGAGCCGGAGTCCACTTCGGACGGAGCCGCGTCCGCCACCGCTTCGACCAGCAGTCGCAGGCCGTGCTGGCCCGCGAGGTGGAACCGGCTGGGCTTGTGTTCCTCCAAAGTGGACACCTGACGCAGCTCGTCGCGGGCGCGGTCGAAGTCCTCCTCCAGCAGCGAGCAGAGCACCCGTCCCATCCCGATGCTGAGCACCCGCTCCTGCGCGTCTTCGCCGCCCGCGGCGCGGAAGTCGTCGAGGGCCCGCTCCATGCCCGCCCGGTCGGCCTGGTGGGCGGCGAGCACGGCACGCACCATCAGGGCGTACTGCAGCAGCGCGGTGAGCTTGAGCCGGGCGATCACCGGCTGGTTCGCTTCCAGCAGCTCCCGCGCCCGGGCGAAGTCGGTGCGCATCACGGCGTGGATGGCGCGGACGACGGCGACCGCGCAGCTCAGGGTGATCGCGCCGGTGCGGGCGGCCTCGGCCCCGGCGAGTTCGAGGATGGTCTCGTCGCCGTCCGCGATCATGCCCTGCCCGCCGTGCCGGACGAGGACCTGGACCCGCAGATGGTGCAGCCCGTGTTCCTCGGCGACGCGCCGGGCCCGCCGCAGGTACCGGAAGGCCTCCTCGGTGTCGCGCTCGATCGTGATCATGCCGAGCACCTGGAGCGCCTGGCAGGCGACGAACGGCGAATCGGCGCGTTCGGCGATCCGCCACGCCTGCGCCGCGAGCCGCTCGGCACGGAGCGTGTGATCGCGCCCCGGGACGTCGAGCCACAGATTGGCCTCCACCGCGTCGATCGCCGCACACTGCTCATCGCGCATGTCCGGGCCCAGCGGGGCACGGGCACGGTCGAGCTGGCCGAGGCATTCGTCGTGCCGCCCGGCGACGTAGGCGGCCCAGGCGAGCTGGGTGTGCAGGTGCGCCACCTGGTCGAGGGTGCCGACCTCGGCGAACCGGTCGGCCAGCCGGACCGCGCGATCGAACTGCCCGGTCTGGCCCAGCGCGCGCAACAGGGTTTCGAGGACGTCCGCCCTGGCGGCCGCGCCGGCGGTGCCGAGCAGGTCCAGCGCCTTGGACAGCAAGGACACCGCCGAATCCGCCGCCCCGGCTTCGAGCGCGCGCCGCCCGGCTTCGGTGAACAGCGCCCCGGCGCCCGGTTCGTCCATCGCGGTCAGCCGGAGTGAGCCGGCCAGCGCGCAGAGTTCGCCGGGCAACCCGGGAAACTGCTCCTCGAGCACTTCGGCCGCGGAGCGGGCGAGCCGGGCCTTGGTGGCGGGGACGAGGCGGGCGAGCAGCGCTTCGGTGGTGAGCGGATGCCGGAAGGCGTACCAGCCGGGACTGCTTTCGTCGGTGGTGACCAGATGCGCCGACACCGCGGCGCCGAGGTGATTGTGGAGGGTCCGATCGTCCATTCCGGTCACGGCCTGGACCACCGAAAGCGGGAAACGGTGCCCGAGGACGGCCGCGACCGACAGCAGCGTCTCGGCGTCGCCGCCCAGCTGGTCGACGCGGGAACCGACACTGTTCACCAGCGCCGCGGGCACCCTGGCGCGCAGCTCGCCGCTGGTGCGCCAGCCGTCCTTGCCCGCGACGAGGACCCCGTCGGTGAGCATCCCGTGCAGGAGTTCCTCGACCACGAAGGGGATTCCCGCGCTGTTGCGCCACAGCAGTTCGGTCGCGGCGTCGGGCAGTTTCGCCGGCTCGGTCTCCAGACAGGCGGCCGCGAGCCGCCTGGTGTCCTCGGGGCCGAGCCGGTCGAGTTCGAGCAGGACGCAGCTCCGGCGCCGGGCCGCGGAGGTCACCAGCCCGAGGGCGTCCGACGGGTCACTGCGCAGCGTGCCGACCAGCAGGACCGGGCTGGAAGCCAAGTTGTCGACGAGGTATTCGAGGATGAACAGCGTTTCGGCGTCGGCGTCCTGGAGGTCGTCGAGCACGACGAGGCAACCGCGCTCGCGCCCGGTGACGGCGAGGAGCCGGTACACGGCCTCGGCGAGGACGACGAGCGAACCGTTGTCGTGCGGGCGGTCGCCGTCCCGCCAGTCGGGGACGAGCTGGGCGAGCACCGGGATGAACGGGCCGAGCTCCGGGTCAGGGGGCGGGCAGCCGCCGCGGAAGCAGGAGAGCAGGGCCTCGGTCAGCGGGCGGAAGGGCACCATCGGGCCGATCGAGCTGGCCCGCCCGCGCAGTACCGGCATCTCCGCGGCGAGCGCGCGAGCGGCGGTTTCGGCGGCGAGCCGGGACTTGCCGATCCCGCCTTCCCCGGTCAGGAAGATCGCGCCCCCGTGCCCGGACCCGGCGGAGTCCAGCGCATGGGCGAGGTCGCCGAGTTCGCTCTCCCGGCCGATCACCCGCGATGAACGAAGCGCCACGGGAGCGACTATAGCGATCATCGGCCGTGGCGACGGTGACGCAGGGTGCCGTCGCCGCCGGACAGGACAGCCGGACAGCACGTACGGCCGTCGTGGTGGCGTCCCCGGTATCGGCGCGGGTTTCGTCCGGTACCGCCGCTTTCGCACTTCGCGGAAAATCTTCCGGATATGTGTAACGAAATCGCATGCGCGTATCCGAGGAGTGACGTCGACGCCTTTTGCCCAGTTCACGACGCGTTTCGTGCGCGGCGGCACGAAATGTTCGCGTGATGTACACGTATGGTGTGTCCCTGTCCCGGACAGGGGCGTCAGGGTGTTTTTGCCGGTACGCGGATCGACGGTGTGTGCGATGAGGTCTGTGGGACGGCGGTGTGATCAGACGAATGGACCCTTTCCGCTCATCTTCGCGATGCAGTAGGGTGATCGGCGGCGGGGGCCGGATCCGGCCATCCGGGGCGCATGGCCACGTTTCGCCTTGGTACGCATCAGGTCTTGCCGGGCCTCGTCTTTCTTCGTCCTCTGTTCACCGTCGCCGCGCGGGCTTTCGAACGAGTACGTCCCCGTGGCGGCGAGAGCCACGTGATGGAGTTGCGAAAATATGGCGAAGTCTCTGGAAGAATGGATCGAAACAGATGTGCGCGCGGTACAGGACAAATCGTTGTCCTGGCTGTCCCAGTACTACTTCTTTCGTGATCCGACCCGGCCCGCCTACATCGACCCCTATTATTTCTTCTCGCCCGCCGACGGGGTCATCCTCTATCAGGAGGTCGTCGAGCCGGGCGACTGCCTGGTCGACATCAAGGGGAAGCCGTATTCCCTGCGGGACGCGCTGCGCGATCCCTCCTACGACAGGACGAGCCTGGTCATCGGCATCTTCATGACCTTCTTCGACGTGCACGTCAACCGGGTGCCCTACTCCGGGCGGCTCTCCTACCGGGAGCTCGACTCGATCGACACGTTGAACCTCCCGATGCTCGCGGTGGAGAAGGAACTGGTGGAGGAGCTCCGGATCGCGACGGGGGACGCCGAGTACCTGCACAACAACCAGCGCGTGGTCAACAGGTTCGACAACGCGGATCTGAACGGGCCGTACTACGTCCTGCAGATCGCCGACTACGACGTCGACTCGATCACTCCCTTCGAACTGAAACAGAATCAGCCGGTCTCCCAGGGAGATCGCTTTTCGCAGATCCGGTACGGCTCCCAGGTGGACCTGGTGATCCCCGTGTCGGATCGCTACGACCTCACGCCGCTGCAGCGGACGGGTGACCACGTCGAGGGCGGCGTCGACCCGCTGGTTCGGATCACGGACCGGGACACCTCCGAAGCGGAAGGAGCGGCGAGATGACGTCGACGACCACCCCGGCCCCCGCGGGACCCGCCACGGGAACCGGGCCGGACCGGCCCGCGGCCAACCCGACCCAGCTGCAGCGTCCGGCGTTCCTGCTCAACGCGCCCTTCTCCTACCGGACCGAGGTGGCGAACAACATCTGGATGGAGGAGCTGGCGGAGGCCGAACGGGTTCCGGACACCAGGAAGGCGATGACCCAGTTCCTCGAACTGTACGGCTTCCTCGCCGGCGACGCGCTGGTCTACGTCCTGCCGACCCCGCGGACCGACGGCCTGCAGGACCTGGTGTTCACCGCGAACCTCGGGATCGTGCTGGAACACCTGCCGGACAAGGACACCGTGGTCGTGTCGAATTTCGCCTCGGTGCCGCGGCGTGGGGAGACCGCGGTCGGCGTCCCGTTCTTCGAGTCGATGGGGTACCGGACCTTCGTGCCGGAGACCTGGTTCGAGGGGGAGGCCGAGCTGAAGCACCTCCACGACAACGTCTACGTCGGCGGGTACGGACAGCGTTCCCAGCGGGAGACCTACGACTGGATGGAACGCGAGTTCGACATGAAGGTCGTCAAACTCGAATCGACCGACCGGTATCTCTACCACCTCGACTGCACCGTATTCCCGATCACCAGGGAACAGACACTGGTGTGCACCGAAATGTACGAGGAGGACGAGATCGCCGAACTCGAACAGTACACCGAGATCATCGACGTCAGCGCGGATCTGTGCTATGCCGGTATCTGCAACTCGGTGCGGCTGCACAACACGATCCTCAACGCCTCGCACATCCACGATCTGAAGGTGGGGACCGAGGACTACCAGTCCGAGATCGGCAAGAACCGCGCACTGGAGGATATCGCCGGAAACCTGGCCTTCGAGCTGAGTTTGATCAACCTCAGTGAGTACCACAAGGGCGGCGCGCTGCTCTCGTGCATGGTGCTGCACCTCAACCGCTATTCCTACGCGTTCCAGCTGATCTGAAGACGCGCGCCGATCGTGCCGCCCGGCCGGAATCGGCCCGGCGGCACGGCCGACGTGCCGAACGGGGAATCGCGTTCGCGGGACGAAACCTTGTGGTGCCCTTTCCCGGCTCCTCCGTGCGTTTCGCGCGCGGACTTCGTGTGATCGAGGAGATCGTCGTGCAGGCACCGCCGCACCCCGAAACGGAATCCGAATCCGAAACCACCGCGGAACCCGGTACGCACCGCAAGGCGCTGCGGGTGCTCTGGCATTATCTGAAACCCGTTCGCCCCCTGCTCATCGGCCTGTTGTTCCTGGAACTGGTCGCGCACGGCGCCACCCTGGTGCAACCGCTGGTCGCCCGCTGGGTGATGGAGCATCTGGAGGAGGGCAGCCGCGGGCTGATCGGGCCCGTGGTGATGCTCGCCGGGATCGCGCTCGTCGGCATGGTGCTGTCCTGGGTCTGCACCTTCCTCCTCGGGCGGACGGGCATGGGACTCGTCCGGGACATGCGCCGCCGGCTGACCCGGCGGGTGCTGGCCGGGACCGTCGCCGCGGTGGAACGCCGCCCGGTGGGCGACTTCCTTTCGCGGGTCGGCAGCGACACCACGTTGTTGCAGGAGACCGTCGGCGGCGCGGTCATCAACGCCGCGGCCGCGCCGGTGGCGGTGCTCGCCGCGATCGTCCTGATGGGCACGATCGACCTCGGTATGCTCGGCCTGGTCGTCGGGCTGTTCGCGGTCACGACCTTCGGCGAGAAGTTCGCGCTGCGGCGGGTGGGCGAGGCCGTCGAGCAGGAACAGGCCAGGGTCGCGTCGATGACCTCGGCGCTGCAACGGGTACTGATCGCCTTCCGCACGGTCAAGGCGTCCGGCACCGAGCGGGCGGAGGAACACCGGATCGGGTCGGAGGCCGACGCCGCCTATCGCGCCGGGGTGCGGTCGGTGCGCGCGGAGGCCTGGGTCGAGGTGATCGCGGGCGCGTCGGTGGACCTGACCTTCCTGATCGTGCTCGCCGTCGGCGCCACGCGGGTGGCCGACGGCACCCTCGGCGTCGGCGATCTGGTCGCCTTCCTGCTGTATCTGATGTATCTGCACGAGCCTGTCGAGTCCGTGTTCCACGCCGCGTCGGAGATCTCCGAGGGACTGGCGGCCGTGCGCCGGGTGGAGGAACTCCGGGACCTGCCGACCGAGCGTCCCCGGCCCGCGTCGACCGCTTTGGTGCGGATACCGGACGGCCCGCCGGAGGTGCGCTGCGAAGGGGTGTGGTTCGGGTACCGGGACCAGCCCGTGCTCCGCGATGTCGGGTTCGTCGCTCCGGTCGGGCTCACGGTGCTCGTGGGTACCTCCGGCGCGGGCAAGACGACGCTGCTGAGCCTGATGGAGCGGTTCGCCGACGTGGACAAGGGCAGGGTGCTGCTCAACGGCGTGGACGTGCGGGAGCTGGACCGCGCCGAGCTGCGCCATCGGATGGCCTACGTCCAGCAGGAAGCGCCGCTGCTGGGCGAAACCGTGCGCGAGGCGGCGTTGTACGGCGCCGAAGGGTCCGAGGCGGAACTCCGGCGGGCGTTGCGTTCGGTGGCCTTGACGAATTGGGTGGATTCGCTGCCCGAGGGCCTCGACACGCGAGTCGGGGAGCGCGGGGTGGCGATCTCGGGTGGGCAGCGGCAGCGGCTGGCCGTCGCGCGGGCCCTGCTGCGAGGCGCGGACGTGCTGCTGCTGGACGAGGCGACGTCGCAGCTGGATGCGATCAGCGAGCGGGTGCTGCTGGATTCCCTTGCCCACGAGGCACGCGACCGGATCGTGCTCGCGGTGACGCACCGGCTCTCGGTCGCCGTGGAGGCGGACCGCCTCGTGTTTCTGGAGGACGGCGAGGTGCGTGCGGTCGGCAGGCACGAGGAACTGCTGCGCTCGGATCCGGTGTACCGCGAACTGGTCGACGCCTCCGGAACCCGGGTCAACGGCGACCGGCCGCCCCGATGACCCGGGTCCCGGCCGAATGGGAGCCGCACAGCGCGTATGTGCTGGTGTGGCCCTGGCTGCACCGGGTGTGGGGACGGCATCTGGCCGATGTGCAGCGCGAGTTCGTCACCGTCGCACGCACGATCGCCCGGTTCGAACCCGTGCTCGTCCTCGCGCATCCCGCGGTCGCGGCGGAAGCGCGCGAACGCTGCGGCCTCGCGGTGCGGGTTGCCGAACTCGCCTGCGACGACCTGTGGGCCCGGGACACCTGCCCGGTGTTCGGGGTGGGCGAGCACGGCGCGGTGGCCGGGCTGGATCCCGGATTCGACGGCTGGGGGCGGAAGGCCGTCGCGTGGCGGCGGGATGCGGCGGTGGCGCGCAAACTGTGTGCGCTGCTCGGCGTCCCGTCCCGGCGGATGACGGCGGTGGTGGACGCCGGGGCGGTGCTCACCGACGGCGAGGGCACGCTGATCGCCGGCGAGGAGTGCCTGCTCCGCCGGAACCCGGGACGGGGCAAGGAAGAACTGACCCGGATCGTGGCGGAGGCCTACGGCGCCGAGGTGGTGATATGGCTGCCACACGGCCTTTTCGGGGACGAGACGGACGGGCATGTCGACGGTGTGGCGGCGTTCCTCGCACCGGGGCGGGTGCTCGCGCAGACCGGGAAGGACTGCGGTGAGCCGGACGAGGGACGGCTGGCGCGCAATCTCGACGTGCTGCGCGCGAGCACCGACGCGCGCGGGCGCCGGCTGGAGGTCGTGGAGATCCCCCAGTACCCGGAGATCTACCTGGGGGACGAGGCCATCGCGTTGAACTACGTGAACTTCGCCCTGCCCACCGGCGCCGTCGTGGTGCCGGTGGGCGGTGTCCCCGAGGACGAGGCCGCGCTCGCGATGTTCGAGACGGAGTTTCCCGGCCGCGAGGTCGTCGGCGTTCCCGCCCGCACCCTCGCCTGGGGCGGGGGCGGCATCCGCTGCCTGACCCAGCCGATCCCCGCGCACCTGCCGGTGCCGGGGTGAAAAGCCGTTCACCGAACGGAGAAGATCTCCTGGTACAGGGGATTGCTCCGGAAGACCCGGCCGTGGTGGGTGGACAGGAACGCACCGTGGTGGGTACCCGTCACCGTTTCCAGCCGGGCCCGCAGGTGGTAGTCCGGATGCCTGCCGTTATCGCTCAGCGTCCGTCCGAATCGGACGGACAACCGGTCGCCGGGCCGCACGTCGACGGGCTCGTCGAAACAGGGGAGATAGGTGGTGCCCCACGCCGTTTCGGTGGCAAGAGCGTCGATCGGCGGATCCTGCGGGAGGGCCCAGAGGTTGATCCACAGCAGCAGCCCGTCGATGCGGCCCGCCGTGTGGACGGTGAGTTCGGCGGTCTCGACCGCCTCGACGGTCACACCCGCCGCGAATTCGAGCGTTTCCACCGGGGCGTGGTCGGTCAATAGCGCTTCGGGCGTGGGATGACTGAGCAGCAGCCGCACGTCGAACGGATGACCGGTACTGGTGAAAATCCGATCGAGATAAGGCAGCGATTCGGGATGGAAAGCCAGATCCGGCACGATATCCCGCACACAGATACCGCCCGCCATCGTCACGCACCGGTCCGGCACCATGACCCCGCCCGGTGCCAGCAACCGGGCGTGCGCGTCGGCGAGTGCGGCCGCCGCTCCCTCCGATCCGCCGATCGAACCGATGATCTCGGATACGCAGAGGTCGAAACGCCGATCGGTTTCCAGTTCGGTCGACCAGGACCGGACCAGGGTGAGCCGGTCGCGATACGGGGATTTCTCCAGTGTTTTCCGCGCGAGCACGGCCGTGCTTTCCAAGCCTTCCACAGCGGTGGCGTGGCGTGCGCCGTACTCCAGCGCCAGCGTGGCCCAGTCCAGGTCACGTCCGGTGCCGATGTCCAGCACGGTGCGGCCGGCCGACACCGCGCGCAACGCGGATTCGTAGGCGGCCTCGCATACTTTGTCTTCGGCCATGTAGTCGTAGTCGTAGGAATCGTAGACGGGGTACTCGCCCGGCGATGCCCAAAGCGTGAGCCGGTCGTCGGCGGCACCGAGTGCGACCGGCACACTGATTTCCCGATGACGGGAGAGTTTTTTTCTGCGAAAGCCGTTGATCATCAGGCCACTTCCATCGTCGAAATTGACCCGGACATTTGCTTATCGACCTGATGACAGTATCGGAACGGACCCGGTGCGCACAAGGGAACCCGTCGGCTCAGCGCATTAGGCCGACAGCCGCAGTGATTGCCGCGCGAGAAGGCTACGCGATTTCGAGTGAGCGCTCAGCCGATTTCCCGGCGAAGCCGGGGTGGCGGCACCGGCCGGTCCCGCCACCCCGGGAATTCCGCCTCGCCTACGATCCGATCAGCACCGTGAGCGCGGTGGCGACCGAGGGCGAGCCGGGGTCGCCCTGCAGCGTGACCAGCGGGTTGGCGCTCATCGCGGTCCCGCCGCCCGCCAGCGCCTGGTTACGCTTCCCGATGCCGCTCGGACGCGGCAGCAGCACGGCGCCGAGCGGGTCCTCGGCGCCGGGTTCTTCCTTGTCGTACATGCGTTTTCCCCTGTGGTGAGCCTGTGTACCGATCAGAACGGATGCGTGGTGGCGACCGTGCAGACCGGCGTGCTGTGAATCGTGTGCACGGTGTCCGCGCTGGCGTGCGGCAAGGCACCCGCGAGCGCGTTGTTGCGCCGTGCCGACGTCGTGGGCGTGGGCAGCACGATCTCGCCGATCGCGTCGTCGTTACCCGACAGGCTGTTCTCCAGCATCGATGGTTCCCCTCTCCGTGGTGCTGTTCGCCGCCCCCGGCCGCAACAGCAGTGCGGACGGGACCCGCTCGGCGAATCCCAGCCGCAGCAGCCCGTAGCCGATCCCGGCCAGGCCGGTCAGCAGCCCCGGGGACGGCACGGCGCCTGGTGTGCCACACCGCGGGCCGTGGCGATCCAGAGCCGCCAGCAGCGTGCCGACACGGCATCGGACCGCGGCGGCGGCGCCAGTGTGACCATCTTCGGCCAGCACGCACAAGGCTTCGACGATCCCCGCTTCGCCGTGGCAGAGGCTCATGTCCTTGAGGGGTGCCTGATCGGCCAACACGGCGACGGCCTCGTCCAGAACGGCGTTGTCGGCGCCGACCTGCGCGTGGGCCAGCGTGGCGCCGGCGAGGCCGCCGCACCAGCCGCGGCCGGCGCCCCAAAAGGCGGCGAACCCGGCCCGTCCCGACGTCCGGAAGTCCACCCGGTGGTGTGCCCCGGCGAGCGCCCACGCGATGCCCGCCGCACCGGTCGCGAAGCCGGCGTCCGCGGACGGTCCGCGGTCGAGCAGCAACTCGGCGTACCGCTGCGCGAGCCGGTCGGCCTGGTCGAGACCGGTTGCCGCGTGGACGGCCCGCATCGCGGCGAGCCCGCCGGCGAGCCCGGTCATGTACTCCGCCGGGGTGTCCGGGCCCGCCGCGGGCATCGCGGCCACGGCCTGTTCCACGAGTCCAGCGGGCACGTCGTCGCCGAGCAGGGCCGTCAGCCGGGTGGCGGCGTAGGCGACGCCGCCGAGCCCGAGCGGCCCGCCGCAGCCCGCGGCGTCGGCGAGTTCCCGGTCGGCCCGCATCTTTTCGAGCAGTGCCGGGAGCGGTCGCACGGCCTGGGCCGCGAGATCGCGGTAGCGCGCGATCCCGGACAGCTCGGCGAGCTGGGCGAGGAAGAGCGCGACGCCGGTGTAGCCCTCGCCGAGGCCCGCGCCCATGGGCAGCACGGCCCAGTACCGCTCGTCGATCACCTCGAGCCCGAGCCAGTTCGCGCGCCGCTCGTCGCCGAAGGCGCGGGCGAGGATCCGGTCGGCGATCCCGCACGCGGTGACGAGCAGCTGCGCGGTGCCCGGCGCGTTGCTGGGCGCGGCGTCGGCGACGATGTCCGCGCAGCGATGCGTGACCTCGGCCGCGCCGCTCGCGACCGCGGCGGAGATCAGCCATTCCTGATCGCGCTGGTCCACCGTGCTCATCGCGCCGAGCTTCCCGAGCACGGCGTCGAGCGCGGGCGAGGCGAGCATGCCGTCGATCCGGTTCCCTCCCGAATCCCAGAGCGCGGACGACGTCGGGCGCGTGGTGAACATCGGCACGTCCCCGGCCCAGAGATCTTCGCGTTCGGCCGGGACCAGCTGCTCGCGGACGAGGTCGCCCGCAGAGTCGGTGGCCAGCAGATCGAAGGCGCCGTCCCGGTCCTGCGCATCGCGCAGCAGGTCAGGATGGGTGGTTTCGTCGAGGATCCGGGCGTAGAAGTTGGTCGGCCGGATCAGCACGCGGATCGTGTCGCCCCCGCCCTCGCGCACCAGCCGGGCCAGCTCGTCGTGGGCGTCCGCGATCGTGTCGTAACCGGTCCGGAATCCGCTCAACAGGGCGGCGGTGTGCTCGGCGGGATCGACGTCGCGCCCGTCGAGGCGGGGCCGGTTGAGCGCGCCGGGCAGGATCCCGGGGATCCGCCCGAGCCGCATCCGGTCGGTGCCCGCGTCGAGCCAGCGGACCTGGTCGCTCGGCAGCTGACCGCCGCGCCCGCCGAGCCCGGAGACGTCGATGGCGCCCCGTTCGCCGACGAGGAGCTGGGGGAGCAGCATGGTGCGCTGCACGGAGCGGGAAAGCACGTCCGCGGCGGGATCCGGCTGGCGCCCCGGCGTGGGCAGCGCCGGTTGGAGCAACGTTTCGACGTCGACGAGCACGGGCTGGTCTCCGCAGGCGATGACGTTCTCGTAGTGGACGTCGGTGGCGTCGAGCGCGTGCAGCAGGGCCAGCAGGACCCCTTGCCGCCGGTAGAACCGGTCGACGTCGTCGAGGGACGCGCACGGCCGGTGCTCGACGAACCGGAGCCAGCCGTAACCCGGCCGCGCCAGCGCGTCCACGGTGCGGAGTTCGAGGCCGGGAACCCGCGCGTTGAGCCAGCCCACGATGCCGGAGAACCGGGTGTGCAGGCTCAGCGGACGCGGTTTGTAGATCACCTTGTGCCCGCTGGAGAATTCGAGCAGCCGGACGGACCGGCCGCGCTGGTGCGAGTCCCCGGCGCCGCCATACACCCGCAGCAAGGTCCCGAGATCGCCGTCGGCGAAGCTTTCGGCGATGCGCGCGCGATCGGTGGTGAAGCGGTCGAGAAGCTCCACAGTGGACTCGACAGCCTGGAGGCACAGCTGCCCGAGCAGCCGGGCGAGCACGGGATACGTCGTGAAGAGGCCGGTGAGCCCCTCCCGGGTGCCGGTGCGGCGGGCGAAGTCGGCGAACCGTTCCTCGGGGGTCGAGCCGTCGAGCGTGCCCGCCGTCCTGGCCCGGTTGAGCTCACGCACCAGTGTCCGTACGGCGATCGTGACGAGCCGGTCCCCGACCTCGGCCGCCACCCGCTCGGTGAGGGTGCTCTCGTCGACGCGCGCCAGATCCGCGGCGGCCTGGCCGAGGCGGTGGCGGACGACGTCGACGAGCGGGTGGAACACACCGGCGAACGTCGCCCGCCAGTCCTCGGGCGCCTGAGGAGCACTCGTCACGTTCGTGCTGAGGGCTTCGGCGATGAAGGCCGCCCAGTCCGGGCGGGTTTCGTCGGCGCGCCGTTCGCGCGCCGTGTGGCCGGGGGTCCACCAGCCCGGTGGCAGGGCCGTGGTGGGCCGCTCGGGAATCACTCCGATGATGGTGCCAGCGGGGACAGGGCGGGCACATGGGGGCGAGACGCGTATTTTCCGGCTCGCGTCCGCCACGACGTCCTGACCTGCGAGGATCGTCGGCTAGCGGCGCCAGGTCCGCCCGTTGGGGCAGCGAACGCGGGGGTGTCCGCCCGCGTTCCGCGCGCGCCCGGTACGCGGCGGGCCGGGGGCGGGAGCGGAATTTGGGGTCCGCGCCCCCATGTGCGCGCGTGGGGAAGGCGTCACGATCTGGTGGTCGGCTGGGGGGCCGCTGGTGGCAGGGAGGTGCCGGTGCACGTTCTTCGCCGCGTCGAACTCAGGGGGCGCAACGAACCATGACCACGTTCCGATACTCCCGCGCCACGCGGCGCCGCCCGCGGGCCTGCCGCTCGCTGAAGATCGTGCTCTCCGGTCTTCCGTCGGAAACACACGCGTGGAACCTGGTGGCACTGCAGCTGATCATGGAGGGCATGGGGCACGAGGTGGTGAACCTCGGCGCCGGTGCGGACGTGGCGCGGGTCCTCGCCGCCTGCCGCCGGGAACGGCCGGACTGCCTGGTACTGAGCACGGTCACCGGCCGGGGCCAGGCGGAGGCCGCGCGGGTGATCTCGAAGGTACGGGCCGATCCCGCGCTCAGCGGTCTCACCGCCGTGCTCGGCGGCAGGCTCGGTGCGGGCGGCGATCCCCGCGCCGAGCTGCTGGGGCTCGGCTTCGACGAGGTGTTCCATGTCGATTCCGCCGACACCGGGAAGGCGGTGGCCTCGTTGCGGGAGTTCGTTTCCACGCGCGCGTGCTGAGAATTGGGGGTACGCACCGAGGGGACGCCCCCGGTGCGTCTCGGCAGCGGCCCGCAGGGGCCTCGTTGAGGGACGCAGAGTCGCTCAACGAGGCCCCTGCGGATGATCAGAGGCGTTCGACGATGGTCGCGTTGGCCAGTCCGCCCGCCTCGCACATCGTCTGCAGGCCGTAGCGGCCGCCGGTCTGCTCCAGCACGGACAGCAGCGTGGTGAGCAGCCGCGCGCCGCTGCCGCCGAGCGGGTGGCCGAGCGCGATCGCGCCGCCGTTGACGTTCACCTTCGCCAGGTCGGCGCCGAGCTCGGCCTGCCACGCCAGCACGACGCTCGCGAACGCCTCGTTCACCTCGAAGGCGTCGATGTCCGAAAGGGACAGTCCGGCCCGGTCGAGCACCTTGCGGGTGGCCGGGATGATCCCGGTGAGCATGTAGATCGGGTCGTCGCCCGCGACGGCGAAGCTGTGCAGCCGCGCGCGGGGACGCAGCCCGAGCTTCGCCGCGGTCTCGCTGCTGGTGATCAGCACGGCGGCGGCGCCGTCGTTGATCGGCGACGCGTTGCCCGCGGTGACCCGCCAGTCGAGTTCGGGGAACCGCTGTTCCCAGACGTCCGCGCGGTAGGCGGGCCGCAGCCCGGCGAGGATCTCCGGGGTCGTGCCGGGGCGGACGGTCTCGTCGGTGGTGACGTCGGCGAGCGTCCCGTCCGGGCGGGGCGCCTTGAGCGGGGCGACCTCGCGGGCGAAGCGCCCTTCGGCCCACGCCGCGGCGGCGCGGCGGTGGCTTTCGGTGGCGTACACGTCGAGGCGTTCACGCGAGAACCCCCATTTCGCGGCGATCAGCTCGGCGCTGATTCCCTGCGGTACCAGCCCTTCCGGGTACCGCGCCGCGACACCGCTGCCGAACGGGTCCTGCCCGGCGGACTGGCTGCCCATCGGCACCCGGCTCATCGACTCGACGCCCGAGGCGATCACGACGTCGTAGGCCCCGCTGATGACGCCCTGCGCGGCGAAGTGCACGGCCTGCTGGCTGCTGCCGCACTGGCGGTCGACCGTCACCGCCGGCACCGATTCGGGCAGCCCGGCGGCGAGCGCGGCCCAGCGCGCGGTGTTCATGCTCTGCTCGCCGATCTGGCCGACCGCGCCGCTGATGACGTCGTCGACCCGCGCGGGGTCGATCCCGGTCCGCTCCACCAGCGACCGGATCGCGTGCGCGTGCAGGTCGACCGGATGCACCCCGGCGAGGGTGCCGTTCGGCTTGCCCTTGCCGATCGGGGTGCGTACCGCGTCGATGATCACTGCGTCCGTCATGGCCCGTTCCTCCTTCTGTGCCTGAGGAAATCCGGTATACGCCCAGTGAGTTGGATTCCACAACCCGCTGAAGGTTCCCGTGTTGCCGGAGTCACAACAGCGGGTCCACGTGCTAGGTTGGATTTGACGACCGAAGGAGGTCCGGGATGGCGGCGCGCGGGCGGGACTGCTCGATCGCGGACGCGCTGGAGGTGATCGGCGAACGCTGGAGCCTGCTCGCGCTGCGGGAGATCATGCTGGGGGAGCGGCGCTTCAACCAGATCGCCGAGAACACCGGCGCGAGCCGCGACATCCTCGCCGCCCGGCTGCGCAAGCTCGTCGAGGCGGGCGTGCTCGAAAAGCGCCAGTACGAGGACCATCCGCCCCGCTATGACTACCTGCCGACCGAGGCGGGCCGCGCGCTCCAGCCGATCCTGCTCGGGCTGATGGCCTGGGGCGACCAGTACGTCCACAATGGACCTCCGCCGACCGTGTGGCAGCACGCGTGCGGCGCCGAACTGAAGCCGGAGACGGTGTGCGCGTCGTGCGGCGAGCCGATCGACGCGCCTGGGACGAAGCCGCTGCGGATCGGCGCCGTGCGCTGACCGGTACCGTCGTGTCCGTGCCGTTTCCCGACGAGATCGCGCCCGTGGCGGTGGTCGGCCACCGGCCGGAATGGCCCCGCGAGTTCGACCGGCTGGCGAAGCTGGTCGGGGACGCGCTCGGCGAGGTCGCCGTCGCGATCGACCACGTCGGCTCGACCTCGGTGCCCGGCCTCGCGGCCAAGGACTGCGTCGACATCCAGGTCCGGGTCGCGGCGATCGACGAGGAACGCCTGGTTTCCCTGTTCGGTGCCATCGGTTTCCGGTGCCGCCCGGAGCCGTGGAACCGCGTCGAGACCTCGGCCGGGACGCGGTGCCGGAAACTCGTCTTCGCGCCGCCGCCCGGTGCGCGCCGGTGCAACGTCCACATCCGGGAGCACTCCGGTCCCAACGCGCGCTTCGCGCTGCTGTTCCGGGATTACCTGCGGGCCGACAAAACCGCGCGCGACGCGTGGGGAGCGTTCAAGCTGCGGCTGGCGGAGAGCGTGCCGGACTGGGCGGACTACGGCCAGATCAAGGCGCCCGCCACCGAGGTCCTGATGGCCGCGGCCGAACGATGGGCCGCGGACACCGGCTGGCGGTCGCCCTTCAGCGCTCCCGGACGGCGATGAGGAAGCCGCCGGTGGTCTCGTCGGCTTCGCGGCCGTACGCGACGGCGAGGGAGGAACGGCTGTAGGTCTGCGGTTGCCAGCCGTGATCGGAGAACCAGTCCGTCGCGCGGGTGCCGAGCCCGCCCTTCCACAACGCGGTCACGTTCTCGGCGCCGCGGAGCGCCCGGGCCTGGGTGAGGAGCCCGTCCTGGTCGCCGTCGGGACGGTGCTCACAGGCCAGTCTGCTGCCCGCCGCGGACAGCTCGCCGACGGTCGTGAGCATTCGGGTGGCCTCGTCGTAGGACAGGTAGACCAGCAGCCCTTCGGCAAGCCAGGCGGTGGGGAGCGTGGGATCGAAACCCGCCGCGCGGAGTTCGCTCGGCCAGTCCTCGCGCAGGTCGGCCGGGACCACGGTCCTGGCGCACCGCGGGGCCGCGGACTCCCGCGCCAGCACGTCGTCCTTGAACGCGAGGACGTCGGGCAGGTCCAGTTCGAACAGTCGCAGCCCGTCGGGCCAGCCGAGCCGGTACGCACGGGTGTCGAGCCCCGCCGCGAGGAGCACGACCTGCGCGCACCCGGCGGCCGTGGCGGCGAGCAGGTACTCGTCGTAGAACCGGGTACGGACGACCACGTGCGCGTAGAACACCGTGCCCAGCCGGTTCGTCGGATTCGACGGGGTCAGCTCCTCGGCGGAATCCGGTGCCTCGGGGAACAGGGCCCGGCCCGCTTCGAAGAACGCTCGCGCGTAGGGATCGTCGAACAGCTTGTCCGGCCGGTTGCTTTCGAGCGCGCGCAGGCCGGCCACCCCGAGGGCGGTCCTGCTGACGGCGGGCAGCGAGTCCGGTGACGCGGTCATTGATCCACCTCCCGGTCCTCACCGTACGGCAGCGGCGGGTCTCCGTTCGGGTGATCCGCCGACGGGTGTGCCGGGCGGTTTCGTGCTGACATGACGGCCGCACCTGCGTCCGGTCTTGACGTGTTCTTGACGTAGGGTGGTCCCGGCGCGCCGGGAAGTCTGGTCGGCATTCGGGACTGGACGACGAAAGGACCCGGTCATGCGCGGTGTCGAGACGGTGCTGTTCCTCGTGGTGGTCGCGACGGTGGTGGCCACCTTCGCGAATCGCCTGCGGGTCCCGGCGCCGTCGCTGCTCGTCGTCGCGGGCGTGGTCGTCGGGCTGCTGCCGGGCGTGCCCTCGGTCGAGATCACCCCGGAGATCATCAGCCTCGTCGTGCTGCCCCCGCTGCTGTTCGCCGCGGGCGAGGAACTGCCGTGGCGGGATCTGCACGCGGTCGCCAGGCCGGTGGCGACGCTGGCCGTCGGGCTGGTGCTGCTTTCGGCGGCGGCGGTCGTGGGGGTCGCGGTCGCGGTGACGCCGATGCCGGTCGGGATGGCGTTCGTGCTCGGTGCCGTGCTGGCGAGCACCGACCCGGTCGCGGTCACCGCGCTGGCGCGCCGTCTTTCGCTGCCGCCCCGGGTCCAGGCGCTGATCCAGGCCGAGAGCCTGTTCAACGACGCGACGAGCCTCCTGCTGTTCCGCGTCGCGCTGTTCCTCGCCATCGCGGGCGGTGCGGCGTCGTGGGGACGGACGCTGTCGGAGTTCGCCGTGCTCGCGGGCGGTGGTCTGCTCGTCGGCGCGATCATCGCGGCGGGTGCCTTCGTGATCCGGCGGCACACCGAGGATCCGATGGTGGAGACCGTCGTGGCGCTGGTGACGCCGTACGCCGGATACGTGCTGGCCGAGTCGGTCGGTGCCTCCGGGGTGACCGCGGTGGTCGTGGCGAGCGTGATCCTCGGGACGCAGGCGGAGCGGCTGACCACCGCCCGCATCCGGTTGCAGGTCGGCGCGGTGTACCAGACCGTGGTGTTCCTCCTGGAAAGCGTGGTTTTCGGCCTGATCGGGCTGCAGTTGCCGACGCTGGTGCGGCGGCTCACCGGGACCACCGCGTGGTGGCCGCTGCAGGCCCTCGCGATCGCCGTGACCCTGGTGCTGGCACGGCTGCTGCTGGTGTTCGTGCTGAGCACGATCCGGCAGCGCCGGGGCGGCGGGCGCGTGTCGTGGCAGGCGCCGGCGGTGATCTCGTGGGCGGGGGCGCGCGGGGTCGTGCCGCTGGCCGCCGCGTTGTCGCTGCCGCTCACCGCGCTCGACGGGACACCGCTGCCCTCCCGCGACCTGGTGCTGCTGCTGACGACCGCGGTCATCGTGGTGACGCTGGTGGTGCAGGGCTTCACGCTCGCGCCGCTGGTCCGGCGCACCGGCATCGCGCTCGACCCGGCCGACATCCGCCACGAGCACTTCGACGCCCGCCTGCGGATCGCCGAAGCCGGGCTCTCGCACCTGGAGCACCTCGCGGAAACCGAATCGGCGCCGGAGTTCGTGGTCGATCAGCTCCGGCAGAGCTGGCGGGCCCGCATCGACCGCATCCGGACCGACGACAGCGAGGACCCGGACGGGATGTCCCGCTTCGCCGCGTACCGGGTGCTGCGCCGCGAAGTCCTCGCGGTGGAAGGCGCCGAGCTGACGCGCCTGTTCGAGCAGGGCGTGATCACCGACTCGACCCGCCGCCGGATCCAGCGCCTCCTCGACCTCGAAACAGCAGGCCTCGGCGACGACCCGGCCGCGTGATCCAGCGGCACGTCCGCGTGACCGAACGGCGCATCGGCGTGATTGAGGGGAGATCTCGCGTGATTGACGGGGAGCACCGCCCAATCACGCGAGATCTCCGGCTGATCACGCGAGATCTCCGTCAGCGGGATCCACTGTGGACGATGGAGGGCGCCGGGATCGTGACCAGTTGGCGGTCGTCGGTGTTGTAGTCGAACAGCTCGGCGTAGCGGCCCCAGTCGACGGCGATGTCGAGCTGCTGTTCGGCGTCCTCGGCGGAGAAGCCGCGCCGCAACAGGTCGAGGAAGAAGTCGGCACGCATCTTCCCGGTCGAGCTGGCCGCCAGCGCCGTCGAGATCGTGCGGACCAGCGGCGCCCGTTGCCGGACCTGCTCGGCGAAGATCTCCTTGCTGCGCAGGATGTCCGCGGTCGTGAACGCATCGCCCACCGGCGTGCAGCACAGGTCGGCGCCGACCACGAGCAGCAGGTCCAGCATCGCGGCGGCGTCGACGAGGGGGAGCAGGTCGTCGATCTCGAAGGTGAGCTCGGCCGCGACGTCGGGCAGGTCGACACGGCCGCCGCGGGCGTGGACGATCTCGACCAGCCCGGCGAGCCCGCCGACCGACGCCGAGGGCAGCGGCTGCGAAATCGGCGTCGCTTCGGCGGGTTCCGCGGCCAGGTTGTTCGGATCGCGGCCGGTGAGCAGGCCGTAGAGGTGGTCGACGACGGCGGCGAACTTCGGCGTGCGGCGATCCCGGGGCCGGGCGAGCGTGACGTCCACCTCGGCCCGGATGTGGCCGGGGTTCGCGCCCAGCACGATGACGCGGTCGGCGAGTTGGACCGCCTCCTCGATGTTGTGCGTGACGATGCAGATGGCCTTCGTCGGGAAGTTCGTGGTCTCCCACAGGTCCATCAGCTCGCCGCGCAGGTTCTCCGCGGTGAGCACGTCGAGCGCCGAGAACGGCTCGTCCATCAGCAGCACGTCCGGTTCGAGCACCAGGGCCCGCGCGAAACCGACGCGCTGCCGCATCCCGCCGGAGAGTTCCTTGGGGTACGCCGACTGGAAGCCGTCGAGGCCGATGAGGTCGATAGCCGCCAACGCGCGCTCACGACGTTCCCGTGGCGGGACGCCCTGTGCCGCGAGACCCAGTTCGACGTTGTCCTGGACGGTCAGCCACGGCATCAGCGCGAAGGACTGGAACACCATGGCGGTCCCGGGATTGGCGCCGCGTAGTTCGTCACCGCGATACCGGACGCCGCCGCGGGTCGGGGCGATGAGCCCGGCGATGGTCCGCAGCAGCGTCGACTTGCCGGAGCCGGAGCGGCCCAGCAGCGCGACGATCTCGCCCGCGCGCAGGTCGAGCCGGATGTCCTCGAGCACCCGCAACTCGTCGCCCGCCGCGCCGGTGAAGCTCTTGCTCACCGCGTCGACGCTGATCAGGACTTCACCGGTGCGGGTGGCCGGGGTGGTGGTCGTGGTCATGGGAAACCTCCGTCTACAGTGGATGGTCAGAGCGAGTAGCGCTGCTCGGCGAGGGTGGAAAGCCTGCGCCAGAACAAGCGGTTGAGGCTGACGACGAAGACGCTCATCACGACGACGCCGATGAGCAGGCGCCCGTAGTCACCGGACTCGGTGGCGTCCTTGATGTACGCGCCGAGCCCGGTGGCGTGCAGCGTGGTGCCGTTGTAGCTCACGATCTCGGAGACGATGGAGGCGTTCCACGCGCCGCCCGCCGCGGTGATCCCGCCGGTGACGTAGCTGGGGAAGATCCCGGGCAGCACGAGCCGCCGCCACCACAACGCGCACGGCAGCCGCAGGTTGGCCGAGGCCTCACGCAGGTCGTGCGGGATCGCCGACGCCCCGGCGATGACGTTGAAGAGGATGTACCACTGCGCGCCGAGCGCCATCAGCAGGATCCCGCCCCAGTTCAGGCTGATCCCGGTCGCCACGAGCACCGCGGTGACGAGCGGGAACAGGAAGTTGGCCGGGAAGCTGGCGAGGATCTGGACCAGCGGCTGCGCCAGCCGCGACACCTTCGGGTTCATCCCGATCCAGACTCCGACCGGCACCCAGATCACCGTCGCCACCACGACGAGCAGCACGACCCTGCCGAAGGTGACGAGGCCGAGCAGCAGCGCGTGGCCGATCTCGCCGAAACCCGCCGTGCGGTCGATGAAGCCGATCATGAAGAACAGGCCGCAGGCGATCGCCGCGGTGACGATGACCGCGAACACGACGTCGCCGATCCGCCGCCGGAACGCCGAGGTCCGCAGCGGATGCTCGCCCAGCCCGAACACCGCCATGGCCCGGTCCAGCGGGAACACGAGCTTGCCGAGGAACCGGGAGAGGAACGCGGGGACGCGGGACCGGCGCAGCAGCATCAGCACCAGGCTGCGCGGCGCCTCGGCGGCCTCGGCCTCCTCGTTGCGGAACCGCTCGGCCCACGCGGTGAGCGGCCGCCAGAAGAGCACGTTGACGCCGACGACCATGACGATCATGGCCACGATCGAGAGCAGGACGTGGTCCAGCTCCCCGGCGTCGCTCGCGGTCTTCACGTAGGCGCCGATACCGGGCAGTGCGTAGGTGTGGTTGTCGACGCTGAGCGCCTCCGCCGCGACCAGGAAGAACCACCCGCCGCCGAAGCTCATCATCCCGTTCCAGACCAGTCCGATCATCCCGCTGGGCGCGTCGAGCCGCCAGAACCGCTGCCAGCGCGAGAGCCGGAGCAGCCGTGCGGCCTCGTCCAGCTCGCGGGGCTGGGTGACGAGCGAGTGATAGAAGGAGAACGTCATGTTCCACGCCTGCGAGGTGAAGATCGCGAACACCGCCGCGCCTTCCAAACCCAGCTGCGAACCGGGGAACAGTGCGATGAACCCGGTGATCGTCACCGAGAGGAACCCGAGGATCGGCACCGACTGGAGGATGTCGAGCAGTGGGAGGAGTACCTTCGCCGCGCGGCGTGAGCGGGCGGCGGCGGTGGCGTAGACGAAGGTGAACACCGTCGATGCGGCGAGGGCGAGGAACATCCGCAGCAGCGAACGTGCCGCGTAGTAAGGGAGTTCGGCGGGATCGGTGGACACAGTGGACGGTGCGGTCGCCTGGTCCCACGGCACGGCGGCGCCGTGGGTGAGCCGGATCAGGGCCCACAACAGGACGGCCGCGCCGAGGAACACGACGACATCGGCGGCGGTACGGCGGCGTGGCCGGGTCAGCGCGCCACGGCTGGGAAAGGTGCGAAGCAGGGACATGGGAGAACTCGTTCTTCTCTTCAGAGGGCGTGAAAGGGCAGCGTCAGGCCGCGAATCGTCCGGTATGGACGATCCGATGTGGACTGTTCGGTGTGGAGGGAGTGGTCAGCCGGGCGGCGTTACCACCACGTGCCCGACGATCGGCGCAGCCAGATCCGTTTGACCAGGTGCGCGGCGAGCAGGTAGCCGAGAACCAGCGGGAACAGCCAGAGCAGGTACCCGGCGGGTGGCGGGGTCAGGCGCAGCGCGTCGGCGAGCGGCGGCAGGGTGAGCGCGATCCCGGTCAGTGCGGCGGCCGCGGTCGCCCACACCACGGCGGTGGCGGGCGGCGTGCCGCGCAGCGGGGCCGCGGTCCGGAGCACGAGGACCACGAGCAGCTGGGTGAGCAGGCCCTCGACGAACCAGCCGGTCTGGAACACCGCCGGATGCCCGCCCGCGTCGAACACCCACCACAGCACGGCGAACGTGGTGAGGTCGAACAGCGAGCTGAGCGGACCGAACACCAGCATGAACCGGACCATGCCCTTGGCGTCCCAGCGACGGGGCTTCGCGAGGTACCCGCGATCGACGCGGTCCCACGGCAGCGCGAGCTGCGCCCCGTCGTAGAGCAGGTTCTGCACCACGAGCTGGATCGGCAGGATGGGCAGGAACGGCAGGAACAACGCGGCCAGGACGACGGTCAGCACGTTGCCGAAGTTCTGCCCGGCGGTGATGTGGACGTACTTGAGCGTGTTGCCGAGCGTCCGCCTGCCCTCGACCACACCGCGCGCGAGCACGCCGAGATCGCGGTCGAGCAGGATCAGGTCGGCGGCGTCCTTCGCCACCGCGGTGGCGGTGTCCGGGGCGATGCCGACGTCGGCGGTGCGCAGTGCGGGCCCGTCGTTGACGCCGTCGCCGAGGAAGCCGACGGCGTGCCCGGCGGTCTTGAGCGCGGCCACGATCCTGGCCTTGTGCGCCGGGGTGAGCTTCGCGAACACCGTGGTCTTCGCGACGAGTTCGCGCAGCGCGGCGTCGTCGGCCTCGTCGATCTCGTGGCCCAGCACGATTTCCCCGACCGGGATCCCGGCCAGCGCCGCCACCTGCGCGGCGACGTACCGGTTGTCCCCGGTGAGGAGCTTGAGCGCGACGCCGTGCCGCTGGAGCGAACGCACCGCGTCGGCGGCGTCGTCACGGACCGGGTCGACGAACCCCACGAACCCGACGAGGACGAGGTTCTGTTCGTCCTCCTCGGTGTACGGGACGAACCGGGCCTCGCCCTGTTTCGCGGCGACCGCGAGGACGCGCATCCCGTTCTGGGCGTAACCGCGGACGACGTCGGCGGCCTGCGCGCGTTCGGCCTTGCCGAGTTCCACGATCGCGCCCGATTCCCGCGCGTGCGTGCAGCGGGACAGGACGTCGTCGGGGTCGCCCTTGGTGATCAGCAGGTGCCCGTCCTCCGGGCCGCGCAGGATGACCGTGGAGCGGCGCCGGGCCGGGTCGAACGCGATCTCGTCGACGGGCGAGAACATCGCGTCGGCGAGCAGGGCGTCCTCGGGATCGGCGAGCTGTTCGAGGATGGCCTCGTCGAGGCGGTTGTGCGGGAAGTCCTGGAACTGCACGGCAAGGCAGGCGTACTCGGCGGCCTCGCCGTCCGGCCGCCCGGCGAGATCGACGCTGTGTGCGTAGGCGACGCGGTCCTCGGTGAGGGTTCCGGTCTTGTCGACGCACAGCACGTCCATCGCGCCGAGGTCCTGGATGGCGTTGAGCCGCTTGACGATGACCTTGCGCCGGGACAGCCGGGACGCGCCGCGCGCGAGGTTCGTGGTGACGATGACCGGCAGCATCTCCGGGGTGAGGCCGACCGCGACCGCGGCGGCGAACATCACGGCCTGCGGCCAGTCCCCGGAGACCGTCCCGCTGATCACCAGCACGATCGGGACCATGACGAGCATGAAGCGGATCAGCGTCCACCCGACCGCGCGGACGCCGAGGTCGAAGCTCGACACCGCGCGCGGTGTCGCCGTCGCGCGGGCGAGTGAGCCGGAGTAGGTGTGCGCCCCGGTGGCGATCACGACGGCGGTGGCGCTGCCGGACACCACCGACGTCCCGGCGAAGCACAGCGACGGCGCGTCGACGAGGCCGGGCCGGTCCACCGCGCGGAGCCGGCGCGGACGCGGTGAGGGGACACGCTTGGCGACCGGCAGGCCCTCGCCGGAGAGCGCGGACTGGTCCACGACGAGGTCGGATGCCGCCACGACACGCAGGTCGGCCGGCACGATGTCGCCGGGGCCGAGCCGGACGACGTCGCCGGGAACGAGGTCCGACGGCGGTACCTCGCGGTCGAGGGGCGGGAGCGTCGCGTCACCGCGGCGGCGGACGGTGACGGTGGTGCCGACCTGCCCGAGCAGCGCGCGGACGGCGCGGTCGGAGCGGGTGTGCTGCCAGAACCGCAGCACCACGCTGAGCGTGACCATGATCGCGACGGTGATCGTGCCGCGCAGGTCGCCGAGGACGACGAAGACGACGCCAAGTCCGGTCAGCAGTGCGACGAACGGGCTGCGGACGGCGTCGAGCACGTGCGCGGCGAGACCGTGTCCTGCGGTCGTGGGCTCGGTGTTGTCACCGTGGCGGCTCAGCCGTTCCTCGGCTTCGGTTTCGGTGAGACCCTTCGGAGAGCTTTCGAGGCTCTGGAACACGGTCAGCACCGGTGCGTCGGCGAGGTCGGCCAGCCGCGCGTCGCCGTGGGGGCGGGTCACGGGGGCGGGGGAGGTACGCACCATGAGAACGGTCCTGTCGGTGGAGGTGGCTGCCGTGCTGACAACGTTGTCTTCCACGCGGACCGTGTGCGGTTACCGGGATGCTCCCGGTTCCGGCCGGTGTTCCGCGTGGCCGCTGGGACTACTTCCTTCGCCGGTCACCCGGCTCACCTCCTTCCGCGCTCGACGCGCAACCCGATCGCGGCCCCGGTGGGCGCGACCGGTAACAGTAGACCGGACCACGACCTCTCAGTCAAACACTTGCGCAAGTGTTGGGTGCTAGGTCACCCTGGGAGCGTCACTCGAAAGGATGTCCTTTGCCAGTCCGATCCCTGCCCGACCCGCCGGGCGCGCTGCCGCCCGGGGTACTCCAGGACGCCGCGGCCACGTTCGGCCTGCTCTCGGCGACCGTACGCCTGCAGCTGGTGTGGCTGCTGGCCTCGGGAGAGCGCGACGTCGGGACGCTGGCCGGGGAGGTCGGGCAGAGCGTGCCGACGGTCAGCCACCACCTCGCGAAACTCAAGCTCGCCGGCCTCGTGCGGTCGCGGCGGGAAGGCAAGCGGCAGGTCTACCTCGTCGACGATCCCCGCGTCGTCGAGTTGGTGAAGCTCGCCGTGGCGCACCACGGCGTGGAGGCGGACGGCGGGCTCGGAGCGCTGGGCTGAGCGTTTCCCGGATGTGGTACTGCTAACGCGTGAGTTCCTCGCGTTCTCCCCACGAGCAAGCCGTCGTGCTCCTGACCGGGATTCAGGCCTCGGGGAAGTCGACCGTGGCCCAGCTGCTCGCCGAACGGCTGACGCGGTCCGCGCACGTACGGGGTGATCTGTTCCGGCGCATGGTGGTCGGCGGGCGCGCCGAGATGACGCCCGAGCCGTCCGGGGAAGCGGTGCGGCAGCTGCGGCTTCGTCATCGGCTGACGGCCATGGCCTGCGACGAGTACTTCCGCGACGGGTTCACCGTCGTCGCCCAGGACGTGGTCCTCGGCGAGCACCTCGCGGAGACCGCGGCCCTGATCACCGCGCGGCCGTTGCTGGTCGTGGTGCTCGCCCCGGCCGTCGAGGCGGTCGCCGCGCGCGAGCGGGCCCGGTCGAAGGACGCCTACGACGAATGGTCGATTGTCGCGCTGGACAAGGCTTTGCGGGACGAGACGCCGCGGCTCGGGCTGTGGCTGGACACCTCGGACCAGACCCCGGAGGAGACCGTGGACGAGATTCTGGGTCGAGCGTGGACGGAGGCGAGGGTGTCGTGAGCGACGCCGGGGGAGTGCGGGTCGCGCTGCGGCAGACCACCGTCGCCGACGCCGAATACTGTTTTCGCCTGCACGAGGACACACTCGGCCCGTACGTTGACCGGATCTGGGGCTGGGACGAGGCCGAGCAGCGCGCCCGGTTCGCGTTCAGCGCGGCGAGGACGCAGATCATCACCGCGGACGGGATCGACGCCGGTTCGTTGATCGTCGAAACCCGGCCGGAGGAGATCTACCTCGGACGGATCGAGATCCATCCGGACTACCAGTCGCGGGGAATCGGCGGGCACGTCGTCCGGACGCTGGTGGCGCAGGCGACGGAGCGTGGCCTTCCGGTCGTCCTCGATGTGCTGGCGGTCAACGTCCGGGCGAAGGCGTTCTACGAGCGGCTCGGCTTCGTCGAGATCGGACGGCCTGCTGAGCACAAGATCCGCTTGCGCCACGGCTGACGTGCGCGGCGGAAGATCTCGCGTGATCAGCGGGAGATCTCGTGTGATGGGAAGGAGATCTCGCGTGATCAGGCGGGGTGCAGCTCCAGGAGCTGGAGGGTCACCGGGTCGTCGAGATCCAGGCGTTCGGTGCGCAGGACTTCGATGGCGAGGCCGAGTTCCGAACACAGGCGCCGCAACGACTTCCAGCTGCCGATGTCGCTGAAGCCGAGCAGGAGACGTCCACCCGCGGCGAGCCTGCCGGGCGCTTCGGCCAGGAAACGCCGGTGTGCCCGGAAACCCGGATCGTAGAACGCGTGGTGCAGTTCGGTCTCATTCACCGCGTCGGGCGCGGTCTCCACGAAATTGGAGTTCCAGAAGATCAGGTCGAACCGGTCGGATTCGTCCAGCGCGTCGAACAGGTCCCCGTGGCGGGCGGTGACGATCCCGGCGACACCGTGGAGTTCGGCGTTGCGGCGGGTGTTTTCCACGGCGGCGCGAGAGATGTCGACGGCGGTCACCGACGCGCAGCCCGAACGTGCCGCGAGGACGGCGGTGACTCCGGCGCCGCAACCGATTTCCAGGAAACGACCGCCCGCGGGGTAGGGGAGCCACGTCGTGAAAATCCGCGTGGCCGGCGTGACGGCGGGGGAGAAGACGCCGTCCAGCAGCACCCATTCCTTTTCCAACAGGGTGAAGGAACCCTGCCTGTCGGGGTCCTCGGTGTTGCGCCGGAAGAGTTCCTCGACGCGCCGGCGCGTCCGCTCCGTCTCGAAATCGTCCACAATGCACATTAGCGTTCGATCAGCGCGAGAACCCGAGCCGGGCTGCCCGAGCCGCCCACGATCGGCAGCGGCGCGGCCACCACGACCGCACCCGTCGCGGGCAGGCGGTCGAGATTGCGCAGCTGGGTCAGGCCGTACTTCCCGGCGCCGTGGAAGTACCAGTGACACGGGAACGGCGGCTCGAACAGCGCGGCGGCGCCCGCGTCGGTGCCGATGGTCTCGACGCCGATGCCGAGCACCGGCGTTTCCTCGGCAAGCCATTTCGCGCAGTCGACGTCGACGCCGGGCGAGCTGCCGTCGTTGTGGAACTCCTCGGGTGCGCGTTCCGCCCAGCCTGTCCGGTACAGCAGCCAGCCGTTCTCCGGCAGCGGTCCGTGTTCGTCCATCCAGTCTTCGACGTCTTCGCGCCGGAGCAGGAAATCGGGATCGGCCGCCACCTGCGAGGTGAAGTCGAGCACCACGGCGGGACCGGCGAGCCGACCGGGCGGGACACTGGCGACGTCGTCGAGATCCTTGCCGGACAGCCAGTGCGCCGGGGCGTCGAAATGCGTGCCGGTGTGTTCGGACAGCCGCAGGTTGTTCCAGTAGAACGCGGGGCCCGCCTCGTCGTAGCGGCTGATGACCTCGCGGCTGAACGACCACGGCTGCCCCCATTCGGGTGGCAGCTGGATGACCGGTGTCCGTTCGGACAGCGGGGTGGTGAGATCGACCACCTCGACCGTCCCGCTCGCCAGTCCCGCCACCAGTTCGCCGAGTATCGCCATCCGCCGCCCCTTCGCTCGCCCGCACCGAGCATGTCGGGAACTCCCCGCGTGGTCCAGGGCCGGAGGGGTGGCGTTCGGGGCGGGTGTCCCGGCCGGTGCGACCGCCGCGCCGCACCCCTGCGGGAATGATAGGAATGCGAGGTGAGTGAACCGAATCTGATCGAAGCCGCCGCGGACGAGGCCGTCACGCTGACCAGCGAGCTCCTCCGCATCGACACCACCAACACCGGCGACCCGGAGACCCTGGTCGGCGAGCGCGCCGCCGCCGAGTACGTCGCGGAGAAGCTCACCGACGCCGGATACGAGATCACCTACGTCGAGTCCGGCGGCAAGAACCGGCACAACGTCTTCGTCCGGCTGCCCGGCGCGGACCCGAGCCGCGGCGCGCTGCTCATCCACGGGCACCTCGACGTCGTGCCCGCCGATCCGTCGGAATGGTCGGTCCACCCGTTCTCCGGCGCGGTGCAGGACGACTACGTCTGGGGCCGCGGCGCGGTCGACATGAAGGACATGGTCGGCATGTCCCTCGCGCTCGCCCGGCACTACAAGATCAACAACATCGTGCCGCCGCGTGACCTCGTGTTCGCGTTCCTCGCCGACGAGGAGGCGGGCGGCACCTACGGCGCGCAGTGGCTGGTGGACAACCGGCCGGAGCTGTTCGAGGGCGTCACGGAGGCGATCAGCGAGGTCGGCGGGTTCTCCATCACGCTCAAGGACAACGTCCGCACCTACCTGATCGAGACCGCGGAAAAGGGCATCCGCTGGATGAAGCTGCGGGTGCGTGGCACGGCGGGGCACGGCTCGATGATCCACCGCGACAACGCCGTCACGAAGTTGTCGGAGGCGGTCGCGCGGCTGGGCAACCACCGGTTCCCGTTGGTGCTCACCGATTCCGTGAAGGAGTTCCTGGCGGGCGTCACCGAGATCACCGGCTGGGACTTCCCCGAGGACGACCTCGAGGGCTCGGTGGCGAAGCTGGGCAACATCTCCCGCATGATCGGCGCGACCCTGCGGGACACGGCGAACCCGACCATGCTCACCGCGGGCTACAAGTCGAACGTCATCCCGTCGGTCGCCGAGGCAGCGGTGGACTGCCGGATCCTGCCCGGCAGGCTGGACGCGTTCAATCGTGAGCTCGACGAGATCCTCGGCCCGGACATCGAGAAGGAGTGGCTGGAGCTGCCGCCGGTCGAGACGACGTTCGACGGCGCGCTGGTCGACGCGATGACCGCCGCGGTGCTGGCCGAGGACCCCGGCGCGCGCACGCTGCCGTACATGCTTTCCGGCGGTACGGACGCGAAGTCGTTCCAGAAGCTGGGGATCCGGAACTTCGGGTTCGCGCCGCTGCAGCTGCCCGCCGATCTGGACTTCTCGGCGCTGTTCCACGGTGTCGACGAGCGGGTGCCGGTGGACGCGCTGAAGTTCGGCACGCGCGTGCTCGACCGGTTCCTCCGTTCTTCCTGAGGGACACGGGAAACCGCCGCGATGGCCGATTTCGTGCTGGCCGACGGGACGCCGCTGAGCCTCGTGCGCAGGGGCGATCCCGTCGCGCCGGTCACCGTCGTGCTGGCGCACGGGTACGCGCTGGACCAGCGGTGCTGGGGCCGGATCGCGCCGGTGCTCCCGGACGCCGTCGAGCAGCCGGTCGCGGTGCTGACCTACGACCACCGCGGCCACGGCGAATCGGGCCGCGCGACGCGCGCGACCGCCACGATGGCGCAGCTCGGCGACGATCTGGCCGAGATCGTCGAACGGGCCGTGCCCGAGGGCAGGGTGATCCTGGCCGGGCACGACATGGGCGGGCTGGCGATCATGTCGCTGACCCAGCGCCACCACGCCCTGTTCGCCGAACGCGTGGCGGGAGTGGTGCTGCTGGGCACCTCGTCGGGCGGGCTGGCGACGGAGGCGTCCGCCGCCTGGCCGAACGCGCTGGGCAGGCTCGCGCGTGATCTGGAAATGGTGCTGGGTTCGAAGATCTTCGGGCTGGTCCGGGACCACACCAGCCGCGCGGTCAGTGCCGGGCTGCGCTGGTGGCTGTTCGGCGACGACCCCGACCCGGAACAGGTCGAGCTGACCGTGAAGATGATCCGCGGCAACTGGCCGCACACCGTGTCGCTGTTCCGGCCGGCGCTCGACGCGTACGCGCGGGAAGCGGCGCTCGCGCTCGTCGGCGACCTCCCGGTGATCGCGATGGTGGGCGAGCGGGACCGGATCGTGTCCGCTTCCGATGTCGAGGATCTGGTGCGGGGCTTGGAAAACGGCTCGGCGATCGTGCTTCCCGGCGCGGGGCACGTCCTCCCGCTGGAGGCGTCGGCGCAGGTGCTGCCCCGGATCGCCGCGCTGGTGCACGAGACCTACCGACAACTCTAGCCTTCTTGACAACTTCTCTGTTCGGCTCGACGATGGTGCCATGTTTCCCGTGGCGGTGATCGAAGACGCGGCGGCGGCCGAGGTGTCGCTGGACCCGGTGCGTGCGCGGCTGCTGGCCGAACTGGCCCAGCCCGCGTCGGCGACGATGCTGGCGGCGCGGGTCGACCTGCCCCGCCAGAAGGTCAACTACCACCTGCGCGCGCTTGAAAAGCACGGGCTCGTCGAGCTGGTGGAGGAGCGGCGCAAGGGCAACGTCACCGAGCGGATGATGCGCGCGACGGCGTCCTCGTACGTCATTTCGCCGACCGCGCTGGCCGCCGTCCAGCCGGACCCGGCGCAGTCCCCGGACCGGCTTTCCGCGCGCTGGCTACTGGCCGTGGCCGGACGCCTGGTACGCGACGTCGGGATCCTGATCACCGGGGCGGCGAAGGCCCGCAAACGTGTCGCGACTTTCGCGCTGGACGGCGAAGTCCGCTTCGCTTCGGCGGCCGACCGCGCGGCGTTCGCCGAGGAGCTCACCACCGCCGTCACCGCACTGGTGAGCAAATACCACGACGAAAAGGCCGAGAAGGGCCGGAGTCACCGCGTCGTCGTCGCGGTGCATCCCAGCGTCCCCGATGCTCCCGAGACCACGGGTGAGGAATCCTGATGGGCCACGAATTCGAGCTGACCGAACAGGCCGAGGTCGACGCGACCCCCGAGCAGGTGTGGGACGCGATCGCGACCGGGCCGGGGATCGACTCGTGGTTCATGGGCCGCAACGAGGTCGACGCGGGGGAGGGCGGCACGGTCCGGACGGCGTTCGCGGCGTACCGGCCCGAGCACCGCATCACCGGCTGGGACCCGCTGGAAAGGCTGGTCTACGGCGGAGAACCCGCTCCGGACGGCCGGTTCGTCGCCTACGAGTTCCTGATCGAGGGGCGCGAGGGCGGCAGCTCGGTCGTCCGCTGTGTCACGAGCGGGTTCCTGCCGGGCGACGACTGGGAGGACGAGTTCGAGATGATGTCGGTGGGCGGGGCGTTCTTCTTCCGCACGCTGGCCGAATACCTCACGCACTTCGCCGGACGGCATGCCGTGCCGGTCACGGCTTTCGGGCCACCGGTGCCGGACTGGGAAGCCGCGTGGACGAGGCTGGGCGCGGCGCTCGGGCTCGCCACGCGGCCGTCGGCCGGGGACGCCGTGCGGTTCGAGATCGGCGGGAAACCGGTCGAGGGCGTCGTCTACGCGGTGGACACGCACAACGTCGGCGTCCGGACCTCCGACGCGCTTTACCGCTTCCTGGAAGGCTTTCGGGGCCCGATGGTCGCCTCGCACCACGTGTTCGCACCCGGTACGGACGCCTCAGCCGCCGAGACGCTCTGGCAGGACTGGCTGAAGGGGACTTTCCTCTCGTAACACGCGCTGAAGGGCGCTTTCGTCGCATCCGATGCGAGGAAAGTCCCCTTCAGCCCAGGTCACGTGATCAGGGGGAGTCCGGCCAGCGCGGGCTGGCGCTTGCGCCGGAGCCAGATGCGGCGGGAGCCGTCGGCGTAGAGCCGGACCGTGGACAGCTCCCACCCGGCGAACTCCGCGTGGATCGAGAGCTGGGTAGCCGCCGCGCGCCGGGAGACCCCGGGGGGCAGGCGCAGGCGGCGGTACTCCCAGTCCCCTTCGACCACCGCCTCGTCGACCGTCGTCATGGCTGGATCACCTGTATCCCTTCTCCGGCGGCCGAACCGACGAACACACGGCCGTCCTGGTCGTCGACACTGACCGAGTCGGGCTGGCGCACGGTCGGGAACCGGAACTTCTCCACCGGTTCGCCGCCGCGGACGTCGAACCCGACCACCTCGTTGCGGCCGGTGAGCGTGACCCATGCGAGGTGACGCTTGCCGTCGTAAGTGATGCCGTAGATCCCGCCGGGCACCGGATAGCGCTGCCGCAGCAGCAGCGGGTCCGCCGAGAACGCGAGCAGCGCCCCGGCCCGCGCGTCGGTGACCAGCACGCGGCCGTAGTCGTCGGCGACGGCGTTGGCGGCGCCGTCCCCGGCCCGCAGGCCGGCACCGAGCTTGCCCGCGCCGACGTCGACCGAGAGCAGCGCGGTCCGCAGGCGGTCCAGCACGACGACGCCGGTGCCGGTGGGCACGACGTCGTCGGCGCTGTAGAGGTCGCCGGTGATGGTCTTGGTGACCTTGCCGTCGACGAGCACGTCGATCGCCTTGCGATCACGCACCGCGACCAGCGTCTGCGGCCCGTCGGCGACGCCCGCGGCGGGCTGCCCGGTGATCGGCGTCGTGGTCAGCTGTCCGCTGGGCAGCGCGACACGGGCGAGCAGGCCCTTCGCCGGAATGCTCGCCAGGACCTGACCGGGCGAGGTGGTGAGCCGCTCGGCGGGCCCGGGCAGCGCGATCGTGGCCTTCTCGACCGGCGCAGCGCCGACGTCGAAGATCTTCAGCGAGGGCGGCTGCGCGAACGCGACGACCAGGCTGTGGCTGGACGCGTCGGCGGCCATGGCCGAGACCGCCGGCGCCGCCAGGACCTGACCCGCGGGTTTGGCGGTCACCGCCGGGGACGGCGCGGCCGTGGCGGCCACCGGGTTCGCGACGACCTGGAGGCTGTCGGCCTGCTGCTTGCCCGAGGAACATCCGGTCAGCACGAGGACACCGGCGAGCGGGATCGCGATCCGTGACACGGCGGCGCGCCGACTCA
This sequence comes from Amycolatopsis sp. NPDC058986, assembly GCF_042741125.1. Classification (NCBI taxonomy): domain Bacteria; kingdom Bacillati; phylum Actinomycetota; class Actinomycetes; order Pseudonocardiales; family Pseudonocardiaceae; genus Amycolatopsis; species Amycolatopsis sp. NPDC058986. The sequence continues at coordinate 229,443 of NZ_JBHYJW010000003.1, read as the reverse complement.
CGTTGGTGCCTCCAGCTGTTCCTCGGCGGACGGTTCCGTCCAGCATGCTCCACCTTGCCCTGTGCGTCACGTGCGCGTCACCCAACGGTCATCCAAGCCACAACCTGATCGACACCCGGGGTCACCGCGGCCAGCGCTCCGGGTAACCGAATTCGAGCGTGCTGACGTCGTCGAGCGCCGACCGGATCGCGGGCGGCAGGGTGATCTCCTCGGCCGCGAGCGAGCCGGTGAGCTGCCCGGTGTCGCGGGCGCCGACGACCGGCGCGACCATGCCGGGCCGGTCGCGGACCCAGGCCAGCGCGACGGCCAGCGGAGACGTCCCGAGCCCGTCCGCCGCGGTGGCGACCGCCTGCACGATCCGCGCCGCGCGGTCGGTCCGGTGGTGCTCGACATACCCGGCGAAAACGCTGGACGCCCCGCGCGAGTCGGCGGGCGTGCCGGTGCGGTACTTGCCGGTCAGCACGCCACGGCCCAGCGGGGCCCAGGCGAGCAGCCCGATGCCGTGGTGCTCGGCGGCGGGCACGACCTCGCGCTCGACACCGCGTTCCAGCAGCGAGTACTCCACCTGGGTGGACACGATCGGCGCGATCGTGCCCGCCCGCGCCGCGGCGGTGGCCAGCTGCCAGCCCGCGTAGTTCGAGACCCCGACGTAGCGGGCCTTGCCGCTGGTGACGGCGTACTCGAGGGCCGCGAGGGTCTCCTCGATCGGGACCGTGGCGTCCCAGGCGTGGAGCTGCCACAGGTCGAGGTGGTCGGTGCCGAGGCGGCGCAGCGAACCGTCGAGCGCGGTCAGCAGCGCGCCACGGGACGCGCCGCCGCCGAACGGGCCTTCGGTGCGCCGGGCGACGGCCTTCGTGGCCACGACGACGTCCTCACGCGGGACGAGATCGCCCAGCAGCGAACCGAGTATCCGTTCGCCCTCGCCCTCGCTGTAGATGTCCGCGGTGTCCACCAGCGTGCCGCCCGCGTCGACGAAGGCCACCAGCTGGCTGGCCGCCTCCTCGGCGTCGGTGTCACCGCCCCAGGTCATCGTGCCGAGGGCCATCCGCGAGACACGCAGTCCCGAACGGCCGAGCTGTCGCTTTTCCACGACCCGCGAGCCTAGCCGCAGGGCCTCCCGTTACTTGACCAAGGTGAGCACGTGTCGCCCCACGTGCGCCCGTTAGGGTCTGCGCTCGTGCGAATCGGACGAAACCTGGCACCGGCGGAACAGGCGATCGAACTGGCGGGGGTGGGCTGATGGGGTGGTTCGAGGCGCTCGTACTCGGCCTCGTCCAGGGGCTGACCGAGTTCCTGCCGATCTCCTCCAGCGCGCACCTGCGCATCACCGCGGCGCTCGCGGGCTGGGACGACCCCGGCGCGGCGTTCACCGCGGTCACCCAGATCGGCACGGAGCTCGCGGTCATCCTGTACTTCGGGAAGAAGATCGGCCGGATCCTGATGGCCTGGTTCTTCTCGCTGTACAAGAAGGAATGGCGGCAGGACCCGGACGCGCGGCTGGGCTGGCTGATCATCGTGGGCTCGCTGCCGATCGTGGTGCTCGGCCTGCTGCTGCAGGACGCCATCGACCGCTCGTTCCGCGACCTGCGCATCACCGCGACGACACTGATCGTGTTCGGCCTCATCCTGCTGGTCGCCGACCGGGTGGCGAAACAGCGGCGGAACCTCGACCACCTCACCGTGCCGCACGGCCTCGGCTTCGGGTTCGCGCAGGCGCTGGCGCTGATCCCCGGCGTGTCGCGCTCCGGTGGGACGACCAGCGCCGGACTGTTGATGGGCTACACCCGCGCGGACGCCGCCGAGTACTCGTTCCTGCTCGCGGTGCCCGCGGTGTTCGGCTCGGGGCTGTACAAGCTGACCGACATCGGCAAGAACGGCGAGACGGCGCAGTGGGGGCCGACGATCCTCGCGACACTGGTCGCGTTCGGCGTGGGGTACCTCGTGATCGCCTGGCTGATGGCCTACATCAAGAAGCGCAGCTTCGTGCCCTTCGTGGTGTACCGCGTCGCGCTCGGCCTCATCCTGTTCCTGCTGATCTTCACCGGCGTCCTCGACCCGAACGCCGGTCCCGCCCACACCTGATCCGATGGTCCGTGAAGGCCTCCTTACCGGCGCTGGGGGCCGGTAAGGAGGCCTTCACGGCGTACGTCCCTGTGATCGGCACGTAGGGTAGGGCTCGTGGGTACGGTGATATTGGTGCGGCACGGCCGGTCGACGGCGAACGGCTCGGGCATCCTGGCCGGGCGGACGCCGAAGGTCGGGCTCGACGAGACCGGACGGTCGCAGGCGGACAAGCTGGTCGAGCGGCTCGACGGCGTGCCGCTGGCCGAGCTGGTGACCTCGCCGATGCTGCGCTGCAAGCAGACGCTGGCGCCGCTGGCCGCCGCGCGGGACCTGACCAGGAACGTCGAGCCCGGTCTGTCCGAAGTGGACTACGGCGAGTGGACCGGCCGCGAGCTGAAGACCCTGTACAAGGAACCGCTGTGGCGGGTCGTGCAGGCGCACGCCTCGGCAGCGGTGTTCCCGGGCGGGGAGGGGCTCGCCGCGATGCAGGCCCGCGCGGTCGCCGCGGTCCGGGCACACGACGCGCGGATCACCGCGGCGCACGGCGAGCACGCGGTCTGGCTGCTGTGCAGTCACGCCGACGTGATCAAGGCGATCCTCGCCGACGCGCTCGGCCAGCACCTCGACGCGTTCCAGCGGATCGTCGTGGACCCGGCGTCCGTTTCGGCGATCAGCTACACCGAGACACGCCCGTTCGTGCTCCGCGTCAACGAGCACGGCAGCGACCTCACGGGCATCGTGCCGCCCGCGCCGAAGGCCAAGAAGGGCAAGGCGAAGCGGGCGTCCGGGGCCAGTGACGCCGTCGTCGGGGGTTCCACCGGACGGTGACGGATCGCGTGATCCCCTACGGAAAGCCGTGCCGGTGGGTGCCGGAAACCCCGTAGGGTGGCGGCAACGCCGATTCGACCAGGAGCGCACCCGATGATTTCGCCGGACAATCCGTTCGCCACCGCGAGCGAACTGCCCTACGCCCTGCCGCCGTTCGACCGCATCACGGACGAGCACTACCGCCCCGCGTTCGAGGAGGGGCTGGCCGAGCACACCGCGGAGATCGCCGCGATCGCGGGCAATCCGGACGAACCGACCTTCGAGAACACGATCGTCGCCCTCGAACGCGCGGGGGAGTTGCTGAACCGCGTGTCGAGCGTGTTCTACAACCTGGCCGGGTCGAACGCCACCGACGAGATCCAGGCCATCCAGGCGGAGATGGCGCCGAAGCTCGCCGCGCACGCCGACGCGATCCACCTCGATCCGCGCCTGTTCGCGCGGATCAACGCGCTCCACGAGCACCGTGACGACCTCGGGCTCGACGCTGAGTCCGTCCGGTTGCTCGAACGACGGCACACCGACTTCACCCGCGCGGGCGCCGGGCTGCCGGAGGCCGAGCAGGCCCGGCTGCGCGAGCTGAACGAACAGCTGTCGACGCTGCAGACGCGGTTCCAGCAGCATTTGCTCAAGGACACCAACGAACTCGCGGTCGTCATCGACGACGTCGCCGAGCTGGCCGGGCTCGGCGAGGGCGCGATCGCGACGGCGGCCGAGGCCGCGACGGCGCGGGGTGAGGACGGCAAGTACGTCCTCACCCTGACCCTGCCGACGGCGCAGGCCGCGCTGGAATCACTGGAGAACCGCGCGGTGCGAGAGCGGATCTTCACCGCGTCGGTCTCGCGCGGCAACCGGGGCAACGAGTTCGACAACAACGCCGTCGTCGCGGAGGTGGTCCGGCTGCGCGCGGAAAAGGCCGCGCTGCTGGGGTATCCGAACCACGCGGCGTACATCATCGCCGACGAAACCGCGAAGACGGCCGAGGCTGCGGTGGGCCTGCTCGAACGGCTGGCGCCGGTGGCCGTGGCCAACGCCCGCACCGAAGCGGCCGAACTCCAGGAACTGCTGGAGGCCGACGAGCCGGGCGCGACGTTGCGGCCCTGGGATTGGGCGTTCTACGCCGCGAAGGTGCGGCGGAGCCGGTTCCAGGTCGACACCGAGGCGCTGCGCCCGTACTTCGAGCTGAACCGGGTGCTGATCGACGGCGTCTTCCACGCCGCGGGCAAGCTGTACGGCCTGAGCTTCACCGAGCGGGAAGACCTGCCGAAGTACCACCCGGAGGTCCGGATCTTCGAGGTCTTCGACGCCGACGGCAGCGCGCTCGGCCTGTTCCTGATGGACTACTACACGCGCGAGTCCAAACGCGGTGGCGCCTGGATGAACAACTTCGTCGACCAGTCGGGGCTGCTGGAACGCAAGACGGTCGTGGTGAACGTGCTCAACGTCGGCAAGCCGCCGGCGGGGGAGCCGACGCTGCTCACCTTCGACGAGGTCGTGACGGCGTTCCACGAGTTCGGCCACGCGCTGCATTCGCTGCTGTCGTCGGTGACCTACCCGACGTTCTCCGGGACGAACGTGCCGCGCGACTTCGTCGAATATCCCTCGCAGGTCAACGAGATGTGGATGCTGTGGCCCGAGGTGCTGGCGAACTACGCCAAGCACTACGAGACCGGTGAGGCCCTGCCCAGCGAGCAGGTGGAAAAGCTGCTCGCCTCGCAGCAGTACGGCGAGGGCTTCGCGACCACCGAGTACCTGGCCGCGTCGCTGCTCGACCAGGCGTGGCACGGGCTCGGCGTCGACGATCAGGTCGAGGACGTCCAGCGGTTCGAGACCGACGCGCTGGTGAAGGCGGGCGTGGCGCTGGAGAGCGTGCCGCCGCGGTATCGCACCACGTACTTCAACCACGTGTTCGGCGGCGGCTACAGCGCCGGGTACTACTCCTACATCTGGAGCGAGGTGCTGGACGCCGACACCGTCCAGTGGTTCACCGAGAACGGCGGCCTGAGCAGGGCGAACGGCGACCACTTCCGGCGTGAGCTGCTGGGCCGTGGCGGCAGCGTCGACCCGATGGCCGCCTTCCGCGCGTTCCGCGGCCGCGATCCGGAGATCGAGCCGCTGCTGAAGCGCCGTGGCCTGACCGGCGCCTGAGCACGTCCCGTTGTGGTTGCCCCCAAAGGAGCGTGCCGCACCAACGGGACCGCGCCCCAGAGATCCCGACCCACTTGCACATAAACAGAGCGCCCACAAGCG
>NZ_JBHYJW010000003.1:215155-224294 GCF_042741125.1 Amycolatopsis sp. NPDC058986 | reverse complement strand
TTCCGGGGCCCGCCCCCCTTTCCCCCCCCGCTCGCTGCCGCGCGGGGGCCCCCCCGCCCCCCTCCCACGCCGGTTTGGGCCCCCCCCCCGCGCCCCCCCCCCCACAACGGTGACCGCTCCACAGTAGACCGTCCGCAATGGACATTCACCTGAGCGCACACTCGCGACTGATGTATAACGCTCTATACGACCTCGCGTTGAAGTTTTCTCTGTGGGTTGCAGGTCCACGAAAAACTGCCGAAACGGCAAACTTGCCGATCCGGCAACTTTGGGCATAGAGTGTCCGACATGGCAGCAGACGACCGCACGGGCCTCCGGGAGCGCAAGAAGCGTGAGACACGGCTGGCGTTGAGCCACGCGGCGATCCGGCTGTGCGTCGAGCACGGCTGGCCGAACGTGTCGGTCGAGGACGTCGCCGCGGCGGCGGACGTGTCCGTGCGGACGTTCCGGAACTACTTCTCCGGCAAGGCGGAGGCCATCGCGGCCGGTCATCTCGATCGCGCGCTGCGGATCGCCGACGAACTGCGGGCACGGCCCGCCGAGGAACCGTTGTGGCAGGCGCTGGCGACGTCGGTGCGAGCCCAGTACGACGTCGGCGGGGACACGGCCGAAGTGTCCGAACGCGACCAGCGCTGGCTGGACGGGCTGCGGCTCGTGCTCGCCGAACCGGCGGTGCGGGCGGAGGTCCTGCGTGCCGACGCCGTGGCGCAGGACGAGCTGGCCGAGGCGATCGCCGAGCGGACCGGCACCGATGTCGCGCACGACGTCTACCCGCGGCTGGTCGCGGCGGTGGCGGGTGCGGGGAGCGCGGTCGCCGTCGGGCAGTGGCTGCGTGACGATCCGTCCGGCTCGGTCGTGCCGTTGCTCGACAAGGTCTTCGAGCTGATCACCGCGGGCCTGCCAACCCCCTGACAGACCTTTGTGGACAGATGAAGCCCGGTGTTCGCCGGGCGGCTTCGCCCTGCCATTTTTCCCGCCATACAAGGAGAAAGTCATGATGATCACTGACGTTGCCGTGGTCGGCGCTGGGCCGAACGGCCTGATGCTGGCGGGTGAACTGGCACTGGCCGGGCTCCGGCCGATCGTGCTGGAACGCCTGCCGGTACCCGATGACCAGCCGAAGGCCAACGGAATGCTCGGGCAGGTCGTGCGGATGATGGACCAGCGTGGCCTGCACGAGCGGCTCGGCGGAGGCCCCGAGTCTCCGGTGCCGAACTCGGCCTACTTCATGTTCGGTGGCCTGCCGGTGGACCTGAGCGTGCTGGACGAAAGCCCGCTCCACGTCCTCCCGGTGCCCCAGCCGCGGATCGTGGAGGTGCTGGAGGATCGCGCGCGTGAACTCGGAGTGGAAATCAGGCGCGGACACGAACTCATCGGGCTGACGCAGGACGATGACGGTGTGGCGCTCGACCTGTCCGGCCCGGACGGGGCCTACCGCCTGCGCGCTCGCTACGTGGTCGGCGCGGATGGCGCGCACAGCGCGACGAGAAAGCTGTCCGGCATCGGTTTTCCCGGCGTCAGTTACGACCGGACGACGACACGGATGGCGCACGTCCAGCTTCCGGAGGAGTGGCTGGACACGGCGACCGGGGCGTTGCGCGTCCCCGGACATGGTGCCGTGCGGCCATTCCTGCCGCATCGCACGGAGCGCGGCGGCTTCTCCTACGCCCCGTTGCCGGGCCACCCGCCCACGATCGCCACCACAGAGTGGGACCAGCCCGAACCCGCTCAGCCGATGAGTCTCGGCGAACTCCGGGAAAGCGCTTTCCGGGTGCTCGGCGTCGACATCCCGTTCACACCGCCGGAGGGTGACGGGCCGCATTTGCTGCGGCGGTTGCTGGGTGGCAACACCCGGGTCGCCGAGCGGTTCCGCGACCGGCGGGTGTTCCTGATCGGCGACGCCGCGCATGTGTTCGCCGCGGGAGGGTCCGGGCTCAACCTCGGTTTGCAGGACGCCGTGAACCTCGCCTGGAAGCTCGCCGCCGAGATCCGCGGCGAGGCACCCTCCGGCCTGCTCGACACCTACGACGTCGAGCGGCGACGGGCGGCCGGCCGGATGATCACGCACGCCGACGCGCAGCAGGCGCTGATCTCGCCGGGCACCGAGGTCACCGCGTTGCGCGAGCTGTTCACCGATCTGCTGGCGGACCGGGACGCCGTCCGGCGGGTCGCCGAACTGATCGCGGGCACCGACGTCCGGTACGAGATGGGAGTGCCCGGCGCTCATCCGGCTGTCGGCCGGTTCGCACCGGAGCTGGAACTGCGCGTCGGGGACGGCATCGTCCGGCTCGCGGAGCTGACGCGGACCGCGCGGCCGCTCCTGGTGGATCTGACCGAGGACGGCTCAGTGGCCGCGGCGTGGTCAGGACGGACCGACCGCGTCGACATCGTCACCGGAAGCGCTACGACTGGCGGGCCGACGGCCTTGCTGTTGCGGCCGGACTGCTACGTGGCGTGGGCGTCGGATGCGGCGAGCCCGGACACCGCGGAGCTGGCCGCCCTCGACACGGCGATGCGGCGGTGGTTCGGCGTACTCGAACCCGTTTCCGCGTAAGGATCAGCCGAGGAGTTCGGGCCGTTGCCACGGGACGCCGTGCACGTGGTGGTCGAGGAAGGCGAACATCGTCGCGTAGAAAACCTTGACATTGTGCGGTTTCCGGATGAAGTGGCCCTCGTCGGGGAAGAAGAGGAACTTGTGCGGTCCCGAGCTGTCGGCCTTCGACCGCGCGGACAGCTCCCACCACAGGTGGAGCGCGTTCCCGATCGGGACGCGGTGATCGCGTTCGCCGTGGACGACGAGCATGGGGGTGGTGATGGCGTCGGCGGACCGGTGCGGTGAGTCCTTCGCCGGTCCGTCGCCGCATAGCTGCTGCTTGAAAAAGTATGCGAGGTCGGAGGTGGCCGCCGACGTGTCGAAGTCCCAGATGGACGCGTGGGTGACGATCGCGGCGAACCGGCCGGTGTGCCCGGCGATCCAGTTCGCGAGGTAACCTCCATAGGACGCGCCGTTCGCGGCGGCACGGTCCGCGTCGATGTCGGGGCGCCGCTGCACAGCATCGGTGATGGTCATGAGGTCACGAAAGGGTGTGTCGCCGCGCCGCTCCCAGCCGCGTCGGATGAAGTCGGCGCCGTAGCCGCTGGAAAGCGCGTAATCGGGCAGCAGGACGGCGTATCCGCGAGCGACCGCGAGCCACGGATTCCAGCGCCAGTGCCAGCTCTTGGCGGACATGTGCGGGCCGCCGTGGATCTGGAGCAGCAGCGGCGAGGGGGCGTCGGCGAACGCCTCGTGTGGCAGCGCGAGCCACGCGCGCAGCGGGGTGCCGTCGTCGGCGGTCGTGGTCACCTCCTCCAGTCGTCCGGGTAGTCGGAGGTCGACGTCGAGGGCTTCGGCGGGGCCGGGCAGCGCCTCGATCGAGGTGCCGTCGAGGGCGATCCGGACGGGCGCGGGCGGGCTGTCGACGGCGGAGCGCAGCGCGTAAACCCAGTAGCCGTCCGGGGAAATCCGGAAATCGGTGTACGCGCCGTGATCCCCGGTCAGCCTGCTGACCGCCCCGGTCTCGACGTCGACGCGCCACAGCGGCGCCCGGCCGTGGTCGTCTGCGGTGACGACGACCGCCTCGCCGTCCGGAGTCCAGCGAGGGGAGCGTGGCCAGCGGTCCCAATCTTGGGCCAGGGGACGTATCACTCCGCCGGTGAGCGGGATGAGGCCGAGGTATCGGTCCTCGGGGTCGTCCGCGGTGGGCCGACGCTCGACTTCGACCACGACCTGGTCGCCGTCCGGTGAGATGCGGGGCGCGTGGTACTCGTGGGCGGGGTCGTCCAGCAGGACGCGGCGTTCCCCGGTCGCGACGTCGACCGCGACGAGGGTGTGCCGTTGCGAGCCACCGGGTTCGGCCACCGTCCAGACGGCGACCACGGCGCGCCCGTCCGGCGTGATGTCCCAGGTGCTTTCGTCGTCCAGCGCCCGGCCCACGTGACCGGTGAGATCGGCGAGGCCGAGCGGGGCTTCCTCGCCGGACAGCGCGGCCGCGAACAGCCGCGTCCGTTCCGGACCGAGATCGTGGTCCCAGAAGCGGATCGGGAATTCCTCGTGCAGGATCGCCGAAACCTTCGCGGCCGCGCGTGCTTCCCCGGCCTCGGGCGAGGACGGTGTCGTCGAGCCGAAGACAACGGTGCCCGTCTCACTGACCACGACTCCGCGCACACCGCCGGACGGCGCGGCGATCAGCCGGGCATCACCGCCGCGCGCCGGTTGCAGCCACAGCGAACCGGTCTCCTCGCCGGTGACGAGCGGATGCGGCCGCGCCGAGACGAACAGCAGATCACCGCCGGGCGTGAACGCCGCTCCGGATTCGCCCTCGGCACTCCTGGTGAGGCGGCGGGCCGGGAGCGCGCCGTCCGGGGCGACCTCCCACAACGCCGTCGTGTAGCGGTTCCGGACGTGATCCGGGGTCGCGACGCCGACCACGACTCGGCGTCCGTCGGGGGAGAGCCAGAGCCCTTCGACGCGTGGGATGTCCACAAAGGAATCGAGGTCGGTGAACGCGGCGACGTCGGTAGCGAACATATGTTCGACTCTACCGCGTCGAGGACGTTCTCGGCACCGTGTGGCCGGATCCTGACCGAGAGTCAGCCCACGAGGGTGAGCAGGACGATCGGGATCACGCGGCCGGTCTTCTGCGCGTACTCGTCGTACAGCGGGAACATGCGCGCCATCTGGGGCCAGAGGGTCGCGCGTTCGGCAGGGGAGGCGACGCGGGCGCGGGCGGTGAAGCGGCGAGTGCCGACCTGGACGCCGACACTTGGCTCCGCCTGGAGGTTCTTGAACCAGTCCGGATCGTCGTCCTCGCCGGCCTTGGAGGCGACGACGACGAAGTCGTCCCCCGAGGTGCCGTCGATCAGGCAGGCGCGACGCGGAATGCCGGTCTTGCGGCCGGTCGTGGCGAGCAGAAGGGTGTACAAGCCGTTCGACTCGTGTCCCTCGGTTCCGCCCGAGGCCAGATACGTACGGGTTTGCTCGGCGACCCAGTCCCATTGCGAGTCGGCGGCGACGGCCATGGCGGCGGTCCTTTCCGGTGCGGAGGGTTTGGCGATTCCTGGGACGACGTGAGGGAACCGTGGTGCTAGCCGAGTTCTTCGACCAGCCCGATGATGACCCCGGCTGGGCCCCGGGCGTAGGCGTACCGGCAGTAGTCCTCGTACCGCGCCACCTCGCCGACGAGCTCGGCGCCGTGCCCGCGCAGTCGGTCGAGGAGGTCGTCGAGGCCATCGACGACGAACGTGAGGCGGGGGATGCCCGGGACGTTCACCGGCGCCCTCGGCGCGGGGGTGCTGGACACGGGCGTGCGGAACGTCGACAGCTCGACCCGGCTGTGCCGGTCCGGGGTCCGCAGGAAGGCGATGTCCGTGTGGACGTTGTCCAGTCCGATGAGCTGGTCCGCCCATGCGCCCTCGACGGTCGTCTGGCCCTCCGGTTCCAGGCCCAGTTCGACGAAGAACGCGATGGCTGCCGCGAGATCCTCGACCACGATGCCGACGTGATCCATCCGCTTGATCGTCATGATTGCCTCCCGGTTCCGTGCGGCCCTCCTGGCCGCTCGTGCCCCTGTGACGGACCGGGCCCCGCGTTCTCGACATCCGTAGTCGTTCAGTAGTTGTGACCACCGTCACAGTCTTTGGTGAGGCTTGCTGGTGGGTGCTTCCCCAGGCCGTGAACGAGGCCTTCACGGCATTCCGGGCACATCCACAGCCCCAGAACTCTTAGTGAGACTGTCGGCCTCGGCCGGACAAGCGGCCCGCGACCGCGGCGGTCGCGTCGATCAGCGCCTCGGCGATCGCGGGCAGCCGGTCGAGGATGCGGGAGGTTGGCCCCGCGACCGCGATGACGGCGACGGGACCACCGCCGATCAGGACCGGCCGCGCCGCGGCGCTGACGTCGGGCAGCGTCTCGCCGCGATTGAAGGCGACACCATCCGCGCGGACGAGGTCGAGTTCCGCTCGTGCCGCCGGGATCCGGTCCTCTGGCAGCACGGAGGCCAGATACGTCTCCCGGCGCCGTTCGGGAAGGTATGCCAGCAGCACCTTGCCCGCGCTCGGCGGATACAGCGGCCGCCGGACGCGCAGGGGAGGGGAGTAGCGGATCAGCTGCCCGGATTCGACGGTGTCGAGGTAGATGAGCGCGTCGCCCACACCGACGCTGAGGGTGGCCGTCTCGTCGAACTCCGCGCGGAGGTCTTCGAGACTGGGCCGCGCCGCGGCGACGATGTCCGGCTTGCCCGCGGGCGAAAGGTTCGCGAGTGCCGGGCCGAGCCGGTAGACGCCGCTGTCCTCGACCAGGTATCCGGTGGAGACCAGGCCTTTCACCAGGCCGAACACCGAGGACTTCGGCGCGTCGAGGGTGGCGGCCAGTTCGTGCATCCGGGCGCCGCCTTCGCGGGCGACGCTCTCCAGGATGCCGGTCACGCGGCTCACCGTGCGGTGTTCCCGTGCGGCGGACTCGGTCATCGCCACCCTCCATACGTTCGTATATACGAACTCTAGCGCACGTGATGCTCCAGCGTATTCCTTGACCCGGGCGCACGCGCCGCTTACGTTGGCCGTATATCCGGATTCGGGTTCGTAAATACGGACGATCGGAAGGCGAGGTCGTGGATTTCCAGCTGACCGACGATCAGGAGCTCATCCGCGGCGCGGTCCGCGAGCTCGCGGGGAAGTTCTCCGACGACTACTGGGCGGACAAGGACGAGCGAGGCGAATTCCCGCACGAGTTCTACAACGCCTTCGCCGGCGCGGGCTGGCTCGGAATGGCGATCCCCGAGGAGTACGGCGGTGGCGGGCTGGGCGTCCTCGAGGCCGCGCTGCTCCTCGAAGAGGTGGCCGCCTCCGGCGCGGCGATGAACGGCTGCAGCACGATGCACCTGACGATCTTCGGGCTCAACACGATCGTCAAACACGGCAGCGAACAGCTGCGCCGCGAGATCCTGCCCCGGGCCGTCGACGGTTCGCTGCACGTGTGCTTCGGCGTCACCGAGCCGGACGCCGGGACCGACACGACCCGGATCACGACGTTCGCCCGGCGCGACGGCGACTCCTACGTCGTCAACGGCCGCAAGGTGTTCATCACCAAGGCGGGCCAGTCGCAGAAGATGGTCCTCATCGCGCGGACGACCAAGCGCGAGGATGTCGAGAAGCCCACGGACGGCATGTCGTTGTTCCTCGTCGACATCGAATCCGACGCCGTCCAGCTCCGCGCGATCCCGAAGATGGGCCGCAACGCCGTGCACTGCTACGAGGTGTTCATCGACGACCTCCGTGTCCCGGAATCGGCGCGGGTGGGGGAGGAGGGGCAGGGTTTCCGGTACCTGCTCGACGGTCTCAATCCCGAACGGATCCTGCTGGCCCACGAAGCGCTGGGGATCGGGCGTGCCGCCTTGCGTCGCGCCGTCCGGTACGCCAACGAGCGTGTCGTCTTCGACCGCCCGATCGGGCGGAACCAGGGCATAGCGTTCCCGCTCGCCGAGGCCGCCACCCGGCTCGACGCGGCCGAACTGATGGCCCGGAACGCCGCCTGGCGCTACGACCAGGGCCTGTCCTGCGGCAAGGAGGCCAACATGGCGAAATGGCTGTGTGCCGACGCGGGCTTCCAGGCCGCCGACACCGCTGTGCAGACGCATGGCGGCATGGGCTACGCGCGGGAGTATCACGTGGAGCGGTACTTCCGGGAGGCCCGCCTGCTGCGGCTGGCGCCGATCAGTCAGGAGATGATCATGAACTACGTCGCCCAGCACGTCCTCGGGCTCCCGAGGTCCTACTGATGGCGGCCCGGGCGCTGGACGGGCTGAAAGTCCTTGACCTGTCCCGGGTTCTGGCCGGCCCGTACTGCACGCAGATGCTGTCCGACCACGGCGCCGAAGTGATCAAGGTCGAGCCGCCGGGCGGGGACGAGACCCGCGGCTGGGGCCCGCCGTTCGTCCGCGAGGGCACCAGCGCGTACTTCACGAACCTGAACCGCAACAAGAAGAACATCGTGCTCGATCTCTCCGCGCCCGCCGGCCGCGAAATTCTCGCCCGCCTGCTGGACGACGCGGACGTCGTCGTCGAGAACTTCAAGGCCGGGACGCTGGCCAAATGGGGTTACCCGGACGACGTCATCCGCGAGCGCTGGCCCCGCCTGATCCATTGCCGCATCACGGGTTTCGGCACCGAAGGGCCGATGGGCGGCATGCCCGGCTACGACGCCGTGCTCCAGGCGTACGGCGGTTTGATGTACGTCAGCGGCGAGGCGGACGGGCCGCCCGTGCGGGTCGGTGTTCCGCTCGTCGACAGCGTCACAGGGCTTTTCGCGTTCTCCGGGATCCTCCTCGCCCTGCGCGAGCGTGCGACCTCCGGGCTCGGCCAGCTGGTGGACTGCGCGCTGCTCGACACCGCGATCAGCCTGCTGCACCCGCATTCCGCGAGCTGGCTCGCCGACGGCGTCGTCCCGCCCCGCGCCGGTTCCGCGCACCCGTCCATCGCGCCGTACCAGAACTTCGAGACCCAGGACGGTTTGCTGTTCATCGGAGCCGGGAACGACCGGCAGTTCGCCACTCTCGCCGACGTCCTCGGTGACCCCGGACTCGCGGAGGACCCGCGGTTCGCCACCAACGCCGACCGCGTGCACAACGCCGTCGAACTCCGTCGCATCCTCGGCGCCCGGATCGCCTGCTGGAAAGGGGAGGAGCTGGGTACGCGCCTGCTTGGCCGCGGCGTACCCGCTTCACCCGTCCACACCGTCGCCGAAGCCATGGACAGCCCTCAGGCACGTCACCGCGAGATGGTCGTCGACCTCGACGGCTATCGGGGAGTGGGGATCCCGGTCAAACTCGGCCGCACACCCGGCAAGCCCGTCAGCCCACCGCGGGCAGCGGGGGAGGACACCCGAGCCGTCCTGACCTCGGCCGGATACAGCGAGGCCGAGATCGACACCGCGATCAGCCAAGGCTTCGTGAGAACTCCGGGTTCCGAAAACCTCTAAGTGTATAACGACCTATACCGCAGGGCTACGAGCGAAAAAACCAGCCCTGCGTACGCAAGCAACTCACCATCAAAACAGCAAAGACAGGGAGAGGTCCCTTTCGCGTGGCTGCGAAAGGGACCGCAC
>NZ_JBHYJW010000003.1:157577-215145 GCF_042741125.1 Amycolatopsis sp. NPDC058986 | reverse complement strand
TTTAAAACCCCCCCACCCCCCCGCCAAACCACAAAAAAAACCCCCCCAGCAACCCCAACAACCCCCCAACCAACCCACCCACCCCCGCGGCCGGGCCGTTGCGGGGGCCGCCCCCCCGGACCTCTCCCTGTCTAGTGGTCAGCCTCAGATCAGGCCGAGCTTCTTGACCGCGTCGCGCTCCTCGGCCAGCTCGTTGACCGAAGCGTCGATGCGGGGACGGGAGAACTCGTCGATCTCCAGGCCCTGGACGATCTCGTACTTGCCGTTCTTCGCGGTGACCGGGAAGGAGGAAATGAGGCCCTCCGGCACGCCGTACGAGCCGTCCGAGACGACGCCGGCGGAGGTCCAGTCGCCCTCGGCGGTGCCGTTGACCCAGGTGTAGACGTGGTCGATGGCGGCCGAGGCGGCGGAGGCGGCCGAGGACAGGCCGCGGGCCTCGATGATCGCCGCGCCGCGCTTGGCGACGGTCGGGATGAAGGTGTCGGCCAGCCAGGCCTGGTCGTTGACGGCCTCCGTGGCGCTCTTGCCGGCGACCTCGGCGTGCTGGATCGAGGGGTACTGGGTGGCGGAGTGGTTGCCCCAGATCGCGACCTTCTTGATGTCGGTCACGGGTACGTCGAGCCGCTTCGACAGCTGCGCGAGCGCGCGGTTGTGGTCGAGGCGGGTCATGGCGGTGAAGCGCTCCGCCGGGACGTCGGGGGCGTGCTGCTGCGCGATGAGAGCGTTGGTGTTGGCCGGGTTGCCGACGACCAGGACGCGGATGTCCTCGGCGGCGCCGGCGTTGATGGCCTCGCCCTGCGGCTTGAAGATGCCGCCGTTGGCCTCGAGCAGGTCGCCGCGCTCCATACCCTTGGAGCGGGGACGCGCGCCGACCAGCAGGGCCACGTTGGTGCCCTCGAACGCCTGCTTCGGGTCGTCGAAGATGTCGATCCCGGCGAGCAGCGGGAACGCGCCGTCCTCGAGCTCCATCGCGGTGCCCTCGGCCGCCTTGACCGCCTGCGGGATTTCCAGCAGCCGCAGCTTCACCGGGGTGTTGGTGCCGAGCAGCTGACCGGACGCGATGCGGAACAGCAGCGCGTAGCCGATCTGTCCGGCCGCACCGGTGACGGTGACGTTGACGGGGGCTTGGGTCATTGCGCTTCTCCAGCTTGAGACGACTTTGGCTAGTACCGCGATGCTAGTACCCCGCGCGGTCGTCGTCCGGGTGCGTCCAGTCACTGTTCGCCGGGGCGGCGATATTGCCGCTCAGCCGGGCGAGTAGGGCCGCGAGGGTGGCGATCTCGCGGTCGGACAGCCCCGCGCGCAGCTGTTTGTCGTGGGCGATGGCCGCGGCGGCGAGGGTGTGGAAGGTGGTTTCGCCCTTGTCAGTGAGGGCGACGAGGTGGACGCGGCGGTTGCCGGGATCACGTCGGCGGGTGACCAGTCCGTCGTTTTCCATCCGGTTGAGGTGGTGGGTGAGCGTGGCGCCCTGGATCCCGACGGCCGCGGCGAGATCGCGCTGGGTGGTCGGCTTGCGGGTCTTGAGGGTGATGAGGATCTGCCAGACGGGCTGGGAGCCGCCCTTCGCGGCGAGTGCGTCGTCGAAGGCGCGGCCGACGACCTTGGCGGTGCGGGCGAGCACTACACCGATGGGAGCTTCCGGGAGGTGGGGCACAGCTGCACCGTAACGCAACTGGCGAGGCATCGAACGCTTTGACGTCTCATCGTTCGGTGTCTAATACCGCTGTTCAGGGGGTATCGAGTTGGATACGGGATCGTGTGATCCCGTGATCCCGCCGCGTCCTCACGGTTGCTGGTGGGCGAGGATGTCTTCGCCGCGTCGATGCCGGTAAGGCCACCTTGACGGCGTCAGGTGCCTGCGAGGGGGCCTTACCGGCACGGGAGTCCTATGGGGACACGGCTCGCGAACAGGCATCCATCGGGTTTCGCGCGGCGGCACTCCTCGACGCCTCTCCTTGGCCACTGCCTCATCCCCGGGGCGCGGAAGGGCTCCGGCGGGCGGGGACTTCTAAAACGGTTCCGAAGGTGTGACTACCCGGTCCGGCCCGTCGATTCTTTTGTCAATTCTTACGTATTTACCGGGGCGTGACCCTGCGTGAATGACTTTACTCCATACAGCGGGCGTCGCGTGGTACTGCTTGCGCTACTCTGGCGAAGCCTACGCCCACACGGAAGTAAGGGGAAGGAACCCCATGCTTACTGCGATGGCTGCTGCCCTTTTAGCAATTTCGTCGGTCGCTGCTCCGCATACATGGCCGACGAATCCGCCACCGGACAAGATTATCATCGATGTCGCTACTGTGAACGGTACCGGTTGCCCGCCCAAGTCGGCCGCGGTTTCGGTGGCGCCGGATAATACGGCGTTCACCGTGACCTACAGTATCTATACCGCCAAGGTCGGCGTTGGGGCGTCACCGACGGACTTCCGCAAGAATTGTCAGATCAGCCTGAGGGTGCACGTTCCACAGGGCTTCACCTATGGGATCACGCAGGCCGACTACCGTGGTTTCGCCCATCTCGAAGCGGGCGCGACCGGGCTGGAAAGAGCGAACTACTATTTCCAGGGCAACTCGCCGACTGCCTTTATCGACCATCCTCTCAAGGGGTTCTTGGAGGACGACTGGCAGTTCACCGACCAAACGGATATCGGTGCGATCATCTACAAGCCGTGTGGTGAGGAGCGGAACCTCAACATCAACACGGAGCTGCGGGCGAATGCCGGTACGTCGGATCCGAAGAAGACGACGAGCTTCGTGACGATGGACTCGACCGACGGCAGCATCAAGACCATCTACCACTTCGCCTGGAAGACCTGCCCGGAGCAGTGAGCGGCGCTGGGACGCGTGTGTGCCCGGTCTCCGGTGGCCACGCGCCCCAGTGCGTTCGCGGACGAGTGCTGCCTGGCCTGGCGGCCGTTGCGACGTCGTCGCGGTGAATGGGATACCCCAATTGCCTTGTTTGCCGGGTTGTATTCGTGCCGGGCTGTCCAGACCAGTTCGGTGCATTGGTTCGTCACTGTGGGTTTTTCGCGCATTTTTTGTTGAACGGTCAATGTCCACAGTGGCTTTGTTAAGGATACGGTAAAAACTTTGCTGCGTGTAGCTAAGTAATTACGTTGCTCCATTCAGTGGGCCTCGGAAGGTAGCGGTTGCGCTACCCTGTCGACACCCCCGCCCACATCGGAAGTAAGGGGAAGGAACCCCATGCTTACTACGATGGCTGCTGCCCTTTTAGCGCTTTCATCGGTCGCTTCGCCGACGCCGCATTCGTGGCCGACGAATCCTCCGCCGGACAGGATTATCATCGACGTCGCGACCGTGAACGGTAGCGGCTGCCCGCCCAACTCGGCCGCGGTCGCGGTGGCGAGCGACAACACGGCGTTCACGGTGACCTACAGCGAATACACGGCCCAGGTCGGTGTCGGTTCGTCGCCAACGGACTTCCGCAAGAACTGTCAGATCAACCTACGTGTCCACGTGCCGCAGGGATTCACCTATGGAATCGCCGCGGCGGATTACCGCGGTTTCGCCCATCTCGAATCCGGTGCGTCCGGGCTCGAACGAGCGAACTACTATTTCCAGGGCAACTCGCCGACGGCATACGTGAATCATCCGATCAAGGGATTCTTCGAGGACGACTGGCAGTTCCGGGATTCGACGGATGTCGGCGCGATCGTCTTCAAGCCGTGTGGTGAGGAGCGGAACCTCAACATCAACACGGAGTTGCGGGTGAATGCCGGAAGCTCCGATCCGAACAAGACGACGAGCTTCCTGACGATGGACTCGACGGACGGCAGCATCAAGACCATCTACCACTTCGCCTGGAAGAACTGCCCGTAACAGCGTGTGACTCCGGACTCGTGAGCGCTCACCCCCTTGGCGCTCACGAGTCCGCCGTGTTCCGGGCCGGAGACACCGCACTCCCTTGCGGTGAATCCGCGCGTGGCTTGGCGCCCGGCGTGGCGGAGCCGCTCTAGCGTCCCTTCCATGAGCGATCCATCCACTGCGCGGTACCGGGAAGTCGGGTTCGAACTGAGGACCTGGCGCGAGTCCAACGAGCTGACCTGCCGGGAGCTTTCGCGACAGACGGGCCTGCCGTTGTCGAGTCTCTCCTTCTACGAGAACGGCCGCCGGGCGATCTCGTCCACCGACGCGGCCGTGTATCTGGCCATCTGCGGCGCGCCGAGAGCCGAACGCGAGCGCATCATCGACCTGACGGCGGTGCCGAACGGCGATCTGTACTGGGTGCGGCCGTACTTCGACAGCCTGGTCGACCCGCTGAAGTCGCTGATCATCCAGGAGAACCTGGCCCAGGCGATCATCAACTACGAGCCGATGACCATCCCCGGTCTTCTGCAGACCGAAAGCTACGCACGTGCGGTTTTCGAGGCGGGCCAGGCAGTCGCGACGGACCGGATCGACAGGCTGGTCGGCGCACGGATGGACCGGCAGAACCTGCTCGAGAAACGGAACCCGCCGCACTGCACCTTCTACGTGCATGAGCGTGCGATCCGGGAAGGGGTCGGCGGTCCGGCGGTGATGCACGAGCAGGTGCAGTACCTGACGCTGGCGATGAACCTGCCGTGCTGCACCGTCAGGCTCGTGCCCGAGTCCTTGCCGCGATTCCGAGCGTTCCCGACCCCGTTCCGGCTGATGGACTACGACGATCATCCGGCGCTTACCTACATCGATGTGTACGTGGCTGCCTTGTTCATCGACCATCGGCCTGCGGTGGAAGCCTTCTACGAGGTCTCCTCAAGCTTGGAGCAGGGGGCGCTCAGCGAGGCTGAGACGGCTCACCGGCTCGCGCGGTACGCGAGTGAATACGAGCGGATGCAGGGCTAAGATGACGGCTCGCGTGTTGCCAGGGTAGATCCGTGGGCATCCGGCAGAGCGTGCCGCGTTTACCGATCACGTCGCGACGGTGGACGGTTTCATCGCGATTTCATCGGCCGTCATTAGCGTCTCGCCGCGAACAGGGTGTCCACAACTGAATCGGGGCGCGGATGGCGGGACAGGAGTCGGCGTGGGGCTGGATGTGGGTCTACACCAGCAGCCGTCGTGAAGACGGTCTGGAAGTGATCCCGTACTTCGAGGCGTTCCCCACGCAGGAGCAGGCCCGTGCGCATCTGCAACGTCATCTGGACGGCGCGTTGCCGGACGCGCCCGCGGCTAAGGCCGCGCCCATGCTGCGGGCGGTCCGGTCGGGGGCGCCGGTCGTGGTGCGGTGCCCGCCCGACACCTGGCTCGTGTTCGAGATCCCGTCCGGCTCCACAGTGGACGGTGCGGCGACCGCGTACGTCGATCGGAACCAGGACCTGCTGGTGCGTGGTCTGAGACCGGGGAGCGGCGCGGAGGTGCTCAAGCGGGTCCGGGACAACGCCCTGGTGCTCGTGGTCGCGGTGGTGCTGTTCGGGCTGGCGGTGTTGCTTGGGCCGTTCCTGCTGGTCACGAGCCTCGTGGACAGCGGCGCGTCGCCCAGCTGCGAGGGCAGGGTGATGAGCCCCGGCGACGTCTGCCAGGTCTCCTCGGGCCGGGGTGACACGGACGTCTTCGACTACCAGCAGATGATCGAGCGGACGCAGTCGGGCAACACCACGGCGGTGCTCCTCGGTGTGGTCGTGACCGCGGTGGAAGTGGTGCTCGTGCTCGTGGTGGCTCGCCGCCGGATGCGCGAGCGGGCGAGGGTCGGGTAGGGGGTCGGTGGTGACGGGGCCGGACATCATCACGAGCGCTTCTGGGGCTGTTCTGGATCAGGCCAGGCTGAGCCGGGCGATCGAGACCACCACGTGCACCTGGACCGAAGCCGCGCGCGACATGGAAAGCTATCTGGCGACTCAGGTAGCCGACGCCAGTCACACCGAGGTCATCGGGCCGTTGCTCGACGCGGCCGGTGGTAGCGGCGTGGTCCGTTTCGGTGGCAGCGAGGTTGCCACCTGGGGTGACCCTTCGGGGCCCGAAATGGCGTTCAGCGCCACGAAGAGTGTCGCGTCCGTGGTGGCCGGAGCCGCATACGATGCCGAACTGCTTGTACCTCATCAGGCGGTACACGACGTCCTCGGCCTGCCCGAGTTCGCCGAGGGCGCGGCACGGGACATCACCTGGGAACACTTGCTCCAGCAGACGAGCCAGTGGGAGGGCACGCTCTGGACCAAGCCGACTTCGGCTGACTTGCAGAGCTTCCGTGAGGGCACCGAGGTCCATGGGACTCCGCCAGGGGAGGGCTGGGCCTACAACGACGTCCGGATGAACCTGCTCACCTACGCTCTCACCGTGCTGCTGGGGCGTTCGCTCGAAGACGTATTGCGAGACACCGTGATGAGCCCGCTCGGCACGTCATCGACCTGGTCCTGGCACGGCTATCGCAATTCGTTCGTCGACGTGAATGGCACGTCGGTCGCGGTGGTGAGCGGCGGCGCGCACTGGGGCGGCGGCCTGTTCGTTTCCGCCGCCGATTTCGCACTGCTCGGCCAGCTGTATCTCGACGGCGGCAGGGCCGGCGAGCGGCAGCTGATCAGTGCTGAGTGGATCCGGCGTTCGTGGTCGCCGTGCGAGGTCAAACCCGAGTACGGCTACCTGTGGTGGTTGAACGACGAGCGCAAGCCCTGGCCGATGGCGCCGCGGACCGGGCGCGGTGCCCGGGGGAACGGGGGCAGGCATCTGTTGTGGGTCGACCCAGCCCGTGACCTCGTCCTGTGCTCACGCTGGAACGAGAACATCGGACGCCTGCTCGCCGAGGTCTCGGCGAGTGTCACTCCCGCTGCGGCCTGACTCCGGCGTGGTCGACGGGTGCCCGACCAGATTGGCAAAGCTCTTGGTGTCGGATCCTGGGTGAGCCGTTCGTGGAGTGGGTGAGCGGCCGCCACGAGGGCGCCGCCACGAGCACAGGAGACGAGATGTCGCACCCAGAACCCGTCGCCCGCCGCATGTACGACCTGATCGAGCCGATCGGTCTGGTGCCCTACCTCGCCGAGGGCTCCGACGACGACCTGATGGCGCTGGGCCTGCGTAACCAGTGGGACGCCTACTTCGCCGGGCGGGCCGCGCCGTTCGGCCGGTCGGTGCCCGCCGAGGTGGTCCACGCGGTCTTTTACAGCTTCGCTCCCGGCGAGGTGGCACGGCACATCCCGCGGGTCTGGGACCTGACCACGCCCGAGGCGGCGCTGGCCGCTCGCGAGCGAGGCTGCGTCGCGGCGATGCGGCGGATCCTCGGTGACCTCGCCGACTGCCCCGCCATCACACGCGCCGGCGAACTCCTGCTGCGGGCGGCGACCAGCGCACCTGTGGAGGGGCGCGCGCTCTATGCCGCGCTTCGCGCGCTCCCGGTACCGCAGGAGCCGATGGCGCGGCTGTGGCACGCGGCCACTCTGCTCCGCGAGCATCGCGGCGACGGCCACACCGTCGCTTTGGTGGCCGAGGGCGTTGGCGGGACGGAGGCCCACGTGCTCCACGCCCTGTCCGTCGACATGCCCGCGCAGGAGTTCGGCCGGGTCCATCATCTCCCCGCCGCGCAGCTGACCGCGGTCATCGACGGCATGCGTGCCCGCGGTCTCGTCGGGACCGACGGCTGGCTCACCCCTGCCGGCCGCGCCACGAAGGAACGAGTCGAGGCAATGACCGACCGGCTCGCGGAGGCGCCGTACAACGCGCTGAGCCCTGCCGAACTCGACCACCTCACCGCCGACCTCACCCCCGTCTCAGCCACTCTCCAGGCCACCTATCCCTGGTAGCGGTCGCCGTGGAATCCGAAGCCAGGTAAGATTCGTGGTGTCGCGAAAAACGATGTCCCGCGGCGTTGCTCGCCGGACATCGCGCACACATCGATGCAGGATGGTTCCTATCGGTGAGCGTCTCCGTGCCGAGATCGGGCGTCCCGCCCGCTCCCGGTGTCGACCGCAACCGAGGAGCGCACCATGCAGAAGACCGTCACCATCGTCGGAGCGGGACTGGGCGGGCTGACGCTCGCACGGGTCCTCCAAGCCCACGGCGTCGCCGCAACGATCTACGAGGGTGAGGCGTCGGCGACGGCGCGCACCCAGGGCGGCCTGCTCGACATCCACGAAGAAACCGGGCAGGTCGCGCTCCACGCGGCGGGCTTGTACGACGAGTTCCGCGCCCTGGTCCGGCCAGGCGAGGACGCCAAGCGCGTCGTCGACCGCCACGGCACGATCCTGCTCGACCGGCCCGCGGACCCCCGTTCGGCCCGCCCCGAGGTGGATCGCGGCGAACTCCGCCGCCTGCTCATCGACTCGCTCGCCCCCGGGACCATCCACTGGGGCCACAAGCTCACCGCGCTCCGGCACCACCCGACGGGCGGCTTCGACCTCACCTTCACGGCGGGTTCCACCGTCCACGCCGACGTCGTCGTCGGCGCGGACGGCGCCTGGTCGAAGGTCCGGCCGCTGCTCACCCAGGCCGAGCCGCGCTACAGCGGCACCTGCTTCGTCGAGATCGCCCTCGCCTCGGGCGGCCAGGACCACCAGGCCAGCGTGGCCGCGATCGGCAGCGGCACACTGATGGCGGTCGCACCGGGCCAGGGCATCATCGCCCACCGCGACGCGGACGGCGGTGTGCGCGGTTACGTAGCACTGAACAAACCCGAGGAGTGGATGCGGTCGATCGACTTCGGTGACCCGGCCGCCGGTCTCCGCCGCCTCGTCCACGAGTTCGATGGCTGGTCGCCGCTGCTCACCGCGTTCGTGACAGGCAGCGACGCGGAGCCGTGGCTCCGGCCGATCCACGCGCTCCCTGTCGGGATCAGCTGGGACCGGGTGCCGGGCGTGACGCTCGTCGGCGACGCCGCGCACTTGATGTCGCCCTTCGCCGGCGAAGGCGCCAACCTCGCCATGTACGACGGCGCCGACCTGGCGCGCGAGCTGGCCGGGCAGCCTGACGTCGAGTCTGCGCTCGCCGCCTATGAGAAGCGGCTTTTCCCGCGCAGCCGCGAGGTCGCCGCCCAATCGGCGCACAATCTCGAGACCTTCTTCGGCCAGGAGGCGCCGAACAGCGTGGTCACGCTGTTCGGACGCTCTTGAGGGCGGGGCTCACGCTCACGGGTTCTTGGCCTCGACGCCGAAGGCCCGGCCGAGGGCGATCAGTCCTTCGTCGAGGTGGCTGAGGCTGGAGAGCACGGCGCGGGTCTCGGCGTGGTCGATCCGGTCGGCCACCGGGGTGCCGTCGTCGCGGATGAGGGGGTGGACCGTCTTTCCCGGTTCGCCGACGGCTTCGTGGATCTTGTCGATGTTGGCGAGCAGGCGTCCGGTGAACAGTTTCAGCCGGTCGGCGACGGGGCCGGTGAGCTGGCCGGGCTCGGCGCGCGCGGCGACGTGGCGGGCGCGGAAGGCGATGGTCTCGGCCGTGGTGAGGACGTGCCAGCCGTAGTCGCGGCGGGCGCTGTGCAGGTTGACGGGGTGGGTGAGCGGTTCGACCGTGGTGCGCAGGGTGTCGACGTCGCGGTCGATGTCGCGGGACAGTTCGACGATGTTGACGTTCTCCTCGCCCGACAACAGTTTCTCGGTCTTTTCGAGGAACTCGTGGAGGTCGTCGAGGACGGTGCCGATGTCGTCGAGCATGACCGAGCGGGTGCGGACCGGGAGGATGACGAGCGCGGCGAGGATGCCCGCGGTCGCGCCGACGGCGGTTTCGGCGACGCGGATCCACAGCACTTCGAGGCTGAACGTGCCGAGCAGG
This sequence comes from Amycolatopsis sp. NPDC058986, assembly GCF_042741125.1. NCBI lineage: Bacteria > Bacillati > Actinomycetota > Actinomycetes > Pseudonocardiales > Pseudonocardiaceae > Amycolatopsis > Amycolatopsis sp. NPDC058986. The sequence goes on along the minus strand of NZ_JBHYJW010000003.1, from coordinate 205,456 downwards.
CTGTAGAGCAGGCCGAGCATGCAGGTGATGAAGAAGGACATCACCACCTGGGACACGCGGGAGGTGTAGACCATGCCGAACACGCACACCATGATCAGCGTGAGGGTGGCGGGGAGGTTGCCGCCGACGAGCAGGGCGAGCAGCATGCCGCCGAAGATGCCGATGAGGGTGCCGCCGACACGCCGGGCGCCCTTGACGAAGGTGGCGCCGGACGACGAGGTGCCGATGAACACCACGAACACGGTGAGCACGGCCCAGTACCAGCGTTGGTGGGAGACGAGTTCGCCGCCGAGCACGGCGAGCCCGCCGCCGATGACGGCCTGGATGGCGCTGCGGGTGCGGTTGTCGTAGGCGAAGGCCGGGGTGGGTTCCTCGGCTTCGTCAGGGTCGTACGGACTGTCCAAAGTGGCTTCTCGCTCGGCGGCGCGCTGGGCGCGGTCGTCGGCGAGGGCGAGTTCGGCGATGGCGCGGCGGACGCCGTCACCGGGTTTGGCGCGTTCGTCGATGCGGCTGCCTTCGACGAGCATGCGGCTGTACTCGCCGGTCTGGCTGATCAGCGGGAGTTCGCGAGGGTCGCGTTCCATCAGCGCGCGGAACCGGGCCAGGCGGGCGATGAGGTCGTCGCGGGTTTCCTCGGCGAGGTCCTTGCTGCAGGTGCGCTGGACGGTGATGACGAGCCACTGGACGGCGAGTTCGACTTCGATGGCGCGCCGGCGCAGCCGGCCGGCGACCTCTTCGCCGACGACGTCGGGTGCGGAGTCCTCGATGAGCAGGACGCATTCGTGCAGGCGGTTGTAGGCGGTGCGCAGTTGCTTCCTGGTGCGGTCGTTGCCGTCGACAGCGAGATAGGCCTCGCAGCCGCGGATGACGGTGGCGAGCCGGGCGCGGAAGGCGCGGCGGACGCGGAGGAGTTCGGCGTCGGCGTTGCGGCGCAGGATGACGAACCGGACCAGGGCGTTGGCGGCGATGCCCACGGTGAGCGCGAGCAGGACTTCGGGGACCTGCTTGATGTGGGTCTGCAGGAACATCGCGAAGAAGAACAGGAAGAAGCCGACCGAGCCGAGCGCGATGCCGCGGGGCCCGAAGCGCTGGGCGTAGACGGCGAAGAAGATCAGCACGACGATGAGGACGCTGTTGAGCGGCGGCAGGGTCGCGCCGAGGCTGGCGATGGTGACGGTGGCGGCGCCGGTGACCCAGGCCAGTCCGAGGGTGACGGCCTGGGCTCCGGGGGTGGTGTCGTTGACGGTGAACGCGGTCGTCATCGCGGAGATGGCGCCGACGAGCATGATCGTCAGCGGCAGGTGGACCGGCAGCAGGGCGAGGATCGCGATGACGATGCCCAGCACGGCGGACAGGCCGACGCGGAGACGGACCAGGCCGGGGTCGGACGCGGTGATGCGGTCGTGGAGATTTCTGATCATCGGGCGAGAAGCTCCCACTGGGCGAGGCTGACATGACGCCGGGTCGCGGCGGTGACGCGCAGCCGGTAGTGCGGGTGTGTGGCGGGGGTGCCGAGGACGAACGGCCGGGTCTGGCGGCGCCAGCGGAACAGTTCGTCGCGACGTTCGTCGAGAGTGGTCCAGTGGTCGCCGTCCGGTGAGCCTTCGAGGACCCAGGCACGGGGATCTCCCGCGCCGACACCGGAGGTGAGCGTGTACATGACGAGTTCGTGTCCGGGATTGTCGGGGGTGAATGCGATAGTCGGGGTGGCGGTGCGGAAGGTCGTCTCGGTGCGGGAGGTGTCGTCGAACAATGGCGTGGTGTCGCCGTGTGCGGAGCGGGCGGTGCCGGTGAGGTCGGTCAGCGGGGCAGGAGTGGCAGGGGGTGCGGGTGGCCGTCCCCAGCCGGTGGGAGAGGTGGTGAGGTCGAACTCGAGGACGGCGCCGCGGGTGAGGGCGGTGTGGGCGACGGTGGTGGTGTCGCAGGGTTCGCCGTCGAGGGTGAGGCCGCTGACGTAGCAGGTGTCCGCGGTGTTGCCGGGGGCGCGGATGACGAGGTCCTTCCCGTTTTCGAGGTGGATGGTGACGGTGCGGAACAGGGGTGCGCCGAGGGCGTAGCGCGGGCTGCCGACCGCGAGCGGGTAGAAGCCGAGTGCGCTGAAGACGTACCACGCGGACATCTCGCCGTTGTCCTCGTCCCCGCAGTAGCCCTGGCCGAGGTCGCTGCCGAGGTAGAGCCGCCGGAGGATCTCGCGGACGACGCGCTGGGTTTTCGCGGGCGCCCCGGCGAGGTTGTAGACGTACGGGATGTGGTGGGACGGCTGGTTGGAGTGGCCGTACTGGCCCATGCGGACGTCGCGGGCCTCGGTCATCTCGTGGATGATCCCGCCGTACGAGCCGGGTTTGCGGCCGGTCTCGGGCGTGGCGAAGAAGGTGTCGAGCTTGGCTTCGAGCGCGGCGTGTCCACCGTGGAGCGCGGCGAGGCCGGGGCCGTCGTGGGGTACCGAGAAGGCGGTGTTCCAGGAGTTGGTTTCGGTGAAGTCGCCACCCCAGGCCTCGGGGTCGTAGCCGTGGGCGGGGAAGTGGCGGGTGCCGTCGCGGTTGCGTCCCTGGAAGAAGCCGATCTCCGGGTCGAAGTGGTTGACGTACTGCTGGGCGCGCTGGCGGAAGTAGGCCGCGTTGTCGGCGTACACGCGAGCGCGGTGTCCTTCGCTTTCGCGGGCGAGGGCGTCGGAGAGGTTGGCGAGGCCGAAGTCGTTGACGCAGCCTTCGAGCGCCCATGACAGTCCTTCGTGGACGGACGTGGGCGTGTAGCCGAGGAAAATCGAGCGATCGAGTCCCTTGCGGCCGACTGCCTGGGCCGGCGGGGTGACCGTGGCGTTCTTCACGGCCGCGTCGTAGGCGGTTTCGACGTCGAAGCCGCGGACGCCCTTGAGGTAGGCGTCGGCGAAGGCGACGTCGGAGCTGGTGCCGGTCATGAGGTTGGCGTAGCCGGGGGAGGACCACCGGGAGATCCAGCCGCCTTCGCGGTACTGCTGGACGAACCCGTCGATCATCCGGCCGCAGCGGCGGGGCGTGAGCAGGGCGTAGGCGGGCCAGGTGGTGCGGTAGGTGTCCCAGAAGCCGTTGTTGACGTACATTTCGCCGTCGACGATCTTCGCGCCGGTGCGGGTCCGGGTGCTGGGCAGCAGGCGGCGGATGACCGGGCTGGCGTGGCGGATCCCGTTCGGAGTGTTCTCGTGCGCGATGTTCGGATAGAGGAACAGGCGGTAGAGGTTCGAGTAGAACGTCGTGAGCTGATCTTCGGTAGCGCCTTCGATCTCGACGCGGCCGAGCAACTCCTGCCACTGCGCGCGGGCCTGGTCACGGACGTGCTCGAACGTCGTCCCGGCGGGGATTTCCAACGCGAGATTGCGCTTGGCCTGCTTGAGACTGATCAGCGAGGTCGCTATCCGCAGCGTCACCGCGGGCGCGTCGAACTCCAGATAGCCGGTGACGGTCCGCCAGGGCGGGCGGCGGATCTTGCCGCCGTGGCGGACGGGGACGTCGGTCTCGGCGTAGACGAACATGCGGCGCGCGCCGGTCGAGAGCCTGCTGCGCACCCACGTGTGCCCGGTGACGACGCCGGTCGCCGGGTGCAGGCGGAGGCCGCCGCGGTTGCGGGCGTTGTCGAACAGCAGCCAGCCATGCTCGCCGGGAAAGGTGAAGCGGAGGATCGCGGCGTGCTCGGTGGGGGCGAGGTCGGCGGTGACGCCGTTGTCGAACCGGACGCCGTAGTGATGAGGCCGGTCGATCTCCTCGTCGTGGGAGAACGTGAGCGCGCGCCGCGCCCGGCGGGGTTCGACCGCGCCGATTCCCGGCATGACCTGGAAGGTATGGCGGTCGCCCATCCACGGGCTCGGCTGGTGGCTGAGCGCGAAGGCCTGCAGCGCCGGGCGGTTCTCGGACGTGTTGTGCCGGTGGTAGGAGTAGATCCAGTTCGTGGCGCCGGCGTCGGTGACCGGGGTCCAGAAGTTGAATCCGTGCGGCACCGCCGTCGCAGGGAAGGTGTTGCCCCGCGAGAACTCGCCGCTGGAGTGCGTGCCGCGGGTCGTGCGGACGTGGTCGACCTGCTCACGCGGCTCGATCACGCGCTCGGCGATGCGGACGTCGTCGAGCCAGCCGCACGGCTCGTCTTCCCCCGGCGGCGGCGCGGTCACCAGTGTGATCCGGCGGGCACGACGTCCCGCGAAGGCGCCGAGGCGATGGCGGACGAGATTCCACTGACCGACGTAGAGCGTTTTTTCCTCGCCCTGCTCGGTGGCCGAGAACCCGGCCGTGGAGCCGTCCTCGAACTCGACGTCGAGCGCGACGTAGGTACTGCGGTAACCCGGGCCGTCGTCCGGCTCCGGGAAGACCACATAGGACAGTTCACTGTGCTCGGTGATCTCGACGTCGAGATCGAACAGTGTCGCCCAGGTGGTGCCGGAGTAGCGGAGTGCGCGAAAGCCGGTGTAGCCGACGCCGGTCTTCGCGGTCGGGGAGTGTTCCGGCCCGGCGCCGACGCGCAGGGCCGGGTCCACTGGCTGCGGATCACCCGACTCGAAGGAGGAGAAGAACCCGGTGATCGTCACCCGCTCACCGTATCCGCCGCCTCGTGAGTCGGCAGCGGACGCCGCTGCCGTCCCCGGCGAGGAACCGTTCGATCAGGTTCCGTGTCGCCTCGACGTCCGCGCGGCCCAGTGTGGTGGCGCAGTTGCGCGGCCGCCGCGACGGATGTCAGGGCAGCGTGGCCGCGAGGTCGTGAAGGCTCGCGAGCGTGATAGCGACGGCGGACCGCTCGGCGTCGGTGAGGGGGACTTCGGCCGCCCGGGTGAGAAAATCGCGGGCGGCGGCCGGGTCGCCGGTGCGCACGGCGAGTTCGGTGCGGTAGGCGAGCGCTTCGAGCAGATCGACCGGCGTCGCGGTCTCCTGGTGACGGCGGAGCCCGTTGTCCAGGATCAGGGCGGCCTGCTCGTCGGAGCCTTTGGAGTCGCCCATGACCACGGCGCTGCGCAGGGACGCGGCGAGCTTCCCCGGGGCCTCGTCGGTGGGGTCCGCCTTGGCGGCGAAGATCCTGATCCAGTTCCCACCGGGATCGACGACGGTGAATCCGGACAGGTTCCCGGCGTTCTTTCGCTTGCGGGGCCTGGTCATCCGCGGAATCCCGGAGACGAGCAGCTTGCCGTGGACCGCGCGCATCCCGTCGGCGAAGGCGCGGAACAGCTCGCCGGTGTCGGGCACGATCACCAGGCAGCTTCCGTAGGAGTCTTCGGGGTTGAAACCGGGCATGCCGAAGAACTGCAGTTGAATGTCCTCGCGCTTCAGCGACACGCACGTGTAGGGGCGGGCCTGGTAGTAGGTCTGGGTGAAACCGAGCATTTCGTAGAACTCGGCGATCTCGTCGATGGACCGGCAGGGCAGCAGCGGCACGGTCATCTCGTGGGCCATTCGTGATTCCCCTCGGCGGATGTTGCGGTACGCCGTACCGTACGGCGTACCGCAGAACTGTACGGTACGGTGTACGGCAGTGACAAGGCGATGGTCCGCCGGGTCGGGAAGGAGATCGCGGGTGAGCCGACGTTCCTCGGTGTCGGATCTGACACGCGGCATCTACCTGCTGTGGGGGCACCATCCCGCTCCCGGCCGCTCCGGTCTCACCGTGCCGGCGATCGTGGCCGCCGGTATCGAAATCGCCGACGCCGACGGGCTCGACGCCGTCTCGATGCGCAAGGTCGCCGACCACCTGGGTGTCGGCGCGATGTCGCTCTACGGGCACGTTCCCGGCAAGGACGAGCTCACCACGCTCATGGTCGACTCGGTCCTCGGCGAGCTGTACGGCAACGACGTCGAGGCCGCGACCCGCGCCGGCGGCTGGCGTGCGGCGATGAAGTTCGTCGCCGAGCGGAACTGGTCCCTCTACCAGCGGCATCCGTGGCTGCTCGACATCCGCGCGTCCCGCCCGAACCTCGGGCCGAACATCAGCCGGAAGTACGAAACCGAGCTGCGTCCTCTCGATGGCATAGGCCTGTCCGACGTCGAGATGGACGCCGCGCTGACCCTGGTGCTCGGCCACGTCGACAGTGCCGCCCGCGCGCACCGGAGCACCTCGCGGGCCCAAGCCGACTCCGGGATGTCCGACGCCGAATGGTGGAGTGTCGTCGCCCCGGTCCTCGAACAGGTCATGACCGACGACCTCGTCCTGTCCGCCCGCGTCGGCGGTGCTGTCGGTGCGCACTTCAATGCGGCCCAGGACCCCGAACACGCTCTCGCGTTCGGCCTCGACACCATCCTCGACGGCATCGAAACCCGCATCACCACGAACGACCTGGGCACCTTCCCCGGATGCCGTTAAGGCCACCTTACGGGCGTCAGACGCCCGTAAGGTGGCCTTAACGGCATGTCAGCCGCCTACAGTGCCGAGCACTGGCCCGCGGCGGGACCGCGGACGGTGTTGCCCAGCGCGTAGTCGGTCGGCGCGGGCGTGTTGCCCGTGCAGGCCAGCGGACCGCCGATCGAACTCGACGTCACCACCGGGCCCCGGTTGCCGGTCAACGCCAGCGGGCCGCCGATCTCGGCCCGCTCGATCGACACCGTGCCGGTGGACCCGGTGATCGACACCGGTCCGCCCACCTTCGTCCCGGCCAGGACGACCTGGTCGGCGCCCGAGGCCGACAGCGGCCCGGAGATCGTCCCGCCGTGTGCCACCAGGCTCGCCCCCCGCGCCACCGTCACCGGGCCGGTCACCGTCGCGTCCTCCAGGCACGTCGTGCCGCCCGACACCGTGAGCGGGCCTTGGTGGGTGCCGGTGACGGTCTGCGTGCACGCGGCGTCCGGCTTGCCGAGCAGCTCGACCTCGGACAGCGACGCCGTCCCGCCGGTGGTCGCGGTGACCTCCAGCCGGTAGTAGCTGTAGTGCGCGGGCTTGGCCACCTTGAACGACCGCGTCTGCTGCCGCCAGGCGAACGACTGGTTCGCCTGCTCGTCCGCGACCGCCCACGTCTTGCCGTCGTAGGAGCCCTTCAGCACCCAGCCCTTCACGTCTCCGGCGCCCTTCGGCGAGGTCAGCGTGTAGTGCGTGACCGCCTCCTTCGACGACTTGAGCTGGTACTGCACCGCACCTGTGACACGCGCTTCGGTCCGCGACGTGTTGTCGAACAACGCCGAGGCGTCCGAACCGTCCGAAGTGGACACCGTGCCCCTGCCGGGCCCGGTCTCGTCGTGCAGCGGTGCCGGCACCGCGTCACCGGTGGTGATGGACTTCGGCGCGTCGTTCGGGCCGGTGCCCCACTTCGACGGGTTCGGGCCCATCTCGAAGTCGAGCGTCCCGCCACGAGCCAGCAGGTCCTGCGACAGCGACGTCGAGGTGTAGGGCTTGCCATTCACCTTCAGCGACTGGACGTAGACGTTCTTCGCGTTGTTCTTCGGCGCGTTGATCACCAGGTCCTTACCGCCGCCGAGGTGAATCGTCGCCTTCGTGAACAGCGGCGAACCGATCGCGTAGTCCGGGCTGCCCATCTGCAGCGGGTAGAAGCCCAGCGCGCTGAAGACGTACCAGGCCGACATCTCGCCGTTGTCCTCGTCGCCCGCGTAGCCCTGCCCGATTTCGCTGCCGCTGTAGAGCCGCGAGAGCGCTTCGCGCACCTTCGCCTGCGTCTTCGACGGCTGACCCGCGTAGTCGTACATGTAGAGAATGTGATGCGAGGGCTGGTTGGAGTGGCCGTACTGGCCCATCCGCACGTCCCGCGCCTCCCGCATCTCGTGGATCGTCCCGCCATAGGAGCCAGGGAAGTTCGCGGTCTCCTGATCGGCGAAGAACGCGTCCAGCTTGGCCGCCAGTTTGTCCTTGCCGCCGTAGAGGTTGGCCAGGCCCTGCCCGTCCTGCGGCACGGTGAACGCCATGTTCCAGCCGTCGGTCTCGGTGTAGTCCCCGCCCCACACGCGCGGGTCGTACTCGGCCTTCGACCGGGTCGGCTTGCCGCCGGCGTCCTTGCCCTGGAAGAACCCGACGCTCGGATCGAACAAGTTCACGTACTGCTGCGCCCTGCTGGTGAAGTACTCGTAGTTCTCCAAGTACTCCGCCTTGCGCGGGTCGTTCGCCGCGGCCTCGTCATAGAGCTTCTTCGACAGGTTCGCGATGCCGAAATCGTTGACATAGCCCTCGATCGCCCACGAGAAACCCTCACCGGTGGTGTTGGGCGTGTACCCGAGGAAGATCGACTGGTCCAGTCCCTTCCGGCCGACCGCCGAGTTCGGCGGCGTCACCGTCGCGTTCTTCACCGCCGCGTCGTAGGCCGACTTGACGTCGAAGTTGCGCACACCCTTCAGATAGGCGTCGGCGAACGCGACGTCCGAGCTGGTCCCGGTCATCAGGTCCGCGTACCCGGGGGAGGACCAGCGGGCGATCCAGCCGCCGTCGCGGTACTGCTGCACGAACCCGTCGACCATCTTGCCCGCCATGTCCGGACTCAGCAGCGAATACGCCGGCCACGTCGTGCGATAGGTGTCCCAGAACCCGTTGTTGACGTACATCTGCCCGTCGACGATCTTCGACCCGGTCTGGGTCGGACTGTCCACACCGGACTTCGGTGACACCGGGCTCGCGTACTTGTACGCGGGCTTGTCGGTGGTGCCGGTGTTCTCGAACGCGGAGTTCGGATAGAGGAACAGCCGGTACAGGTTCGAGTAGAGCGTCGTGAGCTGGTCCTTCGACGCGCCCTCGACCTCGATCACCTTCAGCTGGTCGTCCCACGCCCGCTGCGCGGCGTCACGCACCGAGTCGAACGTCGCCGCCGGGGCGATCTCCTGCGCCAGGTTCTTCTTCGCCTGCTCCACACTGATCAGCGACGTCGCGATCCGCATCTGCACCGTCTTCTCGGCACCGGCGTCGAACCGCAGGTACCCGGTCACCTTGTCGCGGCCCTGCCCGGTGAGCTTGCCGCCCGCCGTGACCGGCTTGTCGAACGTCGCGTAGACGAACATCCGGCCCGCCCCGGCGGACGCGCCGGTGTCGGTGTAGCCGGACAGTGTGCCGGTCGCGGTGTCGAGTGTCAGCCCGCCCGAGTTGGTGGCGTTGTCGAAGACCAGGCTGGAATCGTTGCCAGGGAAGGAGAACCGGAACATCGCCGCGTGGTCGGTCGGCGCGATCTCGGTCTGGATCCCGTTCTGGAACCGCACGCCGTAGTAGTGCGCCCGTGCCGTCTCGTCGCTGTGCTTGAACGGCAGCGCCCGCGCGTCGCGGTTCGCGTCCGGCACCCCGGCGGCCGCCGACGGCATCACCTGGAAGACCTGCCGGTCACCCATCCACGGACTCGGCTCGTGACTGACACTGAACGCCTGCAACTGCGGGAGATTCTGGGCGTTGTTCTGCGAATGGTAGTTGTACAGCCACCGGGGTGTGCCGTTCTGGTCGGCACTCGCGTCGGTCACCGGGGTCCAGAAGTTGAACCCGTGCGGGACCGCCGTCGCCGGGAAGTTGTTGCCCCGGGAAAACGTGCTGTTCGCCAGCGTGCCGCGGGTGGTGATCACGTTGTCACTGGGCCGTTTGCTCGCCGGCGGCGTCGGCGTCGCGGATATCTTGACGTCGTCGAGCCAGCCCTGGAAGTTGCCGGGGCCGTTCGGGTTGTCGTAGCCGACCAGGATCCGCGAGATCGTCTTGCCCTTGGCCACCGTGCCGATCAGCGACCGCACCAGGTTCCACTGGTTGGCATAGAGGATCTTGCTCGCTCCCTGGCCCTCCGGCGTCAGCGGGAAGCCGTACTGGTCGGTCGCGCCCAGATCGCGCAGGTAGGTGCCGTCGGTGAACGCCAGGTCGATCGCGACGTTCGTGCTCGGGTACTTCAGATCGCCGGTGATGAACTGCGGCTGGACCTTGTAGGACAGCTCTGTCGACGCGGTCACCGGGATGTCGACGGCGAAGATCCTGTTGTAGGACCAGCCGTGTCCGGTCGCGGTCTGGGTGCCCGAGTAGCGGAACGCCTTCGCCCCGGTGAACCCGGCGCGGTTCTTGTTCGTGTACCCGCTGGTCGGGCCGCTGTCGGTGAAGCTGCGCATGTTCGGCAGCGGTGGCGGCGCCGGATCGTCGTTGGCCAGCAGCAGCTCGGCGAGCTGCATGATCGGGGCGCCGTTGTTCGCGGTGACGTTCAGCCGGTAGAACTTGAACGCCGCGCTCGGCGCCGCGAGCTTGTAGCCCTTCTCCTGCAACCGCGCGGTGAACGACTGTCCACTTTGCTTGTCCACATCGGACCAGGCGGTACCGTCGTTGCTGCCCTGCAGCGTCCAGTCCTTCGGGTCCCGCTCCGGCACGTCGTTGGCCGAGGTCAGCGCGTAGTGCGTGATCGACGTCGGCGCCGAGAGCGCGATCTGCGCCCAACCGGTCGGCTGCCAGGACAGCCACTTCGTGTCCGGGGAGCCGTCGACCAGGTTCGCGACGACCTCACCGCCGCCCGTGTTCTCGTTGCTCGCGGTCGTCTCGGTCACCTTGCCCCGGATGTCGCCGGGGATCGCGGTCCCGTTCGCGCCGTTGACCCCCGAGGACCGCGGCTTGCCCGCCGCGTCGGTGTCAACGGTGTCGGTCCACGACGACTGCGGATCCGACGGTTCGAAGGAGGAGGAGAAATCGGGGGGCTGGGTGTCCGCGGCCGCGGTACCGGTCGCCGGGAGAACGGCCAGTCCGGTGGCGGCGACCACGGCGACCAGGGTCGCGTGGACGGATCTGACGCTTCGGGGCATCGTTGCACCAAGCTTTCTTCCAAGGTCTGCGTGGCGCGCCGTGCGGGCGGGGGCCGGCGGCGCGAAGGAAGCGAAACCCGGTTCTGACATCGATGTCAAGACTTCGGGCGCAAACCTGGCCGAAAACGGACAGCGCGGGCCGTGCCCGCTGGTCCGTCGAGCGGACGACGGGATCAGGCGGAGCGTGTCTCGTGACAGTCCGGCGGCAACGGCGTCGCGGCGCGGCCGGGCGTCCCGGCGCGGAGCGCGAAGAACTGCCAGCCGAGGAAACCCAACGCCAGCAACAGGTAGCTGTTGCCGATCACATGCTCCAGCGGTCCCCAGGTCAGCTCGCGGAACCCCTGCGAGGGCAGGAACGAATGCGGCGCGACGACGAAAACCGCGACGACGGCCACCAGTCCCGTCACCGCTCGGCGGCTCGTGGCGCGGGCAGCGAGCAGGATGGTCGCGGGGACGATCCACACCCAGTGGTGCGACCACGAGATGGGGGAGCACACGAGCACCGCCGCCGCGTTCAGCAGGAACGCCGTCGGCCGGTCGGCCCGGAGCATGGCGCCCGCCGCGAGCAGCAGCGCGGCCAGGGTCGCGATCGCGACGAGGACGAGCGTGGGCACGGCAGGCAGCCCGAGCCGGTGCAGCGCGCCCTGGATCGTCTGGTTGGTGGCGAAGATCGAGCCGCTCATCCCCGAAGCCCCGGTCAGCCCGCCGCCGAACCAGTAGGCCCACGACGCCTGCGGCGCCACCACGAACCCGGCCAGACCCGCGGCCAGGAAGGTCACGACGGTGGTCACCGCGGCCCGGAAATCCCGCCTCAGCAGGAAAAACAGGAGAAAACCGGCCGGAGTGATCTTCACGGCCGCGGCCAGGCCCAGCAGCACTCCGCGCGGCAGGCGGGTCTTCGGTCCCAGGCAGTCGAAGACCACCAGCGCCATGAGCACGAGGTTGACCTGTCCGAACCACAGCGTCTCGCGGACCGGTTCGAACGCGAGAGCCGCTGCCCCGGCGAGTACCGCGGCGAGGAGGGCGGTGCGGCGGGAGGCGTGTGGCCGGACCACGACGTAGACGGTCGTGCCCAGCGCCGTCAGCGAGATCCCGAGCATCAGCACGGCACCCACCGGCGTCGGCAGCACCGTGAACACGAGGAACACCATCGCCGCGAAGGGCGGGTAGATGAACGGCAGCGCGAATCCGCCCCGGGTCGGGGGAAGCGCGCCGTAGATGTCGTCGCCATGGGCCAGTGCCCGCGCGCCGAACCGGTACACCTCCAAGTCCACCGGCCACATCGTGCAGACGAGCGTGAGCACCCCGGCGGTCACCACCATCGCCGCCGTGAGCAGGGCGATCACCGCCCAGCGGTGGGCGCCGAGCCGATCGAGCCACCCGCGCAGCACTCCGGCGAGCGTCGCCGGGCCTTCTCGTCCCCGAATCACCCCGCGATCATCCCGGTGGGGTCGCGCCGCCGTGTCGTGGGGGCCATCGGCCCGGTGCCGGTCGCTCCCGCGGTGGGCGCGGTGGACCTGCCACCGCACCCACCGCGACCCCCAAAGCCGCCGCGCGCGGCACCCACCCCGCCCGCGTCGCGACGACTGGAGAACGGTGGTCGCCCGCGTAGTAAACCGTGCGGGCCCGGGAGGGGTCCCACGGTATAAACAACCTGGTGAGCACTCATTCCACCGGCCAGAACCGGATCACCGACGCCGACCTCGCCAAGACCGCCCTCGCCGCCGGGGATCCCACCGGCTGGTTCGAACAGCTCTACGCGGCCGCCGAAAACGGTGAAGCCGTCGTCCCGTGGGCGCGGAACGAGCCCAATCCCGAACTCGCCTCCTGGGCCGCGGCCCATCCGGGCGGAGGCCGCCGCGCGCTCGTCGTCGGCAGTGCCTTCGGCGACGACCCCGAAGTCCTCGCGGCCGCCGGATACGCCACCACCGGCTTCGACGTCGCCGCCACCGCCGTCACGGCCGCACAGCGCCGGTTCCCGGACTCGACGGTGGACTACCGCGTCGCGGACCTGCTCGCGCCACCACCCGAATGGCGCCACGCGTTCGACCTCGTCGTCGAGATCATCAACGTCCAGGCCATGCCCCGCGACGTCCGCGCGAAGGCCATCGCCTCCGTCGCGGGCTTCCTCGCCCCCGGCGGCACCGCACTGGTCTGCGAGGTCGCCGAGGAGAGCGTCGACACCGCCGGCGGCCCGCCATGGCCGCTCAACCGCGCCGAGGTCGAGTCCTTCGCCCAGGACGGCGTCCGCCTGGTCAGCATCGAACCCATCCGGGACAACTCCCGCTGGTGGGCCGAGTTCACCCGGTAAACACGCGAGATCTCCCTCCAGTCACGCGAGATCTCCGCCTGCGCACATGAGCCCGCTGGAGCACGTTGGGCGATCTCACGTGCTCCAGCGGAGAACTCGCGTGATCGGAGGCGTCAGACCTCGGTGAGGAAGCGGGTCAGCACGCGTTCGCCGAAGCGCAGGCCCTCGACCGGGACCCGCTCGTCGACGCCGTGCGCCATCGCGCGGTAGGGGAAGCCTTCCGGCAGCGAAAGCGGGGCGAAGCCGTAGCAGTCGATGCCCAGCTTGCTGAACGCCTTCGCGTCCGTCCCGCCGCCCATGCAGTACGGCACGACGACGGCCTCGGGGTCCTCGGCACGCAGCGCGCCGGCCATCGCGTCGAACCACGGCGAGTCGACCGGCGCCTGCACCGGCCCCTGATGCGCGACGAACTCCCGCTCGACACCCTCGCCGAGCAGCTTGTCCAGCTCGGCGAGGGTCGCTTCCTCGGTGCCCGGCAGCACCCGCACGTCCACCTGCGCGGTCGCGGTGCTCGGGATGACGTTCACCTTGTACCCGGCCGACAGCATCGTCGGGGTGGTGCTCACCCGCACCGTCGGCACCACCAACGCGCCCGCCGGGCCGAGCCGCGCGACCGTACCGTCCACATCGGACAGATCGACGGGGACACCGAGCGCGTCCCCTGTCCGTTCGAGGAAGGCACGCACCGTCGGCGTCAGCTCGACCGGCCAGCGGTGCGAGGCGATCCGCTGCAGCGCGCCCACCAGCCGGATCACCGCGTTCTCGTCGTTGGGCCGGGAGCCGTGCCCGGCGCGGCCGCGTGCGGTCAGCCGCAGGTGCGCGGTGCCGCGTTCGGCCGTGGCCACCGGATACAGCCGCACCGTCCGGCCGCCGGCGGCCGGGACCGGATAGGTGTAGCCGCCGGACTCGCTGATCGCCGCCGCGCAGCCCTCGAACAGCTCGGGATGCTCCTCGACCAGCCAGTGCGCGCCGAACTCCCCGCGATCCTCCTCGTCGGCGACGAACGCCAGCACGATGTCGCGGCGCGGCCGCAGCCCGGAGGCGACGGCGGCGAGCACCATGGCGCAGAAGTCCTTCATGTCCACCGCGCCCCGGCCCCACAGGAACCCGTCGCGCACCTCGCCGGAGAACGGTGACACCGACCAGTCCGCGGCGTCCGCGGGCACCACGTCGAGATGGCCCTGCGCCAGCAACGCGGGCAAAGCCGGGTCGGTACCCGGAATCCGGGCGACCACATTGGACCGTCGCGGCGCGCGCTCCAGGATCTTCGACGGGACCCCGGCCGCGTTGAGCAGCCCGGCCACGTATTCGGCGGCCTCGCGCTCGCCCTCGGAGTCACCGTCCCCGCGGTTGGTGGTGTCGAACCGGATCAGGTCCGCGCACACTTCGACGACGTCAGCCATAGATGCCCTGCACCGCCCCCGCCGCGATCGCGGTGACCACCTTGAACGCCTTCATCGCCTCGGTCATGTTCGGCGCGTCGAACCCGACCCGGCGCACCCCGATCTGTTCCACGGTCGGGATCACCGCGGTGGCCTGCGCGAGATGGCTCGCGTCGAACTCGACCTCGATCCGGTGCGAACCCGGTGCGGGCGTGGACTTTCCCGCCCGCTTCATCGACTCCGCAGCCGCCTCGGACAGCAGTTCCGCGGTCCGCGCGGGCGGCAGGCAGATCGCCGCGTACCGGCTGACACACTCCTTCACCGGCACCAGCTCGGCGTCCGGTGCGTAGTCCCGTGCGTCTTCACACGTCAGGTCGTCTCCGGAAACCAGCAGGACCGGGACGCCGTATTCGGCGGCCATCGACGCGTTGAGCCTGCCCTCGCTCGCCGGGACGTCGTCCAGCCACACCCCGGTGATCTGGTTCTCCAGATAGGTGTGCGACAACACGCCGTCGAACCCCGCTCCGGCGTGGTAGCCGAGGAAGACGACACCGTCCACACCCGAGTCGATGCCCTGCATCATCGACAGCGGCTTGTGCCGCCCGGTCAGCATCCGCGCGCGCCCGTCGAGGTCCTCCAGCAGCAGGTTCCGCTGCGAGGAATGCGCTTCGTTGACCAGCACGTCCGTGGCACCGGCGTCGAACAAACCGGCCAGCGTCGCGTTGACGTCCCCGGTGAACAATTTTCGGAACCGCTGCCAGTGCGGCGTGCCGGGGATGACGTCGTCGGTCCAGGTGACCCCCGTCGCGCCTTCCATGTCCGCCGAGATCATGATCCGCATGCGACGCACTTTAGTCACGGCTTGGCATTGACGGGTGGCAATCGTTGACACCGGCGGCGCGCGAGTGGTTACTTTTGCGCCTTGGGGTCGAGTGATCTAGACAAATTGGGGTGGTTATCGGTGCACTCTCGCCGAAGGACGGGTAGACGGCGCATCAGCCGAGCGGGAGCGGCGGTCGCCGCGGGAATCCTGGCGATGCTGCCGCTCGCCGTACCCGCCCAGGCCCAGCAGGGCAAGACGCTGCGGGTGGCGCTGATCACCGGGATCGACCACCTCAACCCGTTCACCGCGACGCTGCTCGCGGCCACCCAGGTGGGCAGGTTCAACTACGAGTTCCTGACCACCCCGTCGGCCGAGAAGGCCGAGCCCGCGCCCGCGCTCGCCGAATCGTGGACGACCTCACCGGACAAGCTGACCTGGACGTTCAAGATCCGCCAGGGCACCAAATGGTCCGACGGCCAGCCCGTGACGGCCAAGGACCCGGCGTTCACGTTCAACCGGATGCTCACCGACGAGACCGCGCGCACCGCCAACGGCAGCTACGTCTCCAGCTTCGAGTCGGTCTCGGCGCCGGACGACAGCACGCTGGTCATCAAGACCAAGACCCCGCAGTCGACGGTGTCGCTGCTGGACGTCCCGATCGTCCCGGAACACGTGTGGGCGCCGATCAAGGACCTGAACGACCCGAAGACCGACACCGCCGCGGTCGTCGGGGTCGGCAACGGCCCGTACCTGCTGTCGGAGTACAAGCAGAACGAGTACGTCAAGTTCAAGGCCAACAAGAACTACTGGCGTGGCGCGCCCAAGGTCGACGAGCTGCAGCTGCTGGTGTTCAAGGACGCCGAAGCGGCGGTGAACGCGCTGAAGCAGAACGAGGTCGACGTCATCAACCGGCTGACCCCGACCCAGTTCGACGCGCTCAAGGGCCAGCCGAACATCGCCACCAACAAGGCACCGGGACGCCGCTACGACGAGGTGAACATCAACTTCGGCGTGCAGAACGCGGACAACCAGCCGATCGGCAACGGCAACCCGGCGCTCAAGGACGTCCGCCTGCGCAAGGCCATCGCGCAGGCCATCGACCCGAAGACCATTGTGGACAGGGTGATGGGCGGCTACGCCCAGATGCCCGGCGGCATCATCCCGTCGGTCTTCTCCGCCTACCACTGGGATCCGGCCGACGCCGAGCGAACGAAGTTCGACCTCGCCGCGGCGAACGCGACGCTGGACGCGGCCGGATACGTCAAGGGCGGCGACGGCGTCCGCAGCGTGCCGGGCGGCGGGCGGCTCGAACTGCGCCTCGCCGGCCACGCCAGCCGGCCGTATGACCAGCGGGCCACCCAGTACATCACCGGCTGGCTCAAGGACATCGGCATCTCGGTGCGCCAGGAGCTGGTCTCCGACGAGGAACTCAACGACCGCAGCAACGCGGGCAACTACGACCTCTACATCGGCGGCTACTCCACCAACCCCGACCCGGACTCGGTGCTGTCGCTGCACACCTGCTCGGCGCGGCCGAACGCGCAGGGCAAGGGCGCCAACACCGACACGTTCTTCTGCGACCCCCAGTACGACGACCTGTATGCCAAACAACTCGCCGAGACCGACCTCGCCAAGCGTGCCGAGTACACCAAGCAGGCCCAGGCCAGGCTGGCCAGTCAGTACGTGAACGTCGTGCTCGACTACCAGAACGTGCTGGAGGCCTACCGCTCGGACACCTTCGCGTCGTTCACCAAGCAGCCGCAGCCCGAGGGCCAGATCCTCGAACAGAGCGGCTACTGGGGCGTCTACGGCGCCACCCCTGCCGGACAGCAGGCCGCGTCGAACGACAGCGGCGGCGGCAACACCGGGCTGTGGATCGCCCTCGGCGCCGTCGTGGTCGTCGTGCTCGTCGGCGGCGGCGTGCTGATCGGCCGTCGTGGCCGCAACGCGGACGACCGGGAGTAGCAAGGCTTTGACGCAGACAATCACTCCCGAACACGCCTCGTCGCTCGTCGACCCCGACGAACGACGAGGCGGGACCGGAACCCTCCGGTTCGTCCTGACCAAGATCGGCGGCGCACTCGCCAGCGTCGTGCTGGTGGTCGTGCTCGGCTTCTTCCTGTTCCGGATGCTGCCCGGCGACCCGGTCGCGTTCATGATCCGCGACCGGCCCACCAGCCCCCAGCAGCTGGCCGAACTGCGCGAACAGCTCGGCGTCGACAAGCCCGTGCTGAGTCAGTTCTTCAGCTACCTCGGCGGGTTGCTGCAAGGCGACTTCGGCACGTCCTACCTCGAGCGGCGCCCGGTCATCGACATGATCGGCGAACGGCTCTGGCCCACCGTCCTGCTCGTCGGCAGCGCCACCGTGCTCGCCGTCGCGCTCGGGCTGTGGCTGGGCATCCGCGCGGCGTGGAAGCGCGACAGCTTCTTCGACCGCGCCCAGACCGGGATTGCGCTGACCCTGTGGTCGGTCCCGCAGTTCTGGCTCGGGCTGATCCTGCTGGTCGTCACCAACGGCGTGTTCCCCAGCCGCGGCATGCACTCACCCGATGCCGCGCCCGGGCTTCTGCCGCAGACCCTCGACGTCCTGCACCACCTGATCCTGCCGTGCCTGACCCTGCTCGCGGTGTTCTACGCCCAGTACATGCTCATCATGCGCTCGTCGCTGCTGGGCGAGATGAACGCGGACTACCTCACCACCGCCCGCGCCAAGGGCCTGCGCGACGACCTCGTCCGGCGGCGCCACGCCGTGCCCAACGCGCTCCTGCCCACGGTCACGCTGGTGTTCATGCAGTTCGGCATGGTCGTCTCCGGCGCGGTCACCGTCGAGGCCGTGTTCAGCTGGCCGGGTCTCGGCCAGCTGGTCTACACCTCCCTGCACGGACCCGATCTGCCGGTGCTGCAAGGCGTCTTCGTCGTGCTCGCCGGTTCGGTGGTCCTGATGAACCTGCTCGCGGAACTGCTCTACCGCGTGCTCGACCCGAGGGTGCGGACCACGTGACCACCACCGAAAAAGCCGAGAGCCCGCGCACCATCGCCTGGCGACGGCGCCGCGCGTCGATCGCCAAGACCTGGCACGAGTTCGCGAGCCAGAAGCCCGGCCTGATCGGGCTCGTCTGCCTCGGCGTCACCGTGCTCGCGGCCCTGCTGATGCCGGTCATCTCCGACAGCTCCGGTCTGGATGTCACGAAGGCGACCGGCGGGCCGCTCAACCCGCCCAGCGCGCAGTACTGGCTCGGCACCGACATCGACGGCCGCTCGGTGCTGCTGATGACGTTGTGGGGCACCCGGGTTTCGCTGCTCGTCGGGTTCTCCGCGACCGTCCTGTCGGTCCTGATCGGTACCCTCATCGGCATCACCGCCGCGCACTTCGGCGGCTGGGTGTCGGCGGTCCTGCTGCGGTTCACCGACTTCTTCCTCGTACTGCCCTCGCTCGTGCTCGCCATCGCGCTGTCCGCGGTCATGCCGCAGGGCATCGGCACCATCATCATCGCCATCGGCGTCACCGCCTGGCCCAGCACCGCCCGGCTCGTGCGGGCCCAGACGCTGACGATCGAGAGCAGGCCCTACATCGAACGCGCCAAGGCGCTCGGCGGCGGGCACCTGCACATCGTCGGCAAACACGTGCTGCCCGGCGTCATGCCGCTGGTACTGGCCAACACCACCCTGGTCGTCGGCAACTCGATCATCGCCGACGCGACCCTGTCCTTCCTCGGCGTCGGCGATCCGAACGCCGTGTCCTGGGGAGCCATGCTCGAAACCGCGCTCAACAACGGCGCCGTCAGCAAGGGCGCCTGGTGGAACCTGCTGCCGCCGGGTATCGCCATCGTCCTGGTCGTGCTGTTCTTCACCCTCGTCGGACGCGGTTTGGAGACCGTGCTGAACCCGCGGCTCAAGGGACAACGATCGTGAATCCGTTGCTGGAACTGAAAAACCTCGGCGTCAGCTACCGCACCGGCGGGGGAGAGGTCACCGCCGTCCGGGGCGTCGGCCTGCGGCTCGAGCCCGGCGGCACGCTCGGGGTCGCGGGGGAGTCCGGCTCCGGGAAGTCGACGGTCGCGATGAGCGTCCTGCGGCTGCTGCCGCGCAGCGCGAAGGTCACCGGCGAGATCCTGCTCGACGGCGAGGACGTCACCGCGATGCGCTGGGGACGGCTGCGCGCCGTCCGCTGGGCCGAGGCGTCGGTCGTGTTCCAGGGCGCCATGCACGCGCTCAACCCGGTCCGCCGCATCGGCGAGCAGATCGCCGAGCCCATCCGGCTCCACCCGCCCGGCGACAAAGCGCCCACCGACGCCGAAGTCGACGCGCGTGTCGCCGAGCTGCTTCGGCAGGTCGACCTGCCGCCGGGCCGGGCCGGTGCGTATCCGCACGAGCTGTCCGGCGGGCAGAAACAACGCGTCATGATCGCCATGGCACTGGCCTGCTCGCCCCGGCTCATCATCGCCGACGAGCCGACCACCGCCCTCGACGTCATCGTCCAGGCCCAGGTGCTCGCGCTGCTCGGCAAGCTCGTCCACGAACAGGGAATCGGCCTGATCATGATCAGCCACGACCTGTCCGTGCTCGCCGCCACCTGCGAACGCATCGCGGTCATGTACGACGGCGAGATCGTCGAGGAAGGGCCCAGCGCGGAGCTGATGAGCGCGCCCCGGCACGAGCACAGCCGCGCGCTGGCCGCCGCCTTCCCGACCGTCGGCGACCCCGTCTCCCGGTTCGCGCCCGCCACCAGCACCCCGCTGCCACCCGAACCGGAGAACCGCGGCGCACCCGGCGGGACACCGCTGCTCGCCGCGAAGGACCTGCGGGTCGGCTTCCGCGACCGGACCGGGAAACGCATCCAGGCCGTCGCCGGCGTCGACCTCGCCGTGCACCGCGACGAGATCGTCGCGCTGGTCGGCCAGTCCGGCTCCGGCAAGACCACACTCGCCCGTACCCTGCTCGGCCTGCAGAAACCCGACTCCGGCGAAGTCACCTACGACGGCGACCCGGTGCCGTCCGGCGGCGCGGGCCTGCGGGCCTACCGGCGGCAGGTGCAGCTGGTCCTGCAGGACCCGGCGAGCGCGCTCAACCCCGCCCACACCGTGTACGAGGCCGTCGCCGAAGGCCCCCGCATCCACGGCCTCGCCGACGAACGCGCGACCGTCCTCAAGGCGCTGGAGGCCGCGGAACTGCGGCCGCCGGAGAAGTTCCTCGGCAGGCTCCCGCACGAACTGTCCGGCGGGCAACGCCAGCGCGTCGTGATCGCGGGAGCACTCGCGCTGGAACCCTCCGTGCTCGTCGCCGACGAGCCGGTGGCCTCCCTCGACGCGTCCGTGCGCGGTGAGATCCTCGGACTGCTGCTGCGCCTGCGACGGCAGCTCGGCCTCGCCGCGCTCGTGATCACCCACGACCTCGGGCTGGCCTGGAACATCGCCGACCGGGTGGCCGTGATGTACCGGGGCGAACTGGTCGAAACCGGCACCGTCGAACAGGTCCTGCTCGACCCGCACCACGACTACACGAAGTCCCTGCTGGCCGCGCTGCCCGGCGGCACCGCCGCACGGACGGCGGCCGACCGGTGATCGCACGATCTTACCGCCGGGCGCCGGAATCGGCTGCTGCCGCACAGTCACACAGGTGCGGTGTGTAATCTTCTGCAACGAAATGGCGACTACGACAGAACCGGCACCGCTGTCCCCGGCACCGTCCGTGGGCGACCTTCGCGTGCCCTCGCGATTCCCCTACCGGACCATCGCCATGGGCACCGTGGGCAGCACGTTGCTCATGCTAGGGGCGTTCGGCGCCGGGGGCATCCTGATCCACGACCCGGTACTCGGCCAGGGCCCGATGTCGTGGATCCGCTACGGCCACGGCCGGATGCTGGCCAACGCCGTGCTGTACGTCGGCTTCGCGCTCGTCGTCTGGGCCTGGGTCCGGCTCGGCCGGTACGTGCTCGCCGGGCGCGTCGGCAGCAAGCCGGTCCTGATCGCCGCGTTCTGCTGGATGGCGCCGCTGCTGATCTCGCCGCCGCTGTTCACCCGCGACGTCTTCTCCTACCTCGGCCAGGGCGCCCAGCTGCTGCACGGCCTCGATCCGTACGCCAACGGGCCCGCCGAACTCAACGTCCTGCCCAACGTCGTGCAGAACGTGCACCCGCTGTGGCAGACCACGCCCGCCCCGTACGGGCCGCTGTTCCTGCTGCTGTCCAAGGGAATCGTCGCCCTCACCGGCGACAACATGATCCCCGGCGTCATCCTCACCCGCGTCGTGCTGCTCGCCGGCCTCGCCGGGACCCTGTGGGCGCTGCCCCGGCTGGTCCGTCACCTCGGCGGCAAGCTGCCGGTGACGCTGTGGCTCGCCGTCGCCAGCCCGATGATGGTCATCCACCTCTTCGGCGGCCCGCACAACGACCTGATGATGCTCGCGTTCCTCACCATCGGCGTCCTCGCCGCACTGGAACGCAAACACGTCGTCGCGATCGTGCTGGTCACGCTCGGCATGCTGATCAAGCCGACCGCCGCCATCGCGCTGCCGTTCCTGGTGTGGGTGTGGGCCAACCACCTGCCCGGCGAGTCGAAGGTCCGCAACTTCCTGCGCGCGGGCGCCGCCTCGGTCGCCCTCTTCCTCCCGGTGTTCGTGCTCGGCACCTGGGTCTCGCTCGGCTCACTGAACCTCGGCTGGTTCGCCGGGCTCAAGGCGCCGCAGCTCATCGCGAACTGGCTGAACTTCCCGACCGGGATCGGCGAGATCTTCTACTCGCTCGTGCACCTGATCGTCGACGTCCAGCCGTCCCCGTTCGTCACCGTCGCCCGCGCCATCGCGATGATCGGCCTCGCCGTCTTCGGCGTCTGGCAGTGGTGGCTGGCCCGCGGCGGTGGCAAGGAGGCCATCTTCCGCGCCGCGGTCGTCCTGCTCGCCGTCGCGATCCTCTTCCCGCCGACCCTGCCCTGGTACCTGACCTGGGGCTTCGTACTGCTCTCGACGTACAAGTGGCAGCGGCGCAACCTTTCGGCCGTCGTCGCGGTGTCGGTGTTCGTCACCCTGGTCTACTACCCGACCGGGGAACAGGCACTCTACGACTGGTGGTTCATCGCCATCGTCATCGCCGCGAGCCTCTACGCCGCCGCGTCCCTCTTGCGGCCCGACCCGCTCGGCCTGGTCGCCGCGTGGCGCCGCAAACCCGTGGACACCTTCCTGCCGCCCACATCACCGACCGACAAGCCGGCCACCTCCGTCACGGGCGGCTGAGAGCCGCGGCGAAGATCGGCGCGATCTTCGGGATCAGCGTCTGCCGCTCGGGGTGCGCCGACCGGTCGTTCCCCGCCATGACCACCACCGATGCCTTGTCGCCCTTCGCCAGCAGCAGATAGCAGCGACCGATGTCGCCACTGGGGAACTGGTCGCAGAACGCGTACTGCGCGTCCAAACCCAGTGACGGCAGGCCGACCTCACCGCCGACCTGGACGGACATCCCCTCGGTCTGCACCGTGCCGCACCGCAACGCCTGCTTCACGCCGTTCACCACCGCCGCGCCGGACGTGCCCTCGTACCGCACGATCAGCTGCTTCGCGTGCGTTTTGGCCTTGCTCCTGTCCGAGGTCCACTCGACCTGCGTGCCTTGTTTGGCCTTGGCGTCCCATGGCTGCTTCTCGCCACACGCGGCCACGAGCGCCAAGGTGGTGTTCTCGCTGGCCAGATACGGCACCGGGTCGCCGAAGAGCCGCAAATCGAACGGAGCGAGTTCCGCGTCGGCCGGCCGGAGATCGGTGAGGCTCTTCGCCGGCGGGGGAGCCGCCGAACTCGGGGACGGCGTCGGGCTGGGCGGGACCGGTGGTGGTGCGGGCGTCCGGGCCGCGGTGGCACCACAACCGGCGAGCAACAGGACAAGACCGGACAACAGGAATCGGCGCATGAAACCCCCTCGTGCAAAGCACTTCGCCGCACGGGGCTCCGGCGTTACCGATCTTCGTCCGCGGACTGCCAGCCACTCCAGGTGTGGACCAGCGTGCTCACCACCGCATGCTCCGGCGGGCGCTCGGCGTACTGCGGATACCTCGCCCGCAACCACCGCAGCGGCTCCGCCCGGTCGGCGTCGTCGGTGAGCACCCTGGCCACGCCGTCCGCCCGTGCCCACCACAGCCGCGACCAGTCCTCGTCGTAGCCGTCGGCGAGAAAACACACCGCCGGGTTCGCCACGATGTTCCGCAGCCGGCGCAACGCCGTCGTGCTCTTCGGCTTGTGGTCCACGGCGAACACCACGACGTCCCCCGACACCGCGAACGTCACCGGCACCAGATGCGGCACGCCGTCGGCCGACGCCGTCGCGAGCCGCGCCACCCGCGCCGCGGTGAATCGCTCCCTGGCCTGGCCGGGTGACATTCGCATACCGTCCACATTACTGCCGGAAAGGTCACGGCCCCTGTGGACGAAACCCACCCACACAGGCACCACGACCGTTGACGCTTGTCATCACCCGGAGGCACATTGCGCCTTGGGGAGGAAGCTGCGTCACCCACCAGTTTGAGGCGCCGCACCAGGACTTGTGGTCTCAGCAGATATTAGCCACGGTGAATAACTCGAGTGAGGACCACACTGGACGGGGGACGAGATGGGCAAGCACGAGAACAAGAGCGATACCAGCAGCTCCAACGGCAATCCGGATCGGACGCAGGAAATCAACAACTCGGGCGGCGGCGGGAAGCACCGCGCCGAGGACAAGGGGAAGTAGCCCGAAGCGCTCAGGACAGCGCGGGGGAGACCAGCGACAGGGTGCCGAGGCCGGCGTCGAGTTCGGCCTCGGCACCCAGCGGCACGGTCGGCGACGACCGCACGTGGCCGAACCCGAACTCACCCACCACCGGGACCCCGAGCGGACTGAGCCGGTCCACGAGCATCGCCCGGATCTCCGCCGGATCACCGCAGCCGGCCCACGAACCCAGCACCACCCCGCGAACACCGGCGAACCAGCCCGAACGCAGCAACTGCGTGAGCATCCGATCCAGCCGGTACACGCTTTCCGTGACGTCCTCGAGCACCGCGATCCCTTCGGCCGGCCGATGCTCCGCCGTGCCGACACCGGCCGCGAGGATCGCCAGATTCCCGCCGACCAGCCGCCCCGTGGCCTGCCCCGGCACCAGGGTTTCGAAGCCGTCGGAACGCAGAACGCGGGTCTTCTCCGGCTCGAACAACGTCAGCCGCAGGTGCTCGGCCGCCGTCTCGTCGAACAACTCGCTCGCCGGCATAGGCGAAAGCAGACTTTCCAGTCCTAAATGGACGTCGACGGCGCGGTGCAGCGCGGTGATGTCGCTCGATCCCGCGAGGATCTTCGGCCCGGCCGACCGCAACGCGGGCCAGTCCACCAGATCCAGCATCCGCTGCGTCCCGTACCCGCCGCGTGCGGCGAGGACACAATGGACATCCGGGTCCAGCCACGCCCCGGTGAACTCCGCAGCCCTCCGACTGTCCGAATCGGACAGATACCGCGGTGACGACGGCTCGGCACGCACCCCCGTGCCGAGCCGGACCCGCACACCCCAGCCGCGCAACACGGGAAGCGCGGCGTCGAGCAACGCCTGGGGCACCGGCCCCGCCGGTGCGACGAGCGCGATCGTGTCGCCCTCGCGCAGCCGCGGTGGCCTCATCGCGACAGCTCCAGCCGCGGCACATCCGCGGGCTCGAAACCGAACACCTGCCCGTAGAAGGACAACTCCGCCTCCAGCACCGCGACGATCGTCTCCGCACGACGGAAACCGTGCTGCTCTCCGGGAAACGTCAGATAGGCGTGCTCGATCCCGCGCCCGGCGAGCGACGCGACGAATCGATCCGCCTGCTCCGGCGGGCAGATCTCGTCCTCCAGCCCCTGCAGGAACAACACCGGCCCGGCGAGCGTGCCGGCGTGGTGGATCGGCGAACGCTCCCGATATCGCTCGGCCGTCTCGGGCAACGGGCCGATCAGGCTGTCCAGATAACGCGACTCGAAATCGTGCGTCTCGCCGCCCTCGCCCGTCCAGCCGGTAAGATCCAGGATCGGGTACATCACCGTGCCCGCGCGGTAGGTCCGGGTCATGGTCAGCGACGCCGCCGAAGTGAACCCGCCCGCGCTGCCGCCCCGGATCCCCAGCCGCCGCCCGTCGGCCACGCCTTCGGCGACCAGGGCCTCGGCGACGGCGGCGCAGTCGGCGACGTCCACGACACCCCACTGCTCGCGCAGCCGCTCGCGGAACTTCCTGCCGTAGCCGGTCGAACCGCCGTAGTTCACCGCGACGATCCCGATCCCGCGGCTGGTGAAGAACGCGATGTCCAGTTCGAGCGAAGGGAAGTACCGGCCCGTGGGGCCTCCGTGCGCGAGCACGAGGTACGGCGGGAGTTCGCCTTCGGGCGCGGTGAATTCCGGGTTCGCCGGGGGAAAGACGTAGGCGGGCACGGATTCGCCCTCGGCGGTGGTGAACTCCCGCTCCTCCGGCCGGGGGAGGAACTCCTCGGACGGCAGCTCCGCCGACTGCGGCGTCAGCTCGCGGCGAGTGCCCTCGGCCAGGTCCACGTGCACCACGGCCGACTCGCGCACGGCCCCGGCCGCGATCCCGGCGACACCGCCCGCGTAGGCGGTCAAGCAGGTCGACGACCATTCGACGAGGTCCGCCGCGGCCGGTACCGGCGTCACCGTCCCGGCGGACTCGTCCAGCACCGCGAGCGTGCCGGCGTCCAGTACCGCGTGCCGCCCGCCGCCGAGCGGTGCGAACCAGCGCATCCCGAGCTTCCACAGCGGCCCGCCCAGTTCGCGGGATACCGGCGCCAGGTTCCGCACCGAGCCGTCGAGCCCGATCCGGTGCAGGTTCCACCAGCCGTCCGGGTCGAGCAGCGCGAGCAGCGTGCCGTCGGCCTCCCATTCGACCTGGCACACCGCGATGTCCACGCCGCCCGCCAGCACCCGGTGCGGGCCGAACGTCCCGTCCGGCGAGACCTCGGCCACGCACAGTTCCGTGCCGTCCCATGGCATCGCCGGATGGTCCCAGCCCAGCCAGACCGCGTGCGTGCCGCCGGGGGACAGCTGCGGTCCGGTCAGGAAGTGGTGGCTCGCCGTCAGTACCCGCTCGGCACCGCCGTCGATCGGGATCGCGACCAGCTCCCTGGCGACGTCCGAGCGCTTCGGCCCGGCGCCGCGTTCCCGCACCGCCCACACCTCACCCGGCCGTCCCTGCCGCAGATCGCCGTACCGGACGCCTTGGGGCACTTCGGGTTCCGGCGTCAGCGCGACCACGTCACCGGACGGGTACCGAGCGTGCACGCGCTGGTCCGCCCAGTGCGTGAACACCACGGTGTCCCCGGCCACGGTCCACGGACGGCCACCGTACTCGTGGACCCGGTTGCGCACGTTCCACGGCGCGGGCAGGACGTCCTCGGTCCCGCCGTCCGGCAGCGCCCGTACGAGTGCGACCCGCCCGCCCTCGCCGGGCCGGGCCTCGGCCCACCAGAGTTCGGCACCGACCGCGTCCAGCCACTGTGGTCCACCACCCGCCGCGGCGGCCGACGCGGCGGTGATGGGTGAGGTCCATGTTCCGTATGGGGAGATCCGCGACACGCCCAGAGGTTAGCTCCCGGCGCGCCGAAGCAGGGGCGGCGGATGCCGATCACCCTCCGGTGGCCTAGGGTCGGAGGTGTTATGTCGCGCGTAATCCACGTCTTCCGCCAGCCCGACCGGTTCGTCGCAGGGACCGTCGGCGAGCCTGGCGACCGCACGTTCTACCTCCAGGCCTCCGAGGACGTGCGCACGATCAGTGTGACCATCGAAAAACAGCAGGTGGTGGTCCTCGCCGAGCGGCTGAGCTCCCTGCTGGAGGAGGTCGCGAACCGGTTCGGCGCGGAGGTCCCCGAGGAGGTGCCCGAGGACCTCGTCGACGTCGACCCGCTCGCCGTGCCGGTCGAGGAGGAGTTCCGCGTCGGCACCATGGGCATCGGCTGGGACGCCGAAAGCAGCGCAGTCGTGATCGAGCTGCTCGCGATCACCGAGGGTGAGATCGACGAAACGGTCGTACTCGACGACACCGAGGAAGGCCCCGACGCGGTGCGCGTGTTCCTCAGCCCTGTCGCCGCGCGCGCCTTCGCCGAACGCGCCGACAGGGTCGTCAACGCCGGGCGCAAACCGTGCCCGCTGTGCGGTGAACCGCTGGACCCCGCCGGCCACATCTGCCCGCGTCAGAACGGGTACCGCCGCGACGTCGACGTCATCGAGGACTGAACCACTCGTGGCGCACATCCGGGCGGGGCACCCCGAACCCGCCGACCCCGCGGCCACCGCGCTCGTCACGCACGGCCGGATCAGCGTCGAAGGCAGGCTCGTCGACGCCTCCAACACGACCCTGTTCTGCGAGATCGAACTCGACGGCGTCACCGGGAACGTGGTGTACAAGCCGGTCTCGGGGGAGCGCCCGCTGTGGGACTTCCCCGACGGCACCCTCGCCGGCCGCGAGGTCGCCACCGCCCTGATCGCCGAGGCGAGCGGACTGGGCGCCGTCCCGCCGACCGTCCTGCGTGACGGGCCGTTCGGCGTCGGCATGGTGCAACTGTGGGTGGAGACCACCGAGGACGACGTCGTCGACGTCCGCGCTCCCGAAGCCGTTCCCGACGGCTGGCGGATCGTGCTGCACGCACACGACCGCTTCGGCGACCCCGCCGTGCTCGCCCACGCCGATCACCCCGGGCTGCGCGAACTGGCCGCGCTCGACGTCGTCGTCAACAACACCGACCGCAAGGGCGGACACCTGCTCGCCGGGCACGACGGCCGCGTCTACGGGGTCGACCACGGCATCTGCCTGCACACCGACCCGAAACTGCGGACCGTGCTGTGGGGCTGGGTCGGCGAAGAGCTGCCAGAGGACATCGTCGAGAAACTGCGCAAGCTGCGGGTGCAGCTCGACGGCCCGCTCGGCGCCGACCTCGCCGAACACCTGACCCGCGCCGAGATCCACGCACTGGGCGCCCGCACCGACGCGCTGCTCGACGCCGGTATCTTCCCCGAACCCGGCGACGACTGGCGCGCCATTCCCTGGCCGCTGTTCTGATGACCGAGATCATCGACGAAGCCGCCCGCGCGCGGCTCGTCGATCGCTTCGGCCCGGAAGTCACCGAGTGGTGCGACGCGCTGCCGGATCTCGTCGACATGTTGGTGGCGCGGTGGAATCTCGAGATCCGTGACGCGAAGCCGGGCAACACCGGACGCACCCTGCTCTGCGTGGACGGCGACGGCCGGTCCGTCGTGCTGAAACTGACGCCCGAACGGCAGATCGCCGTGGACGAGGCGACGGCCCTGCTCGCCTGGGCGGGCTGTTCGCGCGTAGTGCAGGTCCTCGACGTCGAACTCGATGTCGGGGCCCTGCTGCTGGAGGGGCTCGAACCCGGTACCCAGCTGAGCGAACGCGGCGGCGCGGTGCCCTGGGCGGAGATCGGCGAACTCATCGGCCAGGTGCACGCTGTCCCTCCGCGCGCGGAATTCCCCACACTCGCCGAACGCTGCGAGCGGATCTTCGAAATCTCGGAACGCCGGTGGCGCGGCTCGGCGGCCGAACGCCACCTGCCCCATGATGTGCTGCGCGCGGCACGTGCCCGCGCCGCCGAACTCGCGGCGACCGGCCCGGTCGTCCTGCTGCACGGGGATCTGCATCCCGCCAACGTCCTCGATGGCGGGCCCGGCCGCGGCAGCGTCGCCATCGACCCACGGCCGAGTCTCGGCGACCCGGCCATCGACGTCGTCGACTGGGTACTGCTCCCGCTCGCCGAAGGCGGCGGTCTCGACGACGGGATCGACGCGCTCCGGCCTTACCTCGACGCGGATTACCAGCGGGTCCGGCAGTGGTGCGCCGCGCTGGCGCCGCTGGTCGCGCTTCCCGCGCTTCGCCGCGACGCACCCAGCGCCTACACCGACACGTTGCTGCGTATGGCGTCCTGACCGGATCGTCGCGATCGGGCACGGCCTGGTGTTCGGCGCCCACGTGCGGTACAACCCGAAGATGCCCGAACCCGACGAACTGGATCGGGCGTTCGCCCGGTTGTCGGAACACGCTGCGAAGGCTCGCGAAGCCATGCGGCGATGGCAGCAGTACCAGATCTCCGCCGAACTCGCCGCGACCGAGAGGCGGATCATCCCACTGACGGCGTCCCACGATCAGGAGCGGTACCCCCGGCTGGATTATCTCGATCCCTATTTCCTCGCCGCCACCGATAAGCCGCGCCTGTTGACGGCCTTGCTCACGACCGCGCTGCAGCACACCGACGCCGAGGCGGGCAACGTGCAACTGACCGGCGCCAACGGGCTGCGGATCGTCACTCAGCGCGGCTTCGCCCCGTCATTTCTCGAGTTCTTCGCCGTGGTGGGCACCACTGGATCGGCCTGTGCCTCCGCGCTCACCCGGGCACAGGCCGTCACCGTCCCCGACGTCACGCTGAGCCCACTCTTCGACGACCGGTCGCGTGAGGTGCTGTTCGAGGCCAACGTCCGGACTGTCCGGTCGATCCCGTTGCCCGACCCCGCCACCGGCGCGGTGCTCGGCGTGCTGTCCGTCCATCACCACCGGAAGGACGGGCTCGCGGCCGTCGACACGACGCTGCTGACGGTCCTGGCCCGAGCCGCCGGCCGCGCCTTGCGCTGGAACATGCTGACCGACAACGGTTTCCGCGGCCCGTGACGACGCACCCCACCGGTCACGCGCCGGGCGCGAGCGCGGTGAGGGTGCGGCGGCCGTGCTCGTCGCTGACAGCGGCGGGCAGGACGGCGATCTTGTCGAGGCCCGCGGCGGTGTAGTCGCGAATCCGTCCCCGCACGGCGTCGAGATCACCGACCAGACCGACCGCGTGAGCTGCCTCCCGGGGAAGAGCGTCGATCAACTGAGTCCGGTCGGCACCGGCGCGGGCGAGTTCGACGGCCCGGCCGTATCCGGCTTCGAGGAACATCTCGGCGTAGCCGCGCACGGTCAGACACCCGGCGATGCTGCCCAGGATCTGGGTGTACGCGGCGCCGTCGGGGTCGACCGCGGCGGGCAGCCAGGCCACCAACCGCGGCGGGGTGGTCCCGGCGGGTCGTGCGGCGACGTCGAGTTTGGCGCGTAGCCGGGCGACCTGGGCGGGGGAGACGAGATCCAGAAGCATGCGATCCGCGTACCGGGCGGCGACGGCGATCGCGCGGTCCCCGAATGCCGCCACGGTCAACTGCCCGCCAGGCGGCGGAAGCCTTGTGCCCGCAACTGCTCATCACCGGGATCGTGCAGCTGACGAGCCACCGCCTCGGCGGTCTCCGCCAGCATGGTGACGGCGTGTGCGCGCGAACGCTGGTGGATTCCTTCCACCACCCGGACGCTGGAGGTCCCCAGCGCCACCCCGGCAGGGCGCCCGGACAGCGCGGCCACCGAGCCGGTAGCCCAGCTGATCCGCCAAGCCCGCGACCGCCAGGGCCTCCTCGGGTGGCCGCTCGTCCTCCCGTCCGGCCACCACCACACCGATCTCCGCGTCCTCATTGCTCATACGCCGAGCCTGACCGCCGGACACCGTCCCAGACGAGTGGCCCGATAGTCATCATGCGAAAGAATCAGGCCACACCCGAGCGGACAGGAGTCTTCGGCGTGGCGCGGGGACGCGAGCAGGGGACGCCGCTAGCGTGGTCGGCCGTGCGTTCCCATTCGTATGACGACGTGCTGAGCGGCCCCCGCAAGCGCAAGATCCCCGAGGTTCCCGCCGAACCCGGCCTCGTGGTCGAGGATCCGGCCAGCGGATACTGCGGTGCCGTGGTGAAGATCGAGTACGGGAACGTCGTGCTCGAAGACGCCCGAGGCCGCCACCGCGTCTTCCCGCTCGCCCCCGCGGCGTTCCTCCTGGAGGGCAAGCCGGTCACACTCGTCCCGGTCAAGAACACCCGCGCACCGGTCAAGCAGGTGTCGGCGTCCGGATCGGTACGAGTGCAGGGATTGCAAGCCCGCGTCGCGCGCGACTCGCGCATCTGGGTCGAAGGCAAGCACGACGCCGAACTCGTGGAACGCGTGTGGGGACACGACCTCCGGGTCGAGGGCGTGGTCGTCGAACCACTGGACGGCGTCGACGTCCTCGCCGACCGCATCGCCGAATTCGGCACCGGCCCCGGCCGCAGGCTCGGCGTGCTGGTCGACCACCTCGTCGCGGGCAGCAAGGAATCCCGGCTGGTCGACCGGATCCGCGACGGGAACGTCCTGGTCACCGGGCACCCCTACATCGACGTCTGGGAAGCGGTGAAACCGGCCGCGGTCGGTATCCGCGCCTGGCCGCGGGTCCCGCGCGGAACCGAATGGAAGGAAGGCGTCTGTGCCGAACTCGGCTGGGGCGAACCCTATGAGGGCTGGCAACGGGTCCTCGCCGGAGTGAGCAGCTACCGCGATCTCGAGACGCCGTTGATCGGCGCCGTCGAACGGCTCATCGACTTCGTCACCGAACCGGCGTAGGCGGCCGGAATGTCCGATTCGTCCAAGGTCACGCGTCGGTCACGGCGTGTCACTTGAACGGTGCGCGCCGATGCTTTCTGAGAGCATGTGGTCATGACAGCGGCCCTCGTCTTCCTGATCCTCGGCATCGTCCTGATGATCGCCGAAGTGCTCTCCGGGGACTTCGTGCTGATCATGATCGGCGTCGGCGCGCTGTTCGGGGCCGGATCGGCCGCGCTGACCGGGAACGTCTTCATCGACGTCGCCGTGTTCGCCGTCGCCTCGGTCGGCATGCTCGTACTCGTGCGGCCCACTCTCAAACGCCGCTTCCTCGCCGGACCCGACGTGCGGACCAACACCGACGCGCTGATCGGCGCCCGCGCGGTCGTTCTGTCCACTGTGGATTTCGACGCCGGGCAGGTCAAGATCGGCGGCGAGGTCTGGTCCGCCCGCGCGATGTCGGAGGCGCATCCGCCGATGGCGCCCGGCGTCAAGGTGACCGTGGTCGAGATCTCCGGAGCGACCGCCATCGTCGCGGAGGCACCATGAGATCCCCTCGGTGACACGCCAGGCACAGCCCAAGAAAACGGTACGAGGTAAGGGGAAACTCTCTTGACGACAATAGCGATCGTCGTGGTCGCGCTGCTCGCCCTGTTCGTGATCATCACCGTGGCCAAGGCGATCATGGTGGTGCCGCAGGCGCAGTCCGCCGTCATCGAACGGCTGGGCCGGTTCCGGACCGTGGCCTCACCGGGGCTGACCTTCCTGGTGCCGTTCCTTGACAAGGTGCGCGCCCGTATCGACCTGCGCGAGCAGGTCGTCTCGTTCCCGCCGCAGCCGGTGATCACCGAGGACAACCTGACCGTCTCGATCGACACAGTCGTGTACTTCCAGGTCACCGACTCGCGCGCCGCGGTCTACGAGATCTCCAACTACATCGTAGGTGTCGAGCAGCTGACCACCACGACGCTGCGAAACGTCGTCGGTGGCATGAGCCTCGAACAGACCCTGACCTCCCGTGACTCGATCAACAGCCAGCTGCGCGGCGTCCTGGACGAGGCCACCGGCCGCTGGGGCATCCGCGTCGCCCGTGTCGAGCTGAAGGCGATCGACCCGCCACCGTCCATTCAGGACTCCATGGAGAAGCAGATGCGCGCCGACCGGGAGAAGCGCGCGATGATCCTGACGGCCGAAGGGCAGCGGGAGTCCGCGATCAAGACCGCGGAAGGGCAGAAGCAGAGCCAGATCCTCGCCGCGGAAGGGTCCAAGCAGGCCGCGATCCTCGCCGCCGAGGCGGAACGGCAGTCGCGCATCCTGCGCGCGCAGGGTGAACGTGCCGCCCGCTACCTGCAGGCGCAGGGCCAGGCGAAGGCGATCGAGAAGGTGTTCGCCGCGATCAAGGCGGGCCGCCCGACGCCCGAGGTGCTGGCGTACCAGTACCTGCAGACGCTCCCGCAGATGGCGCAGGGCGACGCGAACAAGGTCTGGATGATCCCCAGCGACTACGGCAAGGCCCTCGAAGGCTTCGCCCGCGCGCTCGGCGCTCCCGGCGACGACGGCGTGTTCCGCTACGAACCGCCCAAGGAGGACACCCCGGAGAAGCCGGAACTCGAGGACGACGAGGTCGCCGGCTGGTTCGACACCTCCAGCGACCCGAAGGTCGCCGAGGCCGTCGCGGCCGCGGAAGCGGTGGCACGCAAGGAAGTTCCGGCACTGGGCACCCCGTCCGCGCGGCCGTCGCTCCAGGCGAGCCGACCGGCCGAGCAGCCGCCGGAGGCCGCCGCGGAGCCGACCCCGCCGCCTGCCACGCCGCAGGCACCGTCGGCACCCCCGCAGTCGCTGCCGCAGCCCCAGCCGCCCGCGACGCCGCCGGGCGGGCAGTACCAGGGTCCGCCGCCGCAGACCCCGCCGCCCGGCCAGCAGTTCGGTGGCCAGGACCCGAACAGCGGCCCGTTCCCGCAGCAGGGCCCGTTCGGTGGCCCGCCGCGGCGCTGAGCTGAAGGGGACTTTCCTCCGATAACACGTGCTGAAGGGGACTTTCCTCGCATCCGATGCGAGGAAAGTCCCCTTCAGCACATCAGGAGCGCCGGTACACCGTGACGTCGTCGATATCGGCCCGCGAGCGATCGCGGAGGCCGCGGACACACAACACGGTGATCACCGCCGCGATCACGATGTACACCGAAATCGAGTACGGCGTCCCGGTCACGTGCAGCAACCAGGTCGCCAGCAACGGCGCCGGACCGCCCGCGAACACCGACGCGAGCTGATAGCCGAGCCCCGCCGTACCGCAGATGCGTCGGGAAGCTCTCCCCGATCAGCGCCGCCTGCGGCCCGTACTGCAACGCGTGCGGCACGAACGCGAGCACCACGACGACGAAGATCGCGACGTGCCCGCCGTTGGTCAGCACCGCGAAGTACGGGAACGCGATGAGCCCGGTCAGAACCGCACCCGCGAGATACACCTGTTTCCGGCCGATCCGGTCCGACAGCTGGGAAAACCACGGGATCATGGCCAGTTCGAGCGCCGCCCCGACGAGGACCGCGTTGAGCACGAACGTCTTGCTGAACTCATGCCGCGAAACCACGTACACCAGCACGTAACTGGTGAACAGGTAGAACGGCATCTGCTCGCTGAACCGCAAACCCGCCGACAGCAGGATTTCCCGCCAGTGGTGCCGCACCGCGTCCAGCACCGGGGTACGGGAGGTACGCCCCTGGAAGACCGCCGCGGCGAACATCGGCGTCTCCAGGATCTTCAGCCGGATGACCAGCCCGACCACGACCAGCAGCAGGCTCGCCAGGAACGGCAGCCGCCAGCCCCAGCTGTCGAACGCGGCGGGGGAGAGCGTCGCGGACAGCAGCGTCATCCCGCCCGTGCCGAGCACCAGCCCGACCGGGACACCGACCTGGGCGAAACTGCCGAGCAGCCCGCGTTTGCGCTGATCGCCCCATTCCATCGCGAGAAGCACCGACCCGCTCCACTCGCCGCCGATCGCGATGCCCTGGACCAGCCGCAGCAGCACCAGGATCAGCGGCGCGGCGAACCCGATCGTGGCGGTCTCTGGCAGCAGCCCGACGACGCCGGAGGAGATCCCCATCAGCAGCAGCGTGACGATCAGTGTGGCTTTCCGGCCGATCCGGTCACCCCAGTGCCCGAAGATCGCCGCGCCGACCGGGCGTGCGGCGAACCCGACGGCGTAGGTCGCGAACGACTGCATCGCCCCCGCGTAACTACTGGACGCGGGGAAGAACAGATGTGGGAAGACGAGCGCCGCCGCGGTGTTGTAGAGGAAGAAGTCGTACCACTCGATGGTGGTGCCGATCGCACTCGCCAGCGCCGCCCGCCGCACCTGGACGCGACGACCACCCGGGGATTCCGAGGCCGCCGCCGTGTGGGTGACGTCGTTGTCTCCCAAGACCATGTCCGCACACCTCCTGTGACCGATGTCACCCTATGGTGCGGGCTGGGCCTCCGTTTGACGATGACTCACCACGAAGATTTCCCGTCCGTTGTCCCCGGAGCTGAAGGACGCTTTCAGTGCGTTGGCCGTGCTGAAGGACGCCTTCAGTGCATCGAGCGCACCGAAGGCGTCCTTCAGCACATCCGGCGGTCTCAACCGCGGCGGGCAGCGGGAACGGTGGCGGCGTAGTCGGCGAGGCCGGTGGCCATTGACTGCATGAAGCGGCGCAGGTACCACTGGAAGAACCAGCGCATACCGCGCCGGGCCAGATACGTGCCGTGCCACCGGATCCGCGTTCCGCCGCCCGGCATCTCGCACAGTTCGACGGCGGCCTGGTAGTCCCTCATCTGCGGGTTTTCCGCGCCCTCGTAAGCGAATCGGCGTCCGGGTTCGAGAGCCGTGATCCGTTCCTTGGTCACGGCCTTCCCCGTGCGGAAGGCGCGGGTCGCCCCGACGTCGTCCTGCCCGTCGGGGGAGAGGCCGTGTGACTGACCGGGTTCGAGTGCGTCCACACGCGACCATTCGGGCCAGCTCTGCGGGTCGAGCAGCAACGTCCACACCGCGGCCGGCGGTGCGGACGATTCGGCGATGACGTCGTATGACTGCATTCCAGAGTTCCTTACTTATGTTGTGCTGTCAGTAGCTGGAGAACGCAGCTCGCGGAACGCGTCCCGGAGTTCGGCCACCAGGAGATCCGGTTGTTCCAGGCCGGGAAAATGCCCACCGCGGTCCAGTTCGTGCCAGGACCGGAGATCCCGGTAGCGCCGTTCCGCCCAGCGGCGGGCGGTCGGCCAGGGGTCGGCGGGGAACAGCGAGCAGGCGGTGGGGACGGTGACGGGCCGGGCGTTCTCCTCCTCCGCGCTGCGCGGTACCCACCGCATCGCCTCCCAGTACCACCGGGCGGTCGAGGCGCCGGTGCCGGTCAGCCAGTAGAGCGCGATGGTGTCGACCTGCTTCGCCACGCTCATGCGGCTCCCGGCTTCGGGCCGGTTGTCGCCGTAGGCGGCGAACTTCTCCCCGAGCCACGCGGCCAGCCCGGCCGGTGAGTCGAGCAGGGCGTACCCGATCGTCTGGGGACGCGTGCTCATCTGCGTCCCGAAGCCGTAGCCGTCCATCAGATGCAGATCACGGCGGTCCAGCAGCCGTTGTTCGGCCGGATCCGGGGAGATCCGGTCCTCCGGCAGGGGAGACGCCAAGGGCATCGTCAGGTGCAGGCCCGTGACCCGCTCGGGAACCAGACGTGCCAGCTCGGTGCTCACCTGAGCGCCCCAATCCCCGCCGTGTGCACCGAATCGCGGGTAGCCGAGCACGGTCATCAACCCGGCCCAAGCCCGGGCGGTGCGGCCCGGGTGCCAGCCCTGTTCGCGGGGCCGGTCGCTGAACCCGAACCCCGGCAGTGCCGGGACGACCACGTGGAAGGCGTCGGCCGCGGAACCGCCGTGCGCGACCGGATCGGTCAACGGCCCGAGAACGTCCTCGAATTCGAGCACCGAGCCCGGCCAGCCGTGCGTCAGCAGCAGCGGCATCGCCGCCGGCTCCGGCGAGCGGACATGCCAGAACGCGATACCCAATCCGTCAAGACTCGCCCGGTAGTGCGGGATCGCGTTCCACTGGGCTTCTTTCGCGCGCCAGTCGTGTTCTCGCCACGCATCGAGCAACGTCTCCAGCCGCCGCAGTTCGAGTCCTTGCGTCGCGTCCGGCACGGTCTCCGGTTCGGGGAGCCGGACCCGCTCCAGGCGGGCACGCAGATCGGCCAGGTCCTGCTCGGGGATGTGAATGGCGTAGGGCTCGATCTCGGCCACCGGCTCCGCGATGGGAGAGACGTCGTTCATGGGACCAACACTAAGTACGGGTGATCGCGGTGCCCATGTGTGAGATTGCGGCGCCGCGATCAGGAATTGCGATAGACCGAGGGACGCGCCCCGGTGTGCCGCAGAAACGCGGCCGACAGTGCGCCGGGACTGGCGAAGCCACACCGTACCGCGATCTGGGCGATCGCGAGGTCGGTGTCGTGCAGCAGCCGCTTCGCCTCCTCGATCCGCAGCCGGGAGAGGTAGCGGTACGGCGTCACGCCGGTCGCGTCCTTGAAGACGCGGACGAGGTGGAAGACGCTGAGGTGGACTTCGTCGGCGATGTCGGCCAACGTGATCGGATCGGCGAGCCGATCACGCATCACCGCGACGGCCGCGCGAATTCGCGTGTCCTCCCGCGTCATCGCCTGCGGAGCCGACGGCCGTGCATGACGGGTGAGCAGGTGCATGGTCAGGAAGGCGGCCGCCGACTCGGCGTACAGATCGTCGGGCTCGCCCAGGAACCCGACCGTCCGGACCATTTCCTCGATCAGCGGGTCGCCCGCGGCGACGGACGCGGCCATGGCCTCGTAGTCCACTGTGTAGCCACCCAGTTGCGCCGCGACCGTCTCGACCGTGTCACGTGGGATGTGGACCTGAATACTGCGCATCGCGTCGTCGCCGCGATATCCATTGAGGACGGACCGGCCGGGGACTTTCAGTTCGAGCTGCCCCGGTGTCCACAGTGAACGGCGCGCGCGGCCACCGTCCCGCGTCTCCATCACGGCCTGCCCCGCGACCGGCAGCACCAGGTGCAGATCCGCGATGGCGGGCAACTGCATGTCCTCGGCGACCGAGACATGCTCGAACCGCTGCACGAGCAGCGACTGCCAGCCGGTGTCCTGCCAGCTGCAGTACGTCCGGCGAACGTAGCGATCCATGTCGAAGCCGACGTAGGGCTGGAGGTCGAACCGCGCGGAATCGAACACCATGCCGTCAAGATTACCGACAGGCCACCGCGGTATCGCCCCGTTTCGCCTGATCGAGCCGCTGAGTTGCCTCATCGGCCCCCGCGTGGGCGGATCATCGCGCCCGGTAGCTTCGCTACGCACTGTTGACCTTCGCGAACACCATGGCCGCCGGACGGCGCGGCCGGGACGGGAGCCTGTCGTGACCACCGCACTGATCATCGGTGACCTCCAGCGAGGCATCACCGGCGGCTACCCGTTCGCCAGGGAAGTCCTGCCGCCGCTCACCGAACTGCTCCCGCGCGCCCGCGCGGCCGGTGCACTCGTGGTGTTCGTGCGCTTCGCTGTGCGGGGCAACGGCACGGACCTGCCGCCGGGCAACGCGATGTTCCGGAGCTTCTACGAAGCCGGCGACGACTTTCACCAGGGATCGGCCGGAACCGAGATCGATCTGCCGGTCGCCGACGAGGACGTCGTCGTGCTGAAACGCCGCGCCAGCGCGTTCGCCGGCACCGATCTCGACCTCGTGCTCCGGTCCAACGGCGTGGACACCCTCGTGATCGCGGGCGTCGCGACCAGCGCGATGGTGGCCGCGACGTGCTACGACGCCGCGGATCGCGACTACCGGGTGACCGTGCTGCGGGACGGATGTGCCGACGGTGATCAGGCGACGCACGACTTCTTCATGGACAAGGTCTTCCCCAGCCGGGGATTCGAGGTCGTGTCCTGCGCCGAGTGGTCTCTCGGCTGAGGGCGGCGCGTTCGCACTTGACGCGTAGGAAATCTCCTACGTATTGTGGCAGGCATGAACATCAGCCATGTCCAGTTCCTCACCGTCCCGGTCGCCGACCACGCCAAGGCGCGCGACTTCTACGTCGGCACGCTCGGGTTCGAGCTGCTCCTCGACCATCGTGGCCCGCACGGCCAGTTCGTCATGGTGGCCCCGAAGGGCGCGCAGACGGGGCTCGTCCTCGTCGACTACCAGGTCGGCGGCCTCGACCTCGCCGGCCCGCTGCACATCCAGCTGCACACCGGCGACGTCGACGCGGATGTCGCCGAGCTGCGGGATGCCGGCGTCGAGGTCGAGGACCCGCAGAAGATGCCGTGGGGCAGGGCGACATCGATCAAGGACCTCGACGGAAACGCGATCAGCCTGCTGGAGCCGTCCGAGTTCGGGAACCGGCCGCGCTAGTGCCGGTCCACGACGACGTCTTCGCCGCGCTGGCGAACCCGGCCCGGCGCGAGGTGCTGCGCCTCCTGCTCGACGGTCCGATGGCCGCCGGGCAGCTCGCCGAGCGCTTCGACATGCGCCGTCCGAGCCTGTCCGAACACCTTCGTGTCCTGCGGGAGGCCGGCCTGGTGGCCGAACAGCGACAGGGCCGCAACCGCGTGTACTCGCTCGACGCCGGTCCACTCGAAGAGGTTTCGGCCTGGCTCACCCCGTATGAACGTTTCTGGCGGGCGAAACTCGCCAACCTGCGTGACCTGCTGGACGAGGAGGACCTGTGACCGGACCCGCCGGCAACGACGAGGATCCGACGGCGATCCATGTCGATCAGTTCCTGCCGCATCCGGCGCGCAAGGTGTGGCGCGCGCTCACCGAACCGGCGCTGCTCGAACGCTGGACCAATATGCCCAACGACATCAAACCCGTTGTGGGACACCGGTTCGAGCTGATCGCCGAGCCGGTTCCCGCCGCGGGGTTCGCCGGCGGGCCGGTGGCGTGCGAGGTGCTGGAGGCCGATCCCGAACGCGTGCTCAGCATCCGCTGGGGTCCACAGTGGACTGTGACGTGGCGGCTCGTGCCGGAGGGGCGCGGGACCCGGCTGCTGCTGACCCACGAGGGGTTCGACCCGGACGACGAGTTCCAGCGGATCTCCCGGCGGATCATGGGCGGGGGCTGGCGTTCGCACGTCCCGAAGGCCCTCGCCCGCCTGCTGGACGCGCTGCCCGATTGAGCAGGTCTACCATCGACGCTCGTGACGGATGCGAAACCGCTGCGCGCCGATGCCAGGCGTAACCGGGCCCGGGTACTCGAAGCCGCGGAGAGCGTGTTCGCCGCCAAGGGAACCGGTGCCCCGACCGAGGAGGTCGCCCGCGCGGCCGGGGTCGGGATCGGCACCGTGTTCCGGCATTTCCCGACCAAGGAAGCGTTGCTGGAGGCCGTGCTCTACGCGCGGCTGAACCGGTTCGTGGACGAGGCCGAGGCAGTCGTGGCGGCGAATTCCGCGGATCCGGGTGGCGCTTTCTTCGATTTCCTTACCAGCTGGATTGAAATGGCGAGCGCCAAGAATGCCTATTTCGAGGCGCTCACCGCGGCCGGGGTCACGGTGCCCACGACCGGATCGGTCGTGGGCATCCGGCTCGTCCACGCGCTGGGCGTCATCCTGCGGCGCGCGCAGGAAGCCGGCGCGGTGCGGGCCGACCTGCACACCGACGAGCTGATCCCGGTCATCATCGGCACCGCGAAGGCGGCCGAACACGTCGGCGCGGACCGGGAACTGCGGTGCCGCACCGTGAAGATCATGTTCGACGGCCTTCGCCCGGCTCGTCACTGACCTTCCGGGACCGCCGCCGCGCCGAAGGGTTCGAGGCGCGGCCGCTTCGGGCTGAGCGTGTCGCCCGAGGATTCGCCGCGCAGCCTGCGCCGCAGCCACGGCACCGCGTGTTCCTTGCTCCACTGGAGGTTCTGGCTCCGTCGTTCCTGGGGACTGAGGACGACACGGGGGCCGAGCGTGGCGGGCGTGAGCCGGTGCGGCGCGCCCAGCGCGTCGAGGACCGCGATGGCGATCTCGGTGTGTCCCAGCGCGTTGAGGTGGAGCCGGTCGGGTGCCCACAGCCGCCGGTCGCGCAGCTGCCGCATCGCCCACATGTCCACGAGCAGCGCGTCGTGCCGTGCGGCGATTCCACGCACGAATTCGTTGTAGATCGCCACCCGGCCCCGGATCTTGCGGAAGAGCGCGTCCTCGACACCGTCCACTCCGGTGAACAGCACGACCCGGGCGCCGCTGGCGCGCAGCCGCCCGACGGCCTCCTCGTAGGACTCGGCCAGCGCGTCGATGTCGACCTTCGGCCGCATCAGATCGTTCCCGCCCGCGTAGAGCGTCACCAGATCGGGACCGAGGTCGAGTGCGGGCCGGAGCTGCTCGGCGAGCACCTGCCTCAGGAGCTTGCCGCGGATCGCGAGGTTGGCGTACCGGAAGCCCGGCTCGTGGGCGGCGAGTTGTTCCGCGACACGGTCGGCCCAGCCGCGGACGCCGTTCGGCGCCGCGGGATCGTCGTCGCCGACGCCCTCGGTGAAAGAGTCACCTAAACAAACTAAGCGGTTGCTCACCACGGCAGTCTATGCGGCGGCCC
The DNA here is from genome assembly GCF_042741125.1 of Amycolatopsis sp. NPDC058986. Taxonomy (NCBI): domain Bacteria; kingdom Bacillati; phylum Actinomycetota; class Actinomycetes; order Pseudonocardiales; family Pseudonocardiaceae; genus Amycolatopsis; species Amycolatopsis sp. NPDC058986. The sequence continues at coordinate 164,258 of NZ_JBHYJW010000003.1, read as the reverse complement.
GCACGCCTCGCCGGGGGAGGTGGTCACGCGCTGAGACGCCGGGCGCGATGTTCGGCGACGTGCACCCGTGTCGCGCAGCGGGCCGTGCAATACCGGCGGCGGCCGTTACGCGAGACGTCCACATAGGCCGTTCCGCAGCCCTCGCGAGCGCAGACGCCGAGCCGCTCGGGATCCTCGCAGACCAGATGGGCCAGGCCGCCCGCGGTGAACGCGCGGACCCGGCTCACCGGATCGGCGTGCTCGCTGGCGTAGTGCAGATGGGGCGGTTTGCCGTCGTGGCGGGAGATGTACGGACGGCAGGCCGCGGTCGCGAGCAGCGCGTTCACCAGGTCGACGCGGTCATCGGGAGCGGCGGCGAAAACGGGCAGCAGCCGCTCGCCCCACTCGAGGATTCGCGCCGTCTCGTCGGCCGTCGGCGGCGCCGGTGTCATCCCACGGTCCAGTACGAGCGCGCGGGCCTCGTCATCGGCGCCCCGCGCGGCGAAGTTCGCCAGGTCGGCGGCCAGCTGCGCGGCGGGCCCACCGTAAGGGTTGAAATGCACAAACTCATTACATCACGATCGGGGTATGAACGAGAACAGGTGTCCCCGGTGTGGTTGGCCACTCGCGGAACTCCCGGCGCGCCAGTCGGTTTCGCAGGGCAGCGTCGACTACACGCGCTGTTTCTGTGGAAGCTGGCTGGTGCGGGTCGACGGCTGGGTCGTCGGTGCCACGCGGCCGTCGCCGTAGCCGGACAATGGCGGCTTCGGGAAAGGGCGCGGCGTACTCACTCGTCGTGCCTCCACTGTGGACAGTGTGCTCGGCGCGTCACGCCGGCGCGACGTGACCGAGAAGCGCCACCAGTGGTTACGTGCCGGGTGTTGCCACCTGTTTCACCTGACCGGCGGCTGACGCCACACCGGCCGACGTCGTCAGATGGGCAGCATGAACCGAACCCGTCTCGGTGCGGCACTGGCCGCCCTTCCGCTGGCGGCCAGCCTGTTCATGACTGGCGGCAGCGCACTCGCCACCAACGGTCTCATCTACGTGTGCCAGAGCGCGTCGACGCTGGGGAGCGGCCCGTCCTTCCCGGCTGTCATAGGTAACAGCTGCACTGGTACGCCGGACTCGGGTATGGGGGTGATCGTCGACAAGCTCGACCGGATCAACTACTCGTGCTCCGTGGTTCAGGGTGTGGGAACCCAAGGCGTGCTGATCGTGCACGGGAACCACTGCCGGGCCGGCTGACCGGCCGGTGCCGCCGACGGTCAGTCCCGGCTCGCGCTGCCGATGATGATGGGCCGCACCGTGAGCAGGCCGAGTGGCAGCGTCGAGTGTTCGAGCCGCTCGACGGTCAGCGGGGAGTCGCGCAGGATCCGCTCGGTGCGCCGGTTCGGGTAACAGCCGGCCGCGAAGTAGCGGTGCGGCACTTCCAGCGCGTCCTGCACGGCTCCGATGAGGCTGCCGTCCGCGCCCCGGACGTGCTCGATGAACAGATACCGGCCGCCGGGACGCAGCACGCGGTGGATCTCCGCGAGCGCCCGGACCGGGCTCGGGACGGTGCAGTGCACGTACGTACCGACGACCGTGTCGAAGGATTCGTCCGGAAACGGCAGGTTCTCGGCGCCGGCTTCGGTGAGTTCCCACGCGCCGACCGGTGGCGGGCTCGCCGCCAGCTTCCCGCGCAGGTGCCGCCGCATGTGCGGGCTGGGTTCGGTGACGATCAGCTCCGACACCGCATCGGTGTAGTGCGGCAGGTTGTAGCCGCTTCCCGCGCCGATCTCGCAGGTGCGGCCCCGGGCGTCCGCCAGCAGCTCCCGCCGCGTCTCGCTGTGTCCGGCGCGCTCGGAGAGTCCCATGAGGATGGGGTAGTAGAAGCCGAACATCCGCTCGTTGAGGCCCCAGGGATCACGCATGTCCCCACGCTACCCGCGGTCGGTCCGGTATCCGTGGTTCCCGGTATGGCGAGCCAGGACGTCGCGGGCGATCTCGGCCAGGCGCCGGCCGCTGACCTGGTGGGCGATGCGCATTCGCCGGAACGCCTCGTCGAGACTGATGCTGTGCGCCTCGGCCAGGACTTCCGCGGCGACGGCGTCGATGTTCTTGTCGTTCGCGTCGAAGTCGATGACGAAGTCGGTATCGAGGTCGGCACGGAGCACCACCGACGCCATTTCGGCGAACGCCTCGGCGTCCGCGATCGTGGCGGCGGACGGGACATGACCGGATCGCCGATAGCAGGTCAAGGTTCCCATGACCCTGTCGGCGGTCTGGAGGGGAAACGCGAAGACCCCCGCGATGCCGAGTTCGGAAGCCGCGTCGGTGTAGTCGGGCCAGGAGATGCCGTGGGCCGACAGATCGGACATGAGGACCGGCTTCCCGGTGAGGAACGCGGCGATCGAGGGCCCTTCGCCGGCGGCCAGTTGTAGTTCCTCCGCATACCCTGCCCACTCTTCGCTGGCGGCGAGCCGATGGTGTGACCACCTCGACGCGCGCAGGGTGACGGCGACCGCGTCGATCCCCGGGAGCTCCTCCGCCGCGGCGGCGCAGACGGCGGCCGCGCAACCGCCGCGCCGTGCCTCCCGCGCGGCGTGGACGATGCGGTGCCACAGCACGTCTCGGTGGGTCGAAACGGCCCGTGCGGAGGCGAGCGCGCGGTCGTAGCGCGCGGCGGCCAGCGCCGCGCGCCGCAGTACCGCCGATGGCTGCTGCAACTCTGCGGCCAGAGCCACCGCGTTGCCGTCCGTGAAAAGGTCTTGCACCGCCGTGATGTCCTCGACGTGGTGCAGGGCCCCGACGACGTGCCCGTCGTTGTCGGTCAGGGGAGAGTTGACCGGGCCCCACGTCTTGGTCCGGAACACCCCCGGATTGCGGGAATCGGGGATGTCGTAGCGTTGCACCCCCATGTCGTGCGCCGTGCTTCGCCGGAGCACCCGCTCCAGCGAAGCACTCAGATTGCGTACCCCGGTGGCATCGGGGTCTGCGGGGTTGTCCGGGAACGCGTCGAACATGAACGCGCCGATCAGCTCCTCGGGCGAACGCCCGGTGGCACCCAAGTACGCCGGATTGGCGGCCTGGATCCGCAGATTCGCGTCGAGGACGAGATAGGGCGCGGCGGTCACCCCGAACAAGGCGCTGTCGGCCACCGACCTCAAAGCCTCGTGCACGACTCTCACCTCGCATACCGCACGGCCGTCAGGTATCCAAGATAGCGTCAGAGGTCCAGTGCGCCCGCGGCGTTGTCCTTCCACTGGTCCACCCGCCGGATGTACTCGTAGAGCGCGCGGCTGCCGCGGACCCACCGGCCCTGGTCGGCGATGGCGAGATCGTCCGCCCCGGCCCGCCGGGCCTCGGTCGCGAACCCGGAGCGCAGCGAGTGCCCGGTCACCGCGTAGGGCAGCCCGGCGCGTACCCCCGCGCGGCCGAGGATCTGGTTGACACCGGCAGTGGTCAGCGCCTGCGTGCCGACGTTGCCGTGCCGGTCGATCCGGCGGAACGCGGGACCCGGCTCGTCGCGGCCGAGTTCCGCGGCCGCGAGCCAGGCCCGCCACGCGCGCACCGGATCGGTTTCGGGATGCTCGCGGCGGGGGACCACCATGTCGCCGATGCTCTTGCCGTGCCGGACCGTGACGGCCAGGCCGCGGTCGTCGGGCTGGACGACGTCGGTGACGAGCAGATTCACCAGATCCGAACTGCGAGCGGCGATCGGGAACCCGATGAGCAGCATCGCCCGGTCGCGGAGCCCGGCGACGGTGTCCGGGCAGGCCCGCGACATCGCCCGCAGATCGGCGAGGGTGACCATGGTCGCCTTGCCCCTGCCCCGGCGGACACCCTGCTGCGCGAGACGCTGGCGATAGCCCTTCAGCGCACGCCACGCGGCCCGGCTGGCCTCGGCGTCGACGGTCACCTGGTGCTGACGCAGCCCGGCGAGCGCGCCGGTGAGCCGCCGTTCGATGGTCGCGGGAGCGGCGGGCGCCGCGCGTTCGGGTACCGCGGGATCGGCACGCTCGCCCGGACGTAGTGTGCGCCCGCGCTCCAGCCACACCACGAACCCGGTCAGCGCGCCGATCGAACCCGACAGCAGCGGGATGCCGAGTTCGGCGGTGTAGTCCTCCCACACCTGCCAATCCTGCGCGTACGCCTTGAGCGTGTTGGCAGGCCGCTGAGTCTCGACGTGCTGGGCCGCCGCCTGATCGAGCCGCGCCAGCCGTTCCGACGGGGTCGCCGCGTCGAGCGCGGCCGGACGCGTCACCGGCTCGAGGTCCGCGGGCTGCCCAGTCACTTCGCCGACCTTAGCTCAGCGGTCGGTGGGCAGATAACGGCCGAGGACGTCCGCCTCCGCGCGAAGCCGATCGGCGTCGTCGCCGCGGCCGAGCCGCTCGTACTCGGCGGCGGAGGCCGTACGCTCGCCGACCTCCCGCGCGACGATCTCGCGCACGTCGTCTTCGGTCAGGTGACGCCGCTCGACCTCGGCGGCGCCGAGGCCCACCGCCGCACCGGCGACGTGCTCGCCGCTGACCTTCTGGGACTGCTCGACGGGGATGGCTTCGGCGTTCTCGATGGCTGCCAGGGCCGAGCGGAGCGCCGCGATGGCGACCCGGTCCCGGTCCTTGATGGCGGCTGTCAGACCACGCCTGAGCTCGGTACGCATGGGAGAAAGCTAACCGACCCCGGCGAGAGCGTCGAATCGTTTCCCCGGAAGTGTCCACTAAGGAGGGTGTATCCGACGGTGCTGGTTTTGGAGCACGTGCTCTGTTATGGTTCCCGCATGGCCCGCCCTCGCGTTCACGACCTGCATCAGGTGCTCGACACCGCCGAGCGACTGGTCGCCGAGATCGGTGCGGGGAAGGTCACCGTGCGGACGCTCGCGGCGGCCGCCGGTGTGCCGAACGGCACGATCTACCACGCCTTCGGCTCGATCAGTGCGTTGCTGGGCCAGGTCTGGCTGCGCGCGGCCACCGATTTCCTCGACCTGCAGACCGAACTGGTCGAAGCGGCTCTCGGCGACGCCGGGGACAGCGCGGCCGCGGTGGTCGCGGCCGCCGACACCGCCGCCGTGTTCGCGCTCCGGCGCCCGGCCGCGGCCCGGATGCTGCTCACCGTCAAAAAGGACGACCTGCTCGGCCCGCAGCTGCCTGCCGAAATCGCCGATGCCTTGCTGGCACTGGACAAGAAGGTCGTGGCGCTGCTCGTCCGGCTGACCCACCTGCGCTGGGGACGTCGCGACGGCGCCGCCGTCGAGGTGCTCACCACCTGCGTGGTCGACCTGCCCACGGCCTTGTTCCGGCGGGCACTGACCGGCCCCCTGGACGGGCCGGCGCCGATCGGCGCCGACGCACGGGAACGGCTCGCCGCCGCCGTCCGCGCGGTGCTCTCCGTCCCGCCACCGCCCCGTACCCACCCCGCCAGACCGACCACAAAGGACTGACCGTGCCGGAACTACGCAACCAGGGCCCCGTTTTCGTGCTCGACCTCGGGGACGACGAGAACCGCTTCTCCCCGGAGTGGCTCAAGACCGTCCACTCGCTACTCGACACCGTCGCCGACAGCACCGACCCCGCCGCGCTGGTCACCACCGGCGGCGGCAGGTTCTACTCCAACGGGCTCGACCTGGAGTGGCTGATGGGCCACGGCGACCAGGCGGAGAGCTACCTCGCCGAGGTGAACGAGTTGTTCGCCCGCGTGCTCACCCTCGGCGTCCCGACCGTGGCCGCGATCAACGGTCACGCCTTCGCAGCGGGCGCGATGCTCGCCCTGGCACACGATTTCCGCGTGATGCGGGCCGACCGGGGCTACTTCTGTCTTCCCGAAGTCGATATCACCATCCCCTTCACCCCGGCGATGGCCGCGCTCATCCAGAGCAAGCTCACCCCGGCCGCCGCGATCGAGTCGATGACCACCGGACGGCGCTTCGGTGGTCCCGATGCCAGGGAGCTCGGCCTGATCGACGCCACCGCCGAGGCGGCCGAACTGGTCGAGACCGCCACGGAGCGCGTCCGCGCGCTGGCGGGCAAGGACCGCGGCACCCTCGCCGCCATCAAGTCCACGATGTTCGCCGCCGCGCTGGCCGAACTCCGGGCCCCGGTGGCGAAACCCGTCGGCTGACGCGTCTGGGGGTGGGACGCATCGGCAGCGTCCCACCCCCAGACTGTGGTTGGCCTGGAAACTGGCACGGCGACCAGCGCAGCAGTGACTGCCACCCCGGCCCGCCGGATACATTCGCCGGTTCCAGCGGTACCCCTGTCAGGAATCGAACCTGAACCCCGGCAGGCGCGCTGCCGCGCTCTTTCCGTTGAGCTACGGGGGTGCGGGAAAAGAGAAAACCGGTACGCCACGAAAAAGCCGCCCTGACGGTTTCCCGTGGGCGGCTCCTGACGTGCTGGGTAATTCAGCTCATCGGGAGTCCGCCCTGCCTACCTGCGAGAACGTGCGCTGACAGCGGCAGTGTGCCGGGCGCGGGAAACCGTGCCAAGCCGGGTGCTGCCCGTTGTCCGTCATGACGACCTTTCGTTCTCGGTGTGGCTGTCATTCTGGAGGCGGGCAGAGGGACGGTCAACGCATTATCGCTCGCCGGTCCGTCCGGGGCAGCGATGCCGGTGTGGGGGGAGCGCGGCCGCCCCCCCTAGAACAGGGAGACAACGTGGGGGGGCGCCCACACACCCCACGTAGACGGGCCACCCCCGCCAGCACAGCGACGGGGCCAGG